>NZ_JBMPGU010000002.1:0-190623 GCF_049323015.1 Thalassococcus sp. BH17M4-6
TGGTCCTCCCCCACTGAAGTGGTCCTCCGCTATGTTTAGGAAAACGGAGGAAACACATGGCCAACAAGCGACCAAAGCCCGAGGAGATTGTCACGAAATTACGGCAAGTTGAGGTTCTGACGGGGCAAGGTCTGCCGCGACTGGATGCGATCCGGCAGATTGGCGTGACTGAACAGACCTACTACCGGTGGAAGAAGAAGTACGGTGGAATGGGCACAGACCAGTTGAAGGAATTGAAGCGGCTTCAGAAAGAGAACGAGCGGCTGCGCAAAGCTGTTTCCGATCTGACGTTGGACAAGCTGATCCTTGCAGAGGCCGCAAAGGGAAACTTCTAAGCCCCGCTCGTCGCCGTGCTTGCATTGATCGCGTTCGTGCCGAGCTGAATGTCTCGGAACGCCGCGCCTGCCGGGTACTGCGACAGCACCGATCCACACAGCGCAGGGTGCCAGTTGGCCGCCGGGATGAAGAACGATTGGTGGCCGACATGATCGAACTGACCCGGCAGTATGGCCGATACGGCTATCGTCGGATCGCTGCGCTGCTGAGAGACGCTGGCTGGCATGTGAACGATAAGCGGGTCGAAAGGCTGTGGCGACGAGAGGGGCTGAAAGTGCCAATGAAACAACCGAAGAAAGGGAGGCTCTGGCTCAATGACGGATCGTGTGTCCGGCTTCGGCCGGAACGGCGCGATCATGTCTGGAGCTATGACTTCGTGCATTGCCGCACCGAAGATGGAAAGGCGTTCCGCACGCTCAACATCATCGATGAATACAGCCGAGAATGTTTGGCCATCCGTGTGGATCGCAAGCTGAACTCGGGCAAGGTCATCGACACCTTGAGCGACCTGTTCATCCTGCGCGGCATCCCGTCGTTCATTCGGTCTGACAATGGCCCGGAGTTCGTTGCTCAGGCCGTGCGGGACTGGATCGAGGCTGTCGGAGCAAAGACCGCTTACATCGAACCCGGGTCGCCTTGGGAGAACGGATATTGTGAAGGCTTCAATGCCCGGTTCCGGGATGAGTTCTTGAACGGCGAAATCTTCTACAGCCTACGCGAGGCGCAAATATTGATCGAAGAATGGAGGAAGCACTACAACACGAAACGCCCACATAGTGCTCTGGGCTACCGCCCGCCAGCGCCAGAAGCCATCGTTCAGATGGACCAAAGGCCAGTCATGCACTAACAATCAGATCGGACCACTCAACTGGGGCTGATCACTGAGGGTGAGTTTCTGTTGCTTGGTCATCGGGATATCTCCGCGACAGGCCAGCCGGGAGCCTCTCTCCCGACCTCCAAACCCGTCACGGAACATCCGGCACCCCTCTCACTCTAGATAGACCTGAAAATGCCTTCAGCGCCAAAGCGAGGTAGGGATGAAATCATGACCTCGGACGCGGCGGTTCACCGGTCTAGTTCCGACCTTTATTTATTGACGTTGTGGCGATATTCTATGCTTTGATCAGGTACGATCCGTTCAGTTCTGCTCAAACGGAGATAATGATGGTGGGGCAGTGGTTGAGGCGCAGCAAAGATGGAACAGCGATAGTATTCATCCACGGAATTCTCTCGGATGGAGAATCCTGCTGGCAAAACAAAAACGGCGAATATTGGCCAAAGCTACTTGAAGCGGAAAAGCAGTTCGAAGAATCCGGAATCTACATTTTCACATATAAGACCGGATTATTCTCGGGGACATATAGGCTTGGCGATGTGATAGATAGCCTTAAAGAGTACTTTCGGCTTGACGCACTGTTGGATAATTCTCAAATCGCGTTTGTTTGCCATAGTATGGGGGGCATTGTTGCTCGAAAGTTTATAGTTGAGAGAAAAAGTGATTTCGAGAATCGAAACGTTGAGTTGGGACTGTTTTTGATTGCCTCTCCATCACTTGGCTCGAATTACGCTAATTGGCTGTCGCCGCTTGCGAGGCTTTTTGGTCACACTCAGGAAGATGCGTTGCGCTTCGCTCAAACCAATTCATGGCTATTGGACTTAGACAAGGAATTCATAAATTTCAAGGAGTCTGGTGATATAAGGATTGAGGGTAAGGAATTGATTGAAGACAATTTTATTGTCTTTAAAGGTCTTATACGTCGCCAGGTTGTAGAGCCATTTTCTGGAGCTAGATATTTTGGCGAGCCTTTCAAAGTTCCAAACTCGGACCACTCGTCAATTGCAAAGCCAGAAAGCGCAGAATCTATTCAGCATCGTCTTTTACTTAGTTTTCTGAATGGCTTCTTCAAGCGCGTCGAGGTCATCGAAAATACTATTGGAGGCGAATCGGCTGAAGTTGATGGGTCAAGCGGTAGCGGTTCGAATGCAGCGATTGAAGCTTGTATCGACGATTTTTCTGTTGAAGACTTTCCTGTTGGGCCAATTGTAAAACAATATTCTGCTTTTAATCTCGCGAGGTCTTATGCTGATTGTTTCGATCATTTTGAAGCACGGGCGCTTATTGGTAAGATAAACGAAGCTAGACGTCAGGCGAGCCGCGATAAAGTCGATGTAGGCCAAATCCGCAAGGGAAAGTTACCCGACGCGGGCATTGTCGGCCTGGAGAACTTTTGGCTGGAAGTTTTCGAACAAGCTGCGCTGCATGGACCTCGAATGATGGCATCCATCTTGCTGTCTGTCGATCACCCGCAATTGTCTGACGCAGCCAAGATGGAGCGAAGCGAACTTCTGCGTCGATTGCAACGAATCGCCTCGAATGGTAGCGTATAAGCCCTGTCCTAAGAAATTTTGGAGTGGATGATTTGATGCAAAAACAGATTTCAAAAATTGTCCGAAACGCTCTCATTTTATTGAGCTTTTGTTCCTTTGTCAGTATTGGCGGAGTAGCTGAAGCTCAAGACCGGGAAATCGCCGTAGGCGATTTTCGCGCAATCGAAGCGATGGGCGATGTACTGTTCTCGCAGGAGGATCGGACCACCACTGCGTTACGTGAAGCAGGATACCGGCCTCTTGTCGATTCGGCGATGTGGAAGGATTTCAGTCCAACTAGAAAGATTGAGACGGCTTACTTGGAAGCCGAGGAGGCCAGGCAAGGTGCCGGAGAGACATTCTTGAGAAAATTGGCGCATGTGGCTGCTGGATCTAGCGAAGGACTGCGTGTCGAGCCGGACATTGCAGCGTACTTAAAGGATCCGCCACCATCGGAGAATGTCGAATTCAAGAGGTTGCAGCACACTCCGACTGCATCTGAGATACCCAATGACATAATTCCTCGAATCTTAACCTTGGTAGATGCGATTAGCCATGGCGCTATGGGCGGACCTAGACGTGTCGCGAAATTTCATCTGGGCCTGACCGATCGCCAAATATATGAAGCGTTCAGAACTTCGAATTCGGCTCAGGAAGGATTGTGGAAAGCAATCCATATGCTCGCATGCCCACCCTGCCAGCAACGGCTCGCAGAATTAGCAAGGCAAGTTCAGATTGAATATGAGGGCGCTCGCTCCGAAAAGTCTCTCAATGATTTGGTCGGAAGGTATCTCTATTCTGGCGACACTACAGTTGGGCCTTGGAACGAGATGCGTGCTCGTCTGGAGCAAGTTGTATTGGAGGGGGATATACGCCTTGAGCCTGAAAAGGTAGCGCACATGCAAGATGCGGTTAGAGACTGGCAGAATGAGCGAGCCAAGATCGCGGAACGTTGGATCAAGTCCGGGATGACACCGAGTGCTCAGCTATGGGAGAAAGAGTTCTTCGACTATACTCAGCGTAATCCCCAGATGGCAGCCTTGTGGGGATTTGCGATCATCAGTTTTGAGACAGATTCTCTGGTTTTTGAATCGACTATGCGAGCATACATATCTGAAACCCTAACTAAGAATCGAAGTGAAACACGAGAAGGTGTTGTTGAAGCGCTCAGAAACAATGGCATGACCAGTTCACAGATCCGACGGTCTAGTGACCTTGTAGATGCTGTAGCCAACCTGAGAAGTGCAGAAAACTGGTTCGATAGCTTAATCTCCGAGGGATTCCTAACATCGGCAGATAAGCGAGCAGCTGAGTATTTCGACCCCCGTCTTGAGGGAGTCAACAACAACAGGAACTACTCTTTTCAAATCTTATTGGACCACGCGAGTGAATGGTATACCTCAAAGGTTGGGCCGAAACCCGCAGATGGATATCAACACTATTCGCGACGGATGGGCTTCTTGTCTGAATCAGATAGCTTGAAATATTTTCGATCTGACGCGGTAAATGATTGGGTTGACCGGATGTGCCCAAAGTGAACTTGCGCAAAGATGCACTGCGCTGGGGCTTTTCAATGAAAAGATGAATGCACTTGTCGATGGGAATTGATACTCGTTGTGGCGTTGCAGGGGTATAACGATGGTCTTTCCGAACTCTAGGTAGATAACGGTCCGATAGGACGGGCTAGTTCAAGACCTCCAACAACGCCTTCGCCTTCCCCTCCATCACCAACCGCGCATCCTGCTGCGACTTCGACCGGGCGACCGCCGTAATCCCCTGCACGAAGTCGAAGACGCTCTCTGGCGGGCGGCCTTCCTCGGCGAGCACCGTCTCGACGATCCGCCCCGTCTCTGCCTTCGAGAACCCGCGCTTGCGCAGGAAATCCTGTCGGTCCTCGTCCGACCGCGCGACGATCTTCTCCTGCGCTGCGCGGATGCCGTCGATGAAGGGCGCGGGCGAGGACTCGGCGAAGCGGCTGAGCGCCGGGGCGGCCTCGTGCGCGAAGCGGGAGGCGGCGTATTTCGAATGCCGGATGGTGATCTCCTGGAAATCCTCGACGCCCCAGAGGTTTCGGTTCTGGCAGACGGCGCGCAGGTAGAAGCTGGCGATGCCGAGCGTCTTGGCCCCCACCTCGGAGTTCCAGCAATAGAACCCCCGGAAATAGAGGTCGGGCGAGCCGTCGGACAGCAGCCCCGCCTCGATCGGGTTCAGGTCATCGACGAGGAACAGGAACACGTCGCGGTCCGAGGCGTAGAGCGTCGTCGTCTCCTTCGTCACGTCCACGCGTGGGTTGTAGATGCCGGTCGACCAGTCGAGCACGCCCGGCACTTTCCAGCGCGTGTCGCCCGTACCATTGCCCGCGATACGCTGCACGGCGGAGACCAGTTCGTGGTCGTAGATGCGGCCATAGTCGGGGCCGGTCACCGCGCGCAGCTCGGTCCGGCCATTCGCGACCTCCATGGTTTTGATCTGCTCAGCCCGGTGGTTGGTCAGCCCGTACTGCAGGTTAATGCCCGCCAGCGGCGCGGGAAGTTGCCGAAGATATGCCGCGGGCGCGCCGACGAGGCTGGAGATCTGGCCAAAGCTCCAATGTGTCGGCGCTATGGGTTCATCTGCGCCCGGCAGGACCAGCCCCAACTTCTCCGGGTTCTCGCGATGCGCCTCGACCCGGATTGCCGCACTCTCCACCGTGCGCGTCCGGCTCCGCTCCGCCCGGCCCTTTACCGAGGCGAAGAGATCGTCGAGCGACAGATACCGCTCATCATCCGGCCGCAAGAACCATTCGGACGACACCCGGTCCACATTCGCACCGCGCGACACATCCACCTTGTAGCCGCCGCTGATATCACGCCCGGCATCGATGATTTGGGTATTCATGGGTTTTCTCCCGCGACGGGCGGCCGGGAGCCTCTCTCTCGACCTCCAAACCCGTCACGGGCCGGGACGGCTCCCCTCTGACTCTCGGATCACTCGGCCGCGAGGTTCCCGGACGAGAATGGCGCGCGCGAGGCGGCCATCCTATGCAGTGCTTCAGGCCTGATATGCGTGTAGCGGCGCAGCATCTTCCAATCCTTGTGGCCGGTGACGAGGGCGACCTGTTCTATGGCGAAGCCTGCCTCGAAGAGGCGGCTAGTGCCTTCGTGGCGCAGATCGTGGAAATGCAGGTCCTTCACGCTGACTTCGACGCAGGCGCGCCGAAAAGCGGTTCCGACCGATCTTGAGTTGTAGGGAAAGATGCGGCCCTTTGCGTGCCCCAATTCCTTGGCCTGCGCCGTGACCAGCGCCCAAGCGTCGAAGCCAGTGGCCGCGAAGAGCGGGATGCGCTGGTCATTTCCGGTCTTGTTGCGCGGGTCTTTTCGGTCGCGGATCAGGAGCATCCGGCGGTCGACGTCGAGATCGGCCCATTCGACGCGGCAGATCTCGTCGAGCCGCATGGCGGTGGCCACCGCGAACTTCACGATCCGCGTCATCGGTGTCGTCAGACGTTCGTTGTCATCGAAGCAACGGAAGAGGCGGTTCAACTCGTCCGTGGTGGGGCGACGATCCCTCTCTGTGCCTTTGCCGATCAGGCCGTGACGCTTGAGCGCGACACGCGTCAGATCGACGGGCTCCGGAGAGATGTCGAGGCCGTGCACGGCTGCCGCATGGGTGATGATCATCTTGATCACGCCGATATCGATCCCGAGAGTGACCGGATCTGCGCCCTGATCTGCACGCATTTTCCCGTAGTCGATAAGCTTCTGCCAATCCAGGTGCCCGATCTTCTCCTTGCCCAACGGCGTTTTGGGAAATCCGGGGCCGTTCTTTGCTGCCTCTCGGCTGCGCCTCGAACGCGAAGATCGGCTCTCTTCTTTGCTTGATCCCAAAACGCCGGAGATCGCGCTTGAGCGTCGTGAGCGTGGCGGCCTTGGCTCGCGACGCGGCGGTTTCCCTACCTCGCACATATCGGTTATATGAAGGTCGATGAGGTCGCCAAAGGTCTGGAGGCGGGAAACGGACGACTTGTTCGGAGCCAGCCCCTGATCGACCCGGGTCTCCGCCTGGCGGGCCCAACGATGGGCGTCGTCGCGGCGGAGGAACGTCTCGCTCGCATAGCGGCCCTTTCGTCTGATCTGGACCCGGTAGGCACCGGAGGGGAGCTTGGTGATGGAGGCCATTTTCGTGTGCGCTGTGTGTGCAATGAGTCGTCGTAGAGGGGCAAATTCGGGGATATTGGGGCGTATTCCAGCGTAGCAGCATCCGCCGCCAACAGTTTGAAGATACACAAAAAATGAAAATAAATCAACACGCTAGATTGTCTACGGCCCCTATGATGGATTGGACCGACCGGCACTGCCGGTTCTTTCATCGGCAGATGTCGCGCGAGGTTTTGCTTTATACCGAGATGGTCACCGCGCCCGCGTTGGTGCGGGGGCAGGCTTTGCATCTGCTTGACCATCATCCCGCGGAACATCCCGTGGCGCTGCAGCTTGGCGGGTCCGATTCGGCGGAGTTGGCGGAGGCGGCGCGGATGGGGGCCGCGGCGGGCTATGACGAGATCAACCTCAACGTCGGCTGCCCGTCGGACCGGGTGCAGTCGGGCACCTTCGGCGCGGTGCTGATGCGCGACGCCGGATTGGTGGCGCGCTGCGTTCAAGCGATGCGGGCGGCGGTCGATGTTCCCGTGACCGTCAAATGCCGCATCGGTGTCGATGAGCAGGACCCCGAAACCGTGCTGCCGGAATTTCTGGCGCGGGTCGCGGCGGCGGGGTGCGAGCGCTTTACCATCCATGCGCGCAAGGCCTGGCTGCAGGGGCTTTCGCCGAAGGAGAACCGCGATATCCCGCCGCTGGATTACGACCTGGTACAGCGGATGAAAGGGCTTTTCCCGGCGCTGCACCTGTCGGTCAATGGCGGCGTCACCTCGCTGAGCCAGGCGCGGGCCTTTCTTGAGGCCGGGATGGACGGGGTAATGGTGGGCCGCGCGGCCTATCATCAGCCGTGGGACCTGCTGGCCGCTGCGGATCGCGAGATCTTCGGTGCCGCGACGCCCGTGCCAAGCCCGCAAGAGGTGGCCCGGGCAATGCTGCCCTACATCGAGGCGCATCTGGCTGCGGGCGGACGCCTTCACCAAGTCACGCGGCACATGCTGGGGCTTTTCGCCGGGCGGCCCGGGGCGCGGATCTGGCGGCGGGTGCTGTCCGAGGGTGCGTCGCGCGATGGCGCCGGGTCTGCGCTGATGCTCGAGGCGCTGGAACGCGTCGAGGCGGCACAGGACGCGGTGGCCGTCGGCTGAGCCTGTACATCTTGGTGCTTGCCTTCCGGCGCTGCGGATAGTCTACGACAGGCGCACCCCAAGGACCTGTCGATGCCCGAATTTGCCGACCTGCTGCCGCTTCTGGCGCTTCTGATGATCGCAGGGGCCTTTGCCGGGCTGCTGGCGGGCATGCTGGGGATCGGCGGCGGGATCGTGCATGTGCCTGCCTTCTTCTACAGTTTTCAGACGCTGGGTTATGGCGGCCCGCAGCTCATGCAGATCTGCCTGGCCACGTCGCTGGCGGCGATCATCGTGACCTCGGCCCGGTCTGTCATGGCGCATCACGGACGCGGCGCGGTGGACTGGACGATCCTGAAGACCTGGGCGCCCGGCATTGCGGCGGGGGCGCTTTTGGGCGTGCTGGTGGCGTCGGCGCTGCGCTCGGCCACACTGCAGATCCTGTTCGGGGCGGTGGCGCTGATCGTGGGTCTCTATCTGGCGTTCGGGCGGCCCACCTGGCGGCTGGGGAACGCGATGCCGCGCGGGCTGACGCGGGCGGTGTTGTCGCCGCTGGTGGGGTTCCTGTCGGTGCTGATGGGCATCGGCGGCGGCAGTTTCGGGGTGCCGCTGATGACGCTTTTCGGGGTGCCGATGCACCGCGCCGTCGCCACCGCGGCGGGTTTCGGCGTGCTGATCGCGGTGCCGTCGGTCGCGGCCTTCCTGCTGGTGGAGATCGACCAGCCCGCGCGCCCGCCCTTCATGCTGGGGGCGGTCAATCTTGCCGCCTTTGCGATCGCCGTGTCGATGACGCTGATTACGGCCCCTCTGGGCGCGCGCATCGCCCATGCGCTGGACGCACTATTGCTGCGCCGGGTCTTTGCGGTGTTTGTGCTGATTGTTGCGCTCAACATGCTGCGCAAGGCGGCGGGATGGTAGCGGGCACCGCAAAGACCGGGTGGCGGCGCATCGCCGCGCATCCGCAGACGCTGGCCTGGGCGCAGGCGGCGCATGCAGTGGGCTGCCGCGTGGCGCAGGATCCTGCGATGCAGGCGGAGTGGCTGCAATGCGGCGGTACCTGGTTCGTCGGCGTCGATGCCTTGCCCACGGGCCCGGACGGCGCCATCGGCGACGTGCCGCTGGCCGGTCCAGCCATCGACCTGCTGCGCCCGCTCCCGGATCTGCATCCCGCGCAGCTGTCGATCACCTATCCCGGCTATCCGCGCCCGCGGGCGGGCGAAAGCGAGGCTGCCTTCGGCTACCGCCACAAACGTGATGCGGCGCATATGGACGGGGTGACCGCCGAAGGGGCGGACCGGCGGCGTCATATCACCGAACCGCATGCCTGGATCCTTGGCCTGCCGCTGACCGCCTGCGACGGCCGCGCCAGCCCGCTTGTGGTGTGGGAGGGCAGCCACCGGATCATGCGCCACGCGCTGCGGCAGCGGCTGGCGCAGATCGATCCCGCCGACTGGGGCCGTACGGATGTAACCGACGCCTATGTCGCGGCGCGCAGAGAGGTGTTCGCCACCTGCCGCCGCGTGACCTTGCCCGCCGATCCGGGCGAGGCGCTGCTGCTGCACCGGCTGTGCCTGCACGGCGTCGCCCCGTGGGAAGAGGAGGCAGTCGCGCCGCCAGAGGGACGCATGGTCGCCTACTTCCGCCCGGTGATCGCGGGGGGCGTGGCCGCCTGGCTGGCCGAGGATGCGGATGATTGAACGCGCGGCCGGGCGCTCATCCGAAGGAAGAGTGTCGTCGCGCGACGAGCCTCAATGACGTGCCAAACCCGCAATTGTCGGCGTTAACGAAATATTAACTTTTAGTTCTACCCAAGCCGCAAGCTTCGAGGCTAAGCTTTTCCCCATAACCTGGGGGTTGTTAACATGTACGGATTATTGATTCTTTTGGGCATTGCCCTTTTTGCAGGCGTTCTGGATTTCTCGTCCGACAGCGACGATGACGACAGCACGCCAGAGCCGCAGGGCACCGACGGCGACGACGATCTGACGCTGGGGCCGGCCAACAACATGCTGATGGCGCTGGACGGCAACGACGCCGTGCGCGGCGGCGAGGGCGATGACACGCTGACGGGCGGGCCGGGCGATGACACGCTTGTCGGGCAGTTCGGCAATGACGAACTTTCGGGCCAGCGCGGCGACGATCTGCTCAAGGGCGGGTTCGGCGACGACTTCCTGTCGGGGGGCGCAGAGGATGACGACCTGCGCGGCGGCGCGGGCGACGACACGCTGGAAGGCGGGGCCGGTGATGACCGGCTGACCGACACCGACGGCAACGATGTGCTGAGCGGCGGGCCGGGCGACAATTACCTCGATGGCGGGCCGGGTGACGATGCGCTGTCGGCCAACGACGGTCAGAACACCATTCTGGGCGGGGCTGGTGACGATTTCATCGTGAATGGCTTCTTGACCGCGACGCCCGGCATCGGCGGCGGACTTTACGGCGAAGAGGGCGACGACACGATCCTTGGCGGCGGCGCGGCGGAGTTCATCAGCGGCGGGCCGGGCATCGACGAGCTTTACGGCTACCCAAACGACGACACGTTGACCGGCGGGCCCGGCGACGATTCGCTTTACGGGATGGAGGATGACGACCTTCTGTTCGGCAACGACGGCGACGACTATCTTGAAGGCGGCGACGGCGATGACACGATCAACGGCGGCGCGGGCAACGACTGGGCGTTCGGCGGCGACGGCGACGATCTGGTCGAAGGCCGCAGCGGCGATGACCGGCTGGAAGGCAATGCGGGCGACGACCATGTCGATGGCGAGCTTGGCAATGACACGCTTTTCGGCGGCGACGGCAACGACACGCTGCAGGGCGGTGACGACAACGATTCACTGCGCGGCAGCACCGGCGACGACCGTCTTGAGGGCGGCAAGGGCGACGACACCGTCGATGGCAGCGAAGGCGATGACACGCTCTTTGGCGGCGACGGGAATGACCTGCTTGACGGACGCCTGGGCACCAACCAGTCCAGCGGTGGCGAAGGCAACGATACTCTTTTGGGCACGCTCGGAACCGATGACACGCTCATGGGTGACGCGGGCGACGACGTTCTGATCGATGGCGGCACCCAGGCGGGGGGCGAAGGCGACGACAGCCTGGCCGGTGCGTCCACCCTGATGGACGGCGGCGCTGGGGCGGATGCGCTTCTGCTCAACGACGCGGCGCTGGCCATCGGCGGCGCCGGGGCCGACACTTTCACCTACGATGTCGGCGTGACCACGGGGGCGGCCAGTATCGGCGATTTCAGCACCGCCGAGGATACGCTGGTGATCCAGGTGCCCGACGACGCGGTCATTGGTGCGCTGATGCTGGATTACGATGCGGTCAGCATGACCTCCAGCGTCACGCTTGAAATCGACGGGGCCACGGTCGAAATCGCATCTGTTGTCAATTCGGGCGGCCCGATCACCGCGGATGACGTGACCATCGTGTCGGCAGCGGCCTGACAGGCACCCGGCCCCGGCCTTGGCCGGGGCGGCAAGCCATTGCTTGCGCCTCAGTCCTTTGCCGCCGCCCGGTCCAGCCGGGCGCGGCGTCCGCCCCGGCGTTTGGCCAGCAGCGGCGCGCGGGTCGGCAGCTCGGCCATGATCCGGCGGCGGTCTTCGGGACTCAGCCGCGACCATTGCGCGATTTCGTCGATGGAGCGCAGGCAGCCGGTGCAAATCCGCGCCTCGGGATGCACCACGCAGATCTTCACGCAGGGGCTTTCGACCTCGTCCCGGGTCCAGACGTCTTTGGTCATCGGGCCTGTCCTTCGTTCGTGTGGTCAAGGTGCCTGATCCGGTCCAGCACGCCTTGCAGGATATAGGATGCGGCGACGTGGTCTATCACTTCCGCACGGCGCCTGCGCGAAGTGTCGGCCTCCAGCAACGCGCGTTCGGCGGCCACGGTCGAAAGCCGTTCGTCCCAGAACCCGATCGGCCCGTCCCAGAGCCGCGACAGATTGCGGGCAAAGGCGCGGGTCGACTGGCAGCGCGGCCCTTCGGAGCCGTCCATGTTGCGCGGCAGCCCCAGGATCAGCCCGCCGACGCTGCGCGCCGCGATCAGCTCTTGCAGCCGTGCGGCATCAAGCGTGAATTTGCGCCGCTTGATGGTTTCGATCGGAGTGGCGACCGACCACATCAGGTCCGACACCGCGACGCCGATGGTCTTGTCGCCGAGGTCCAGCCCCATCAGCGCCTGCCGCCGGGGCAGAGCGGCGGCGAACTCCTCTATGGCCTCGACGATCATCGCGCCGTCACTGGGTGATGCCCGCGTTGCGAGCCCCTTCGCGCACGATGTCGAGCGCATCGTCATTCCCGGCAAAGACCTCTTGCGCGTCCTGCCAGATCGCGATGGCCTGGCCCTGGTTGCCCAGGACACCATAGGCGCCGATCAGGCGGGCCCATTCCTCGGGCGTGCCGCCTTCAGTGGCCAGCCGGTCCGACAGGCGCGCGACCATGCCGCGGATCATCTCGGCCCGCTCGTCGGCGCTCATCTGCCCCGCGGCCTGCATGTCGCCCTCGGTCGGGCCGGGCAGGGCATCTGTGCCCATCTCGGGCAGCTGGAAGTTGAACGCCCCGGCGCGGAAGGCCATTTCCTCGATCTGCGCGCGCAGGGGCGGCAGCCAGGGATCGTCGGGGCGGCTTTCGCTCAGAAGCTCGGCCCACAGCCGGAAGGCGGCGTCGGGACGCCCGGTCTGCGCCCACATCAGCCCGCCATAGTACCGCGCCACGCCATTGCTCGGATCGCGCGCCAGCGCCGCCTCGAGCGCACGCTCGGCTTCGGGCGAGACATAGCCCCCGGCGGCGAGAATCATCATGTCCGCAAGATTGGCATAATCCGCGCCCGTCGCGGCATCGCCGCGAATTCGCAGGATTTCCTGTTGCGCCTTGTAGGCCGCGACGTAATTACCAAGCGCCGCCTCGCTGCGGGCCAGCAGGGTATAGCCCTGCAAATCGTCGGGGCGTTCGGCGACGGCGGCGCGCAGCTTGGTCACCAGATCAAGGTATTCCTGCGACACCTCGGCATTGGTTTCGGCCGGAACCTGGGATTCCGCCACACTTTGCGCGGGGCGCCCGGCGCGGGCTTCTGCCGCGGCATCCTTGCGCGCCTGGAGCGCCAGATCGCCATAGCCCGGCGCGCCCAATTGCACATAGAGGCCGTAGCCGCCCCCCACCAGAACCGCGACCATCACCGCCGCCACGATCCAGCCCAGAAGGCGCGGCTGGCGGGAGACATCGCTGGTCTGCGCGGCCTTGCTGTCGGCGGCAAGGATGCGGCGCGACACCTCGGTGCGCAGCCGTTCGGCATCCTCTTCGCTGATCACGCCGCGGGCAAGATCGCGTTCGACCTCTTTCAGCTGGTCGCGGTAGACCTGCAGATCGAACGCCCCGGCATCGGCATTGTCGCGCCGCCCGCGCAGCAGAGCCAGCACCAGCAGCACACATACCGCCAAAGCCAGGGCGGCCGTGATCCCCCAGAATGCAGTCATCGCTGATCATCCATTATATCCATGAGGGTCATGTAACCTCGGGCAGGCTTGGGAAAAAGGGCAAAACCGGCGGCTGCCGCGCCATGTCGCAACAGCGCCGCCGTCGCGCGGTCGAATCCTGCGCCCCCGGGGGATGGCCATGGCGGCCAAAATTTCTGCGCCCCGACCGGATTTTTGCGGAACGCATCCCGGGGCGCCGCGTTTAATCCATGACAATCGCCCGTGAAGGTGGTTGGCCTGCCCTTGACGGGGGCCAGCCAACCCATCAGACAACGGGTAAGACATTTCTTACCACGAAAGGGGTCTAAACATGGCTTTTACACTTCCCGATCTTCCGTACGCCCATGACGCGCTCGCCTCCAAGGGCATGAGCCAGGAAACGCTTGAGTATCACCACGACATTCACCACAAGGCCTACGTCGACAACGGGTCCAAGCTGATTGCCGGAACCGAGTGGGAAGGCAAGTCGGTCGAAGAGATCGTCAAAGGCACCTACAACGCCAATGCCGTCGCTCAGTCGGGTATCTTCAACAACGCCAGCCAGCACTGGAACCACACCCAGTTCTGGGAGATGATGGGGCCTGACGGCAACAAGATGCCTGGCGAGCTTGAAAAGGCGCTGACCGACAGCTTCGGCTCGGTCGACAAGTTCAAGGAAGACTTCGCCGCCGCCGGTGGTGGTCAGTTCGGGTCTGGCTGGGCCTGGCTGGTCAAGGACAGCGATGGCAGCCTGAAGGTGACCAAGACCGAAAACGGTGTGAACCCGCTCTGCTTCGGCCAGACCGCGCTTCTGGGCTGCGACGTGTGGGAGCATTCCTACTACATCGACTTCCGCAACAAGCGCCCCGCGTACCTCACCAACTTCCTCGACAACTTGGTGAACTGGGAAAACGTCGCATCGCGCATGAGCTGACGATGATTTTCGCGGGCCCTGAGGGGTCTGCGCAGCAATCATAAAGCCTCGGGGTTCGCCCCCGGGGCTTTTTCGTCTGCGGTTGACAGCGCCGGACCGCTGCGTTTTTCTTGAAGAAATTTATCAAGAGGAACGTATGTTTAGGGTTATTCTTGCCTCTGCCGCCATGCTCGTCGCCGCGTGCGATTTGGTACGGGACGATCTGAACTCTTCGGGGGGGGTCGTGGGGCGAGGATATTCCCAGCATCTGTTTCCCGCCGTCACACATGCACAGCGCTTTGACCGGTATCTGCTGTCGCTGATGGTACTGGCGCCCGTGGTGCTGGAAACCTCTGCCGATGCGCCACAGGCGGCTGCGGCGATCAACCGGGTCAACGCCGCCTACCGGTCTTTGGCCGAACTGCGACAGGCCGCGGCCAGTTGCACTGTCGGCGCGCCGGCCGGTGGCTGCGCGCTCACGCCGGTGGACGAGGGGACGCCGACGGCCTACGCCTTTGAATCGCTGGCCTACGACGTGCAATCCGACCTTTATTTCCTGTCCAAGGAGTTGATCGTCAATCTTGACCTCGACGCCAGCGCCGAGGATCTGGCGGCGCTCAACCTGACCGGGCTGGTGGGGCTGGTCAGTCGTTTCCGCGAACTTTTCCCCATTGCCCGGCGTGGCGCCGCCACCTATCGCGACGGTGTCGTGCTGCTGGCCGACACGGTGCGGCGGTCCTGCGTGGCGACGCAGGCGGCAGGCACCGACGGCAGCATGACCGAGGCCGGCAAACGCGCCTGCGGTCGGCTGCAAGAGCAGATCACGGCGCGGTATGGCAGGGGGCAGGACATCGGCGGGCCGAACGACATCCAGACGCTGCTTTACTTGGCTCGGGCCGCGGCGGACGGGCACGCCTGGGCGATGACCCAGGCACAGCGGCGCGCGGCGATCTATCATATCGACGCCGCCTGCGCGCGGGCTTTCGATATTCAAAAGATCGACAACGAGGAAAACCTGCTCAATTGCGGCACCGTCGCGCAGAATGACAATACCCCGTCCAGGGCCCGCGTGGCGCTTTGGGCGCGGCTCTGAAAAGGAAGCGGCCAGGGGTGCCTGTCATCGCGCCACGGCAGGCGGGATGCTCCGGCAGAACTCCGCCCCGATGGATTGTCATTCCCCGGACGATCCAATAGGGCGGTGCCTTAAACGACTCCACAACTCTGACGGGACATGGCGTTCCGTTGGATCGCGCATGGCAGGGGCATATGGCCGAGCTGACATCCTTTATCGATGCCTTCCTGACCCGCGTCTGGGTGGGCAACGATGTCTCGGATCTGGACCGCGAGTATCAGGCTAATGCCGCGCTGACCGGGCTTGAGGATATGCCGCTTGACGGCATTGACGACTTCCTGCGGTTTCACCGGATGGTACAGGCGCAGTTCCGGCTGCTGAGCTACCGGACCCTGGCGTCGGTCGAGAATGGCGACTGGGTGTCGACCTTTGGCGAATTCATCGCCGCCGACCGGCAGACCGGTCAGCGCGGCACGGCCCGGGTGCACATGATCCTTCAGGTGAGCCGGGGCCAGATCGTCGGCGGGCACGTTCTTCTGGATTACCTTGGCTTTTTCGAACAGGTCGGGCGGCTTCCGGCCCGCACGCTGGACCGGTGCCTGCTTGATTCGAGCGGGCAGTGGCACACCCGTCGGCACTGACCCGTCTTGCCGCCCCGCGCCGCGCGGTCTAGGACGGGCCCGACAGGGGGGCAGCCAGTTTGAAAGAGATACGCGCCGGGGTGATGGCGATGATCGGGGCCTGCACGATCTGGGGCCTGTCGCCACTCTACTACAAGCTTCTGACCCACGTTCCGCCGTTCGAGGTGCTGGCCCATCGGACGCTCTGGTCGCTGGTGTTCTTTGCCGTGGTGCTGGCGGTGCAGCGCCGTTTGGGGGCGTTGCGCCTTGCCCTGTCGACCGGGCGGTCCGTCGCGCTTCTTGCGCTGGCGGGGCTGCTGATTTCGGCCAACTGGTTTCTGTTCATCCTCTCGGTGCAGATCAACCGCACAACCGAAACCTCTCTGGGCTATTACATGTTTCCGCTGGTCGCGGTGCTGTTCGGCGTGGTCTTTTTCGGCGAACGGCTGGGCCGCGCGCAGCGTTGGGCGGTGGCGCTGGCGGTTCTGGCGGTGCTGGTGCTGTCGGTGGGTCTGGGCGTGCCGCCGTGGATATCGCTGACCCTGGCCAGCACCTTCGGGCTTTACGGGGTGATCAAGAAACGGCTCGCCACAGGGGCGGTCGTTTCGGTCACGGCCGAGGTGCTGATCCTGTCGCCGCTGGCCGTCGGCTGGCTGTGGTATCAGCACGGGCAGGGGACGGCATCGGCCTTCGGCCATGATCTCTGGACCAGCGGGCTGCTGATGCTGTCGGGGCCGCTGACGGCGATCCCGCTGATCCTGTTTTCCTTTGCGTCGCAGCGGGTGGCGCTGACGACCGTGGGACTGCTGCAGTACATCAACCCGACGCTGCAGTTCTTCTGCGCCGTCGTGGTCTTCGGCGAACCCTTCGGACCGGTCAACGCCATTGCCTTCGCGCTCATCTGGGCGGCGCTTGCGATCTATTCGCTGGCGTCGATCCGTCAGGAAAGGGCGCGGCGCAGGGCCTCCATCGCCGCCGCCGCACCGCCGCAGGTCTGAACGTAGTCGAGCAGCGACGCTTCGGCGAAACCCTGGGCGACGATATGTTCCATGAGCGCGCTCAGCGGATCCCAATAGCCAGCGACATTCATCAGCAGGATGGGTTTCTGGTGCAGCCGCAGCTGCCGCCATGTCAGCACTTCGAAGAATTCGTCCAGCGATCCGGCGCCGCCCGGCATGACCACCACCGCATCGGCGTTCATCAGCATGACCTTCTTGCGTTCGTGCATCGTCTCGGTGACGACATATCGGGTGAGGTCGGTCTTGCCGACCTCCCAGTCGACAAGGTGCTGGGGGATCACGCCGAAGGTGTCCGCGCCGTCCGCCTGAGCTGCGCGCGCGACGCTGCCCATAAGGCCCACGTCCCCCGCGCCATAGACCAGCCGCCAGCCTTCCTGCGCGATCAGGCGGCCCAGGGCTTCGGCCTCCTGGGTGTAGGCGGGATCGACCCCGGCGCGCGATCCGCAATAGACACAGATGGATTTCATCGACATGGGGCGGGGTCCTGACGGGATTGGAATTTTGACCCCTGATAGCGCCCTTGCTATACACGCTCAACAGGGCTGATGCGCATCGGGGGATGTCTCAGGCTGCGGCCCGGTGATCGAAGGTATGGGATGAGCAAATTCGCATGGGCTGGTGGTCCGGTCGGTATGGCCCTGGGGGGCGCCGCCGCGGTGGCGGTGATCGTCGTCGGGCTTTACGCGACGAACCGCCTGACGGGAACACCCGAGGCGGAGGCGCCGCCCACAGTTGCCGTGGATGCACCTGCGTCTGATCCGGTCACTCAAGGCGATTCCGCGCCGGACACCACCGCTTCAACCGCTCCCGCCGTTTCCGAGCCTTCCGCGCAAACCGCCGCTGCGCCGGTTGTGCCTTCTCAGCCAGAGCAAGACACCGAGGGTCCCGACAGCGACAGGACCGCGGCCGCGCCTGTCGCCGCCCCGCCGACCGGCGATGATCCCGGCGCGCAGGCAGACGCAGACATCGCTGCCGCGCCGGTCACGCCCCCGCAGGCAGAGAGCGGCAGCACCTCGCGGGACGACACAGAAACCACCGACGCGCCAGAAACGGGCACGGGATCGGTCGTGGCCACGCAAGAAAACGAGACCCCCGCCGTTTCGGCCACCTCTGCCGACAACGCGCCGCCTGCCGAAGAAGAGGTTGCGGCCCTTTCAGTCGCAGAGCGCGCACCGCCCGCGACGGAAGCGAATGAGGCACCGGACCCCGAGGCCGATCTGGACGCGCCTAAATTCGATCTTGTGCGGGTCGAACAGGACGGCACGACGCTGGTCGCCGGGGCGGCTGCCGCTGCCAGCGCGGTGGAAATCCTGCTGGACGGGGAGCCGCAGGACAGCGTCGTGTCCGACGACGACGGCCGTTTCGTGAGCTTTCTGAGCCTGCCGCAAAGCGCTGCCGCCCGAGTTCTGACCCTGCGCATGACCGCGAAGGCGGGGGTCGTTACCTCGGCTGATCAGGTGATCATCGCGCCGATACTCGCCGCACAGCCGCCGATGCCGCAGTCGGGCGCCCTGGCCACGGCCACACCCGATCAGCGGCTGTCGCAGGCCCCGTCGCCCGCACGCGAAGGCCCCCGCGAACCCGACGCGCCCGATCCGGCGTCAGAGCCTGCGCAAACCACGCTTGCGAGTGACGCCCCGTCTGCGGACAGCGCCGCACCCGCCGCCCCGGATACCGTCGCAGCAGGCACGGCCCCCGGGCCTGTGACCGCGCCCTCTGACCCGGCCCCGCAGGCCAGTGCCCCGGCGGTGCTGCTGTCGCGCGCCTCTGGCGTCGAGGTGCTGCAATCGCCCGACGGCGACACCCCCAGGCCCGAGGCCACAAGCCGCGTCGCGCTGGATGCCATCACCTATGAGGATGACGGCGACGTGGTCCTGACCGGGCGGGGCGCGGGGCAGGACAGCGTGCGCATCTACCTGGACAACAAACCGATCACCACCTCGCGCATCCGCGCCGACGGGCGCTGGCGCGTGGCGCTGCCGAATGTGGAGACCGGCACCTATACGCTGCGGGTGGATGAACTCGCCCCCGACGGCAGCGTCACCTCGCGCGTCGAAAGCCCGTTCCTGCGCGAAGCCCGGTCGGTGCTGGCCGCCGCGGCGGCGCTGACCCCCGATGCGCCTGTGCAGGCGGTCACGGTCCAGCCGGGCAACACGCTGTGGGCCATCGCGCGGGATCGCTACGGCGAAGGCATCGCCTATGTCCGGGTGTTCGAGGCCAACCGCGACAGCATCCGCGACCCGGACCTGATCTATCCCGGGCAGGTCTTCAGCATCCCCGAGGACTGATCGCGCTCCGCGTCAGACCGGGAACCGCTGCAAGGCGGTGGCAAAGATATCCGCATCGACATTCCCGCCCGAGATTGTCACGATGACCGCATCGCCGGTGATCTCGTCGCCGTGAAACAGCGCCGCCGCCAGCGCCACCGCGCCGCCCGGTTCGGCCACGACGCGCAGGTGGCGGAAGGCCAGCGCCATGGCGTGCTGCGCCTCATCCTCTGTCACCACCAGCCCCGGACCGCAGAGCCGCGCCATGATCGGAAAGGTCAGATCACCGGGGTGCGGCGTCAGGATGGCATCGCAGAGCCCGGACGGTGGGGCCGTGTTCGACAGGATTTCCCCCGCGGCGAGCGAGCGAGCGACGTCGTCAAAGCCCTTGGGTTCCGCCGGCCGCACCCGCAGCCCCGGTGCGCGCGCTTCGAGCGCCAGCGCGATGCCCGAGGTCAGCCCGCCGCCGCCGCAGCAGACGATTACATCGGCTGTGCTCACCCCCACCTCCGCCGCCTGCGCCGCGATCTCGAGCCCCGTGGTCCCTTGGCCGGCGATGACCTGCGGCTCATCGAATGGCTTGATCAGTGTCAGCTGCCGCTTTGCCGAGAGCTGTGCGCCGATGGCGTCGCGATCCTCGGTCGCGCGGTCGTAAAGCACCACCTCGGCCCCCAGCGCGCGTGTGCCGTCGATCTTGGCGCGCGGCGCATCCTTGGGCATGATGATGACCGCGGGCACGCCGTGGCTGCGCGCCGCCAGCGCCACGCCTTGCGCATGATTGCCCGATGAAAAGGCGATGACCCCGCGGGCGCGCACCTGCGGGTCCAGCGCCGATACCGCCGACCAGCCGCCGCGAAACTTGAAGCTGCCGGTGTGCTGCAGGCATTCGGGTTTGACCAGCACCCGGCGCCCGGCGATGTCGTCCAGAAACGGCGAAGACAGCAGCGGCGTGCGCCGGACATGCCCCTGCAGGCGTTGGGCGGCGGCGTCGATCATGTCGATGTTCATGGGCGGGGTCCTGTTCCTTGCGTCCGCCTGGTCAGCGCATGCTGTCCAGCCAGGCGTTCAGCGCGGCGAGCGCCTCCGGTTCGTCCAGAAACGGGATGTGGCCGCGATCCGGGATCTCGGCGGCGATCATGTCGGGCCGCCGACGCTGCATTTCGGCGAAGGTCGCCGCGCTCAGCAGATCGGAATTGGCCCCGCGCAGGGCGCAAAGCGGCAGGCCCTCCATGGCATCGAAAAGCGGCCAGAGATCGGGCGCGGGCTGCGCGCCGGATTCCAGAACCGCGTCGCGCAGCTTCGGATCATAGGTGATCTGCAGGCCATTTTCGGTTTCCCGGAACAGCCTGCGCGACACCGCCTGCCAGCGCGCTGCCGGAACACCCGGAAAGGCCGGTTGCAGGGCAAAGGCGGCGGCGGCCTCGTCATGGGTTTTCCAGATCGGGTTGTTGCCGATGTAGTTCTTGATGACCTCAAGCCCGGCTTCGGCAATTTCTGGCCCGATGTCGTTGAGCGCGACACCGCGCAGCCGGTTCTTGGCGGTGGCGGCCAGCAGCATCGCGATCAGCCCGCCGCGCGAGGTGCCCAGAACCGCGGCCTTGTCGATCCCCAGATGGTCCAGCAGTTCCAGTGCATCGCGGCCTTCGACGGGGATGGTGTAGGTCTGGTACGGGGCGGTGTCGGACTGGCCGCGCCCGCGGTAATCCAGCCGGATGAGCCGCACATCGGTCAGATGGGGCGCGACATCGTCGAAATCGTGCCCGTCGCGGGTGAGGCCCGCGAGGCAGAGCACCGGCAAGCCGGCGCCGTCGTCGGTATAGTGCAGCGATAGGCCGTCGGACGTGGTGAAATGCGGCATCAGGCGGCAAGCTCCGGTATGGTGGACAGATCTGTCAGGACGTGTTGCGGGTGGTGGGGCAGGCGGTCCACCGGATCGCCTGCGCGGTTGACCCAGGCGGTGGCAAAGCCGTAGCCCGCAGCCCCGGCCGCGTCCCAGCCGTTGGAACTGACGAAGAGCACCTCTGACCGGTCGCAGCCAAAGCGCGCGCCGACCATGTCATAGACCCGCGCGTCCGGTTTGAAGATGCCCACATCCTCGACCGACAGCACCGCGTCGAGGTAGGTGCTGATGCCCGCGCTTTCGACCGCACCGTCAAGCATGTCGGGGCTGCCGTTGGACAGGATCGCGCAGACCTTGCCTTGCGCCTTGAGCGTGGCCAGCATTTTGGGCACCTCGGGATAGGCCGCCAGTTCCCAGTAAAGCGCCAAAAGCCGCTCGCGCAGCTCTGCGTCGCCACTCAGCCCGTGACGCTCCATCGCCCAGTCAAGTCCGTCCATGGTTACGTTCCAGAACGGCGTATGCTCGTGCGTGATGGCGCGCAGCCAGGTGTATTGCAACTGCTTGAGCCGCCAATCCTCGGCCAGCCTGGTCCAGACCGCCTTCAGCGCGTCGCGCCCGGGCTCGCCCGCGGCCACCCGCGCGGCGGCGGCGACGTCGAACAGCGTGCCGTAGGCGTCGAAGATACAGGTGGTGATCGGCATGACGTCCCCCTTGCGACTGGCCGCAGGGTGGCATGCGAAACGCCCGGGCGAAAGGGCAAAGACCACAGCCACGGCGCCCCGGTTTGCATTTTGGGTCTGCCATGCTTAGACTCTGTCCAGAGCGAGAGAACCCGCGCGCCGCGCGGCCTCTGAAAGCAACCCATTCCCAACAGAACTGGATATCCACATGACCGAAGTCAAAACGGGTGACACCGTACGCATTCACTATACCGGAACACTGTCCGACGGCAGCACCTTCGATTCCAGCGCGGGCCGCGACCCGCTTGAGTTCGAAGTGGGCTCGGGCCAGATCATCCCCGGCCTCGACAAGGCGATCCCCGGCATGACCGTGGGCGACAAGAAAACCGTCGAGATCGTCGCGGACGACGCTTACGGCCAGCCCAACCCCGAGGCACGCCAGGCGGTGCCGCGCGCCGAGATTCCCGCCGACATTCCGCTTGATCCCGGCACGCAGCTGCAGGTGCAGACTCCGACCGGGCAGGTGATGCCGGTGACCGTGGTCGAGGTGACCGATGCCGAGGTGACGCTGGATGCCAACCATCCGCTGGCGGGCAAGGACCTGACCTTTGACATCGAACTGGTCGAGATCGCCGGAGCTGCGTGATCCGATTGTGTGGCCACGGGCCACGCTGGTTTGATCCGAAAAACGCCGGGCCCTGCGGGGTCCGGCGTTTTTGCGCGGTGCGGGCGGCGTCGCCGGGGCCCTGAGGCGCGGGTTGACATGGCCTGCCCGCCTTCGGACAAGTGGGCGCTGATGCCCTTGGCGAAGGAACCCGCGCTCATGCCCCCCCAACCCCGCGCCCGTACCGGTGACGGCCTCATCCCCGCGGTTCGTGGCGAGGGGATGCTGTTCGACGACCCGCGCCCCCTGGTGTTCGCAGATTTGCCGGTGGTTGTTTCCTGGTCGCCCAAATCGGCCTGCACCCATGTGCTGACCTGGTTTCTGGCGCAGGAGGGGCTGGTCGACGCGGCGGCCTATTTCGACCCCTGGCCGCACGAATTCCGTGGCAAGGTCTATTACCGCAGCCGCAGCTACCGCGTGGCGGCGACGCGGCTTCTGGACAGTGGCGGGGCGGGGCACACGATGATCCGCATCACCCGCGCGCCGCAAAAGCGGCTGGTGTCGATCTTTCGCCATGCCCTGCGCACAGGGTTTCTGCGCGCGGACCTGGATGCGGCGCTGGGCCGCGACACCGCCGCGACGGGCGTGTCGCTGCGCGAATTCGGAGCCCATCTGCGCGGCCAGGCGCTGGTCACCCCGAGCGCGGCGAACGTGCATCTGCGCGCGCAGTACCACCCGGTCTGGGATCTGGCATTCGACCGCGTGATCACGCTCAACATGGATGAAAGTGACCTCGATGCCGGGCTGGCGGCGATCGAGGGCGATCTGGGCCTGCCGCACCGGCGGCCCGCGGATTTCGCGTATTTCAGGGCCGTGAAAGACCGCCATTACAGCCGGGACATGCCCTGGACGGCAAGCGGCCCGGTCGAGGAGGCGCGGCTGGGGGCCGAGTCGGGGGCGGATTTTCCCAAGTCGGCGCTGGAGCGGACCGCGCTGGCCATAGAACTGGCGCAGGAACTGCACGCCGTCGACATGGGCCGCGTTGCGACCGGCGACAGCGCCGGGCGGCTATTCCGGTGATCAGCGGGTGCCCGAGAACCGGGCCTGCCAGTCTTCGCGCTCCGCGTCGGTGATCTTGCGGAAGGTGACCTCGGGCACGTCGAAGGCATGGCCTTCGGGCAGGGCGGTCAAAGCGGACTCCACATCGTCGGGCCAGCCTGCGTTCTCCGCCTTCATCGCCGCCAGCAGTTCGGCCGAGGCGTCGGGGATGAAGGGCGCAGAGATGATCGCGTAGAACCGGATGAGGTTCAGCGCCAGCCGGATCTGCATCGCGGCGGCCTCGGGGTCGGTCTTGATCGTGGTCCAG
Organism: Thalassococcus sp. BH17M4-6; assembly: GCF_049323015.1. Taxonomy (NCBI): domain Bacteria; kingdom Pseudomonadati; phylum Pseudomonadota; class Alphaproteobacteria; order Rhodobacterales; family Roseobacteraceae; genus Thalassococcus; species Thalassococcus sp. BH17M4-6. The sequence continues at coordinate 23,797 of NZ_JBMPGU010000002.1, forward strand.
GGCGCGACCTCTTGCAGGTACTGGTTGCCGTCGGCCCACATTTCCCGCAGCGCCGCCGCGGATTTGCGCACCTCGATACCGTCCATCAATGTCTGATAGGCGTCGAACCCGTTCTGAATGTCGTTGATCAGCTGGCGTTCATGCGGCCCCCATGCGCCGCCCTCGGGCACCGCCTCGCCGAACTTGGAGCGGCAGAACTTGGTCACGCGGCTGGCGAAGTTGCCCAACACATCGGCGAGATCCTTGTTCACCGACGACTGGAAATTCTCCCAGGTGAATTCGGCGTCCGAGGATTCGGGCGCATGGCTCAGCAGCCACCAGCGCCAGTAGTCCGCAGGCAGGATGTCCAGGGCCTGATCCATGAACACGCCGCGCCCGCGCGAGGTGCTGAACTGGCCGCCTTCGTAATTGAGGTAATTGAAGCTCTTGATGTAATCGACCAGCTTCCATGGCTCGCCTGATCCCAGGATCGTCACCGGGAATGACAGCGTGTGAAACGGCACGTTGTCCTTGCCCATGAACTGCGTGTAGCACACGTCGTCGGCCCCCTTGTCGGTGCGCCACCAGCGGGCCCAGTCGGTGCCCTTGCCCGCATCGACCCATTCCTGCGCGCAGGCGATGTATTCGATGGGAGCATCGAACCAGACGTAGAAGACCTTGCCTTCCATCCCCGGCCAATCCTGATCGCCGCGCTTGACCGGCACGCCCCAGTCCAGATCCCGGGTGATGCCGCGATCCTGCAGCCCGTCGCCGTCGTTGAGCCATTTCTTTGCGATCGAGGTGGTGAGCACCGGCCAGTCGGTCTTGGTGTCGATCCAGGCCTGCAATTCATCGCGCATCTGCGACTGGCGCAGGTAAAGGTGCTTGGTGTCGCGCATTTCCAGGTCGGTGGCGCCCGAAACGGTGGAATGCGGGTTGATCAGATCGACGGGGTCGAGCTGCTTGGTGCAGTTGTCGCATTGATCGCCGCGGGCGCTCTCGAACCCGCAGTTGGGGCAGGTGCCTTCGATATACCGGTCGGGCAGATAACGCCCGTCAGTGGGCGAATACATTTGTGTCTCGCTCACCTCGCGGATCAGGCCGCGATCGGCCAGCACCCCGGCGAAATGCTGGGTCAGCGCGTGGTTCTGCGGACTGGAGGACCGCCCGAAGTGATCGAAGCTGAGGCGGAAGCCCTTGGCGATTTCCGCCTGAACGGCGTGCATTTCGCGGCAGTATTCGGCCACCGGCTGGCCTGCCTTTGCGGCGGCCAGTTCTGCGGGGGTGCCGTGTTCGTCGGTGGCGCATAGAAACAGCACCTCGTGCCCGCGCGCGCGCAGGTAGCGGGCGAACAGATCGGCGGGCAACTGAGAGCCCACGAGGTTACCAAGGTGCTTGATCCCGTTGATATAGGGAATGGCAGAGGTGATGAGGTGGCGTGCCATATGGGTCGTCCCGCGTGCGTGCGTTTCGAGTGCTTTAGCGGATGTGGCGGGCGCTGGCCAGTGGGCGCGGCCGTCAGTCCCTGTCGCGGGCGCGGCCCATCAGGCGCCCGATCAGGAAAGAGGTGCGCGGGGCATAGACGTAGGGCGTGCGATCCGCTGCCGCGGGGCGCGCGCGCATCCGGACAAGGCCAAAGACCACCAGCACCGCATGGCCCGCGGCGATCAGCACAAAGAGCGCGGGCGGGCCGAAAGCCGTCATCAGCACCGAGGCCACGTAGGGTGCCGCGATGGCCCCTACCGCGTACCAGAACATCAGTGCCGCCGAGAGCTCCACCCGCTCGGAATCGGCGGCAAAGTCATGCGCATGGGCGGCGGCCACCGAATAGATCGGAAAGGTCGTCAGGCCGAAGAGCCCGGCCATCAGCAGGATCCCCAGCGTATCCAGCCCGGTCATCATCGCGGTGGCGGTACAGCTGAGGATCGCCGCCCCCGACAGCCAGATGAGCACCCAGCGGCGGTCGAATTTGTCGGCCAGCCAGCCGACGGGATATTGCGAGAGCGCACCGCCCGCCACGAAGGCGGCCAGGAAGATGGCGATCTGATCGACGTCGAGGCCGACGCCCTGACCGTAGACCGGGCCGACCATGCGGAAACTTGCCGAACTCAGCGCCGCGACGATCACCCCGGCGGCGGCGAGGGGTGAGCGGTCAACGGCCAGACGCGGGCGCAGGCGCGGGGCGGTGGGCGTTTCGGGCTGCGGCGATGTGGTCAGCGCCAGCGGCAGGATCGCCGCACAGCACAGCAGCGCCAGGATGTTGTAGCTGACGTAATGCGCAGGCTCCAGCACCCCGATCAGAAGTTGCGCCACCAGCGACGCGCCCATATCCGCCACCCGGTAGCTGCCCATCGCGCGGCCGCGAGTCTCGTTCGTAACCTTGGCCTGCATCCACGCCTCGATCACCGTGTAGCACCCCGCGACGCAAAGGCCCGAGGCCACGCGCATCAAGGCCCAGGCATAGGCGTCGAGGATCAGCATATGCGCCAGCAATCCGATGGCCCCGGTTGCGGTGAAGGCGGCGAAGGCGCGGGCGTGGCCCACCGACCCCATCAGCCGCGGCGCGAACCAGCAGCCCACGAAGAAGCCGACGAAATGCGCCGACCCCAGCAGCCCGATTTCGGCGCTGGTAAAGCCAAGTGCAAAGCCTGAAATCGCGTCAAGCGGACCCACGCCGCCCGAACTGAGCTGCAGCAGGATGACCGACAGGAACAGGGCCGCAAAGGACAGGGGCAGGCGCATGCCCGCTTTAGGGCATGAAGGGCGCGGCGTGGCAAGGCGGGATGCGACCTTTGATCCGTCGTTTTGAGCACCTTGGCGGGGTGGGCCGTTTTCCTCGAGGAAAACGGATCGGAAATCTTGAGATTTCCGCCGCACCCGGATGGACCGTTGCGGCAACGGGGCAGACCAAAGACCTGTTGCGCCTTTCGCCCCGCTTTGCCACCAAGGCGCAGGCGGAAGGAAAGGGCGGGGATGATCGCAAGGCTGATGGCGTTGATCGTGGTGCTGGCACTGGCGGGCACCGCGCAGGCGGAACGGCTGACCGTGTTTGCCGCCGCGAGCCTTGGCGACGCGCTGCGCGAGGCGGCCGATCTCTGGCAGGACGAGACCGGCGATGTGGTCACGCTGGTGCCTGCGGGCAGTTCCGCGCTGGCGCGGCAGATCGCGGCGGGCGCTCCGGCGGACCTTTATATCTCGGCCCATCCCGGCTGGATGGACTGGCTGCAGGAACGTGAGTTGATCCGCGCCGACACCCGGCGCGACCTGATCGGCAACAGCCTTGTGCTTGTCGGCCATGGCGGGGCGCGGATAGCCCCGCGCGCGATCACGGCCAAGACCGACATCGCGGCACTGCTGCCACATGAGGCACGACTGGCCATGGCGCTGGTCGATGCGGTGCCCGCGGGCCTCTACGGCAAGGCAGCGCTGGTCTGGCTGGGCCAGTGGGAGAGTCTCGCCCCGCATGTAGCGCAGGCTGACAACGTGCGCGCCGCCCTGGCGCTCGTGGCGCTGGGCGAGACGCCGCTTGGCATCGTCTATGCCACCGACGCCGCCGCCGAGCCGCGCGTGCATGTGCTCGGCACCTTTCCGCCCCAAAGCCACCCGCCGATCCGCTATCCCGCGGCCGTGACGGCAGAGACCCCGGTGCCCGATGCGGCGGCGGCCTTTCTGGACTGGCTGGCAGGACCCGAGGCCGGGCGGATCTGGGCCGATCATGGCTTTGTCGCGCCGCCCGGGTAGGTTAGAGCATCAGGCATGGAATTTCTGGGCCCAGAGGAATGGCAGGCGGTGGCGCTGTCGCTGAAGGTCGCGTTCTGGGCAACGTTGGCGTCGTTGCCCGTGGGCCTGGGTGTGGCGATGTTGCTGGCGCGAGGCCGCTTTCCCGGGCGGCAGGTGCTCAACGGGCTGGTGCATCTGCCGCTGATCCTGCCGCCGGTGGTGACCGGTTACCTGCTGCTCTTGACCTTCGGGCGGCGCGGCCCGGTGGGCAGTCTGCTGGCTGACTGGTTCGGCATCGTGCTGGCGTTTCGCTGGACCGGTGCGGCGCTGGCCGCCGCGATCATGGCCTTTCCGCTGATGGTCCGCGCCATGCGGCTGGCGATCGAGGCGGTCGATCCCAAGCTTGAGGATGCGGCCGCCACGCTGGGCGCATCGCGGCTGCGCGTCTTCACCACCGTGACCCTGCCGCTGATCGCGCCGGGCGTGATTGCGGGGGCGGTGCTGGCCTTTGCCAAGGCAATGGGCGAGTTTGGTGCGACCATCACCTTCGTATCGAATATCCCCGGCCAGACCCAAACCGTCCCGTCGGCGATCTATGCCTTTCTGCAAGTTCCGGGCGGCGAAGACTCGGCGCTGCGGCTGGTGCTGGTGTCGGTGGGCATCGCCATGGCGGCGCTGGCGCTGTCGGAATGGCTGGCCCGCCGCGTGGCGCGCCGGATCGCGGGCAAATGAGCCTGAGCGTCGATATCCGCCACCGGCTGGGCAGCTTTGCCCTCGATGTGCAGTTCGATGCCCCGGACGGCGTCACGGTGCTGTTTGGCCGCTCGGGTTCGGGCAAGACGTCTGTCATCAATGCGGTGGCCGGGCTGCTGCGCCCCAAGGCCGGGCGGATCACGCTGGGCGAGCGTGTGCTTTTCGATGCGGCATCGCGGACGCATGTCCCGGTGCACCGGCGGAAGCTGGGCTATGTGTTTCAGGAGGCGCGGCTCTTCCCGCATCTGACGGTCCGCAATAACCTGCTGTATGCCCGCCGGGTGCAGGGCAGGGCGTCGGACGACGGGCTGGACCGGATCGTCGACCTTCTGGGGCTGGACGCGCTGCTGGACCGCCGGCCCGGCGCGCTTTCGGGGGGCGAGGCGCAGCGCGTCGCCATCGGGCGGGCGCTGCTGGCCGATCCGGCGATGCTGTTGATGGACGAACCGCTGGCCGCGCTGGATGGCGGGCGCAAGGCCGATATCCTGCCCTACCTCGAACGCCTGCGCACAGAGGCCGGCGTGCCGATCCTTTACGTCAGCCACAACATGGCCGAGGTGGCGCGGCTGGCGACCCACGTGGTGGCGCTCGACGATGGCAAGGTCATGCAGGCCGGGCCTGCGGGCGATATCCTTGCCGATCCGGGGCTGGTCCGGGTCATGGGCCTGCGCGACGCAGGCGCGGTGCTGCAGGCGCGGGTGCTGCGCCATGCCGATGACGGCGTGACCGAATTGCAGGTGTCCGGCGGCGTGCTGTGCCTGCCGCAGGTCGAGGCGCAGGTCGGCAGCGACCTGCGGGTGCGCATTCTGGCGCAGGACGTGATGCTGGCGACCGAAGCGCCGCGCGGGATCTCGGCGCTGAACATCCTGCCGGTGACCGTCCTGACCCTGCGCCGGGGCGATGGGCCGGGGGTGATCGTTCAGTTGCAGGCCGGTGACGACCGGCTTCTGGCGCGGATCACCCGGCGCAGCGCCGATGCCCTGGGGCTGAGGCCCGGCACCGCCTGCCACGCGGTGCTGAAATCGGTGGCGGTTGCGCCCACCGATATCGGGCAGGGCGTGCAGGTCTGAGCCCTGACCTTCGATTTCCGGCGCAGGGCTTGCAAGGCCGCGCGGCGCGGTTAGGTTGCCGCCAAGCAACAAGGAAGATCGCAGATGAAAATGAACCCGCTGGGCCGCACCGGGGTGCAGGTTTCCGAACTTTGCCTGGGCACCATGACCTTCGGCACCCAGACCAAGGCCGACGAGGCGCATGCCCAGATGACGCTGGCGCTGGACGCGGGCATCAACTTCATCGACGCGGCCGAGATGTACCCGGTGAACCCCATCCGCAAGGAAACCGTCGGCCTGACCGAGGAAATCCTGGGCGACTGGTTCGCCAGGACCGGGCGGCGCGACGACTGGGTGCTGGCGACCAAGCATTCCGGCGAGGGCAGCATCGCCCGCGACGGCGAGCCGATCAGCGCAGAGTCGATCCCGCGCTGCATCGAGGCGTCATTGAAGCGGCTCAAGACCGATGTGATCGACCTTTACCAGTTCCACTGGCCCAATCGCGGGTCCTACATGTTCCGCAAGAACTGGCGCTTTGATCCGTCAGGGCAGGACCGCGCCGTCACGGTGCAGCACATGCACGACGCGCTGGGGGCGCTGGCGCGCGAGGTCGAGCGGGGCACGATCCGGCACTTTGGCCTGTCCAACGAAAGCACCTGGGGCACGGCGATGTGGCTGCGCATCGCCGAAGAAACCGGCGGCCCGCGCGTCGCGTCGATCCAGAACGAGTATTCGCTGATGTGCCGGATGGCCGACACCGATCTGGCCGAGCTGATGGTCAACGAGGATGTCGGCCTCTTGCCGTTCTCGCCGCTGGCGGCGGGGCTTCTGACCGGGAAATACCAGAACGGTGCGGTGCCCGACGGCTCGCGCATGTCGATCAACGGCGATCTGGGCGGCCGCAAGTCGGCCCGCGCCTTTCCGGCGGTCGAGGCCTATCTGAAAGTCGCCGCCGATTTCGGCATCGACCCGATCCATATGGCACTGGCGTGGTCGGCGCGGCGGCCCTTCGTGGCCTCTTCGATCTTTGGCGCGACAACGATGGACCAGCTGCGCCACATGCTCGGCGCCGCCGATGTCACCCTGTCCAACGACTTGCTCGAGGCGCTGGACACCACTCACATGGCGCATCCGATGCCGTACTGAGGGGCGCGCCCCGCGGGGTCGTCAGAGCGGCCAGAGGATCGGGATCATCACCGACGCGAGCACGCCGATGGTCAGGTTCATCGGGATCCCGATCCGCAGGAAATCGCTGAAGCGGTAGCCGCCCGGGCCGTAGACCATGGTGTTGGTCTGATAGCCGATCGGGGTGGCAAAGCTGCACGAGGCCGCGACCATCACCGCCACCACCAGCGGGCGCGGATCGACGCCGATGGCCTGCGCCAGCGCGATGGCGATTGGGGTCACTACCACCGCGACGGCGTTGTTGCTGACCAGCTCTGTCAGGGTCGAGGTCAGCACGAAGACCGCCGCCACCACCAGCACATGCGGCAGGCTTTCCAAAGCCGGTGCGATGGCACCCACGATGAGTTCCACCGCGCCCGAGGATTCGAGCGCCGCCCCGATGGCCAGCATCGCGAAGATCAGCGCCAGAAGCTGCCCCTCGACATAGGAAAACGCCTCGTCCGCGTCGATGCAGCGGGTCAGCAGCACCACCGCGACGGCGATCACCGCCAGCGCCAGGATCGGCGCCACACCGATGGTCGACAGGATCACGATGCCCGCCAGCGCCCCCAGCGCAATCGGCGCATGGCCGCGCCGGTAGGCCCGGGCCGAGGGTTGCGAGACGTCGACAAGGGCCATTTCCTCGGCCAGGCGGCGGATATCTGCGGGCGCGCCTTCCAGCAGCAGCGTATCGCCGACGCGGACCACCAGTTCGTCCAGCTGCCGCCCGATGTTCTGGTTGCGCCGGTGCACGGCCAGCGGATAGACGCCGAACCGGCGCCGCAGACGCAGCGCGCCCAGGCTGCGTCCGACCATGCGGCAGCCGGGGGTGATCAGCACCTCGACCGTCGTGGTTTCGACCGCGCTGACCTGATCCACGCGCTTGAGCTGCTTGTTGCTTTGAAGGCTCAGAAGTTCGGTCATCTGGGTGCGCAGCACGACCCGGTCGCCGACCTGCAGGGTCACGCCCGAAAGGTTGCGCCGCAGGGATTCGTCGCCGCGGATCACGTCGATCAGCCGTACGCCTTCGCGCTTGAAAAGCTGCACGCTCAACACCTCGCGGCCGATCAGGTTGCTTTCAGGCGGGATCACGGCCTCGGTGAAGAATTTCATCCGGCTGCGGTCCGACAGCATCCCCGCCATGCTGGTGCGGTCGGGCAGCAGATAGCGCCCGGCAATGGCCAGATAGATCATCCCGCCGATGACAAGGATGATCGCCAGCGGCGTGACTTCGAAGATGGTGAAAGGCTCCAGCCCCTTTGTGCGCGCCACACCATCGACCAGCAGGTTGGTCGAAGTACCGATCAGCGTCGTCGTGCCGCCCAGGATCGCCGCGTAACTGAGCGGAATCAAAAGCTTGGACGGCGCAACGCCCAGCGATTTGGCCAGTTGCACGAAGATCGGCAGCATCACCACCACGACGGGCGTGTTGTTCATGAAGGCCGAGGCGATGACCACGACCAGCATGATTCCCGCCATTGCCGTCACCGGGCGCTTTTGCACCTGGCTTTGCGCGACGGTGGTAAAGGCATCCAGCGCCCCCGTGCGCACCAGCGCGCCCATGACGATGAACATTGCCGCGATGGTCCAGGGCGCGGGATTGGACAGCACCTCGAGCGCGGCGCCATAGGGCAGCACCCCCAGCGCCAGCAGCACCGCCGCGCCACCGATGGCCACCACCTCGGTCGGGTAGGTCTCGCGCACGAAAAGCGCGAACATCCCCCCGACGACCGCAATGGTGATCAGAGCCTGCGCGGTCTGGCTCAATTCGATGAACTGCATCTGATCCGGCTGCCCTTTATGCTCAACAAGCGGTATTCTGACCGACCGGCCCGGCATCCACAAGCGGCGCGCGGGGCTTGGGCTGAACCAGCGCCAGCCCGGCCAGCATCAGCGCCAGCGCTGCCCAGATCAGCGGCGCATAGGCCTCGTTCAGGAACAGCATGGCCCAGGTCACGCCGAAAAGCGTCACGAAATAGCTGACCTGCACCGCAAAGACCGACCCCGCGAGCCCGACCAGCCAGACATAGCCGGAATAGGCCCCCGCATGCAGCAGCGACGAGGCGACAAGCGCCCAGTCGGGCGCCGACCACGGCCCACGCGGGTCGATGAACTGGCCCGAGACCAGCGCCATGGGCAGGACCAGGACGGTGCCGACCACCGACGCGCCAAAGAGGGTCTGGATCGGGCCCAGCCCCTCGGTGCCGTAGCGCGCGACATAGTTCCCCTCGAACGCGTAGAAGGCCGACGAGATCAGCGCCACCGGAATCCAGATCGTCTTGGTCGGGTCGGGCAGGACGCTGTCTGGCAAAACCAGCAGGGCCACGCCAAAAAGGCCAAGGCAAAGCCCGGCCAGACGCCGCCAGCGGAAATGATCGTTGCCCATGGCAAGTGCGACGGGAAAGGCGAGCATCGGCACGGAACTAAGGAGGATCGACAGGATGCCTGACGGCAGGTGCACCGCGGCGGAATAGGAGGCGATGCCCGGCAGAACGGTGCCGACGAGCGCGATGACAGCGTAAAGCCGCAGGTGTCGCGGGGCGTGGGGCAGGGATTTGCCACGGGCAAAGGTGATCGCCCCCAACACGACCGACCCGATCAGAAGCTGCCAGAACAGCAGTCCGAAATGCCGGTAGCCTTCGCTCACCGCGATCTTGGCCAGTGGCTGCGTCGCGCCCCAGGCCGCGCCGATCACGATCAGAGCGCCCACGGGCAGCAGCAGCGCCTTCATGGGGCAGCAGGCTCAAGCCGACCGCCGTGGCGGATCATGCGGATGCTCTGCGCCTTGCCGGTGCGGTCATCGGTTTCAACCAGCACGCCCGACAGCGTCGCCTCGCCCAAGGCGGGCTGAAACCGGCCCTTGCCCATGCCGGTGACAAAGCGGCGCATCGGCTCGGCCTTGTCCATGCCGATGACCGAATTGTAGTCGCCACACATGCCCGCATCGCTTTGAAACGCCGTGCCGCCGGGCAGGATCTGCGCGTCGGCGGTGGGCACATGGGTGTGCGTGCCCACCACAAGGCTGGCGCGCCCGTCGCAGAAATGGCCCATGCCCATCTTTTCGCTGGTCGCCTCGCAATGCATATCGACCAGGATCATCTGCGCCTGTCCGCCCAGGGGGTGCGCCCGCAGCACCGCGTCGACGGCCGAAAACGGATCGTCGAAGGCGCGTTTCATGAACACCTGGCCCAAAACCTGGCAGACCAGAACCTTGCGCCCGCGCGCATCGGTAAAGAGCCGGTGCCCGCGACCGGGCGCCTGTTTGGCAAAGTTCAGCGGCCGCAGGATGCGCGGTTCGCTGTCGATGAACCCCATCATGTCCTTCTGGTCAAAGGCATGATCGCCCAGCGTCAGGCAATCGGCACCCGCCGCCAGCAGCGTGCGGGCGTGATCGGCGCTGAGCCCCGCGCCGTTCGACGCGTTTTCGCCGTTCACCACGACGAAATCGAGCTTCCAGTCGGTCCGCAGCCGGGGCAGGTGGTCGGTGATCGCAGCCCGCCCCGCGCGGCCCATCACATCGCCAAGAAAAAGTGTTCTCATGCCGCGAGGGGTAGAGCCATTGCCGCCGAAAGCAAAGCGCGAAATAGGCCGCGCCGTGCGGCTTTGCCGCCGATCGGGCGCAACAATCCTCGGCGGGTTAAAGCGGTTGGTAACCAATCTTGCCCATAACCCTGAAGGATGAGGGGCAAGGACATGCAAGACCACGATGGGTAACACCGCACGACACGATGTTCTGGGCCAGAAGGCCAGCGCATCCCGCCGCGCGTTCGAGGCGCGCACCATGTCCACCGCCAAGGCGCTGCGCCGGGCGGTGTCGCGCACGGCGGACGTGCTGTGGGATCTGGCGCTGGTGGTGCAGACGGTACGGCAGGAGATGCTGGATCAGGACGGTTGCCTGACCGCCCTGGGTGCCGATGACCTGATCATCGTGCTGGACGGGCCAGACGGGGCGGTTGGCCTGGTGTCGGTCGACCGCAGCCTGATGACCGGGCTGATCGAGGTGCAGACCATTTCGCAGGTGACGACCATGCCGGTCGACGACCGCCCGCTGACCGCCACCGATGCCGCGATGATGGCGCCGCTCATCGACGGCACGCTGCAGCGATTCGAGGAGAACCTGAAAGGCAATCCGCTGCTGTCTCAGCTCAGCGGTTTTCGCTTCGGCGCACTGGTCGAGGATGCGCGCACCGCCGGTCTGATGCTCGAAGCGGCGGAATACCGGGCCTTTCGCGTCAGCGCCGATCTGGCCAATGGCCGCCGCCACGGCGTGCTGCAGATCATCCTGCCGGAACGTGCCGCCACGCCAACGGTGGCGGAGGAGGACGCGACGGACACCCCCGGCAAGCATGCCGACCGGCTGATGCTGGTGCCCGCGCAGGTCGAGGCGGTGCTTTGCCGACTACGGCTGCCCCTGAACCAGATCAGCGGGCTGAAGCCCGGCGATCTGGTGCCGCTGCCGGGCGATGCGCTGGACAAGGCCGAACTGATCGCGGGCGGCGGTCACCGGGTGGCGCGCGGACGGCTGGGGCAGATGAACGGATTGCGCGCCTTGCGCCTGACGTTGCCGCAAATTCCCCGCCCCGCGCCATCGCCCGAGACCGAGGATGACACCCCGCCCAGGGCCGCGCTGCCCGAACCGGCCGTGCCAGACCCCGCGCCCGCGCCGCCGCCCCCAGAGCCGGAGGATGAAGACGTGCCCGATCTGCCGCCGCTTGATTTTGATGGGGCAGACGATGATTTTGGCTTGGGCGATTTCGATGCGGGTGTCCTGGAGGACAGCAGCGGGTGAGTGTCCGCCGGGGCGTCAGCCCTTGCTGGCCAGCGCGTCCAGAGTCGGGCGCAACCCTTCAAGATCATAGCCTGCCCGGGCGACCGTGCTCAGAATCTCGTCGGTGGTCTGCTGGCCGACCTGACCCAGCGACCAGATCACCGAACAGCGGGTGCCCGAGGCGCAGTAGGCCAGCACCGGCCCGCCTGCGGCCTCGACCATCTCCAACTGCCTGGCCACGTTTTCCGGCGTCATGGTGGTGTGGGTCAGCGGCAGCTGCTCGAACTCCAGCCCCGCATCCCGCACCGCCTGACCGATGGCGTCGGCCTGATGCGATGACGGCACTTCGCCATCCGGGCGGTTGCAGATCACCCGGGTGATGCCCGCCTCGCGCAAGGCGGGCACATCCTCGACCGAGATTTGCGGCGAGACGTGATAGCGGGGGGTGATCTGGCGAATGTCCATGTGGTGGAATTACTCTGCCTGCAGGGCCCTGTCCAGCCGCAGCCGCAGCCGGGGCATCGCCGCCATGCCGGTCAGCATCGCCGCCAGGAAGACCAGCAACCCCGGCCCGCCGTAGCTGAGCGATGCGATCGCCGGACCGGGGCACAGCCCCGCGAGCCCCCAGCCCATGCCGAAGAGCACCGACCCCAGCACCAGGTTGCGCCCCAGCCGCGGCTCTGGCGGGGTGGGGAAGGTGCCGCCGTTCAGCGGCGCCGCGCGCCGCCGGGACACGGCCCAGGCCAGCGCCATGGGCAGGATCGCCCCGCCCATCACGAAGGCCAGCGTCGGATCCCAGTCGCCGAAAACGTCAAGCCAGCCCTGGACCTTGGCGGTGTCGGTCATGCCGGAAATCATCAGCCCGGCCCCAAAGAGGCCCCCGGCCACGAATGCAAACAGGTTGCGCATCAGATCACCCCCAGGATGTGGCGGAAGAGCACGACCGTCAGGCCGCCCGCGCCGATATAGAAGGCCGTGGCGACGATGCCCCGCAGGCTCAGCCGCGAGATGCCGCAAACCCCGTGCCCCGAGGTGCAGCCATTGGCCAGCCGCGTCCCGACGCCGACCAGCAGGCCCGCTGCAGCCAGCACGATCAGGTTCGGGGTGATATGCGTGTCCATCGGCCCCCAGGCCGGCAAGAGCAGCACCGGCAGCAGCACAACGCCCGCCAGAAAGCTCAGTCGTTCCCATTTCGTCGACAGGCCGCTGCCGTCCACCAGCCCTCCGATGATGCCGCTGGCCCCCATCACGCGGCCGTTGGCCAGCAGGTAGACAGCTCCGGCGCAGCCGATGAGAAGCCCGCCCAGCAGGCCGTAGATCCAGTCCATTGGCATCTGTGTGTTCCCTTCTTTTCGCTCAAAGCTTGTTGATCGGCACCTTGAGATAGACACCGCCCTGCGCATCGGCGGGCGGCATGTGGCCGCCGCGCATGTTGACCTGCAGCGACGGGATGATCAGCTTCGGCATGGCCAGCTGCGCGTCGCGGGCATCGCGCATCTGCACGAAGTCGTCCTTTGACCGGCCTGCGCCCACATGCACATTCATCGCCTTCTGCGCGCCGACCGTGGTTTCCCAGGCATATTCCTCGCGCCCCGGTGCCTTGTAATCGTGGCCGACGAAGATCCGCGTCTCGTCCGGCAGAGCGAGGATTTTCTGCACCGACGCAAAAAGCGTCTCGGACGATCCGCCGGGAAAATCGCAGCGCGCGGTGCCGAAGTCGGGCATGAAAAGCGTATCGCCCACAAAGGCCGCATCGCCGATCACGTAGGTCAGGCAGGCCGGCGTGTGGCCGGGCGTGTGCATCACATCGGCGCGCATCTGCCCGATGTGCAGGCTGTCGCCGTCCTTGAAAAGCGCGTTGAACTGCGATCCGTCGCGCTGGAATTCCGTGCCTTCGTTGAAGACCTTGCCAAATGTCTCCTGCACCACGGTGATCCGGTCGCCGATGCCGATCTTGCCGCCCATACGTTCCTGGATATAGGGCGCGGCGGACAGGTGGTCGGCATGCACATGAGTTTCCAGCAGCCATTGCGGCTCCAGCCCTTCGGCGGTCAGATAGGCGATGATCGCATCCGCCGAACGCGTGTCCGTCCGCCCCGAGGCATAATCGAAATCCAGCACGGAATCGATCACCGCGCAGGCGCTGCCCGACGGGTCGCGGACGACATAGGAAATGGTGTTGGTGGCCTCGTCGAAAAAGCCGGTCACATCTGGCGAACGCATGGCGGGTCCCCTTCGCTGTCGAAAACATATAGTGAATAAGGAATATGTTGCAAGCAGAACCGCGCCTTGACCTGCATCAAGGCGCGGTTCTGGGAAATTGCCGATACTCGCGGCGACGTTTACCGGTCTTTAAGGAACCGTCGCATTTATCGGGTAGCGACGTGTTGTTCAAACCGGCCGGAAACTGCCTGCTTTCAGGGCAATCTCGTGCCGGGGCCGGGGGCAGGGTCCGGAAAAGCTTGATGCGCCAAAGGACCTGGGGCACACGTAGAAGGCGAGTGGCCCGTCGCGGACCACGAGTCACAAAAAAGGCGGTCGCATACACGGCACCGCAATCGCATGGCACAGGTCCCCGCAGGGACCGATTTGGGAGGATCACGACCATGACGGAACAGGAACTCAGCCACCGGCTGTCGACGCTGCAAAGCGAAATCGCCAGAAGCGATGCCCAGACCCGCAGCGCGCTGGTCGACCAGCTGGCGCACGCGGTCCGCGCCCTTGAATCGTTCGGCGGCACCGTCCCCCGCGCGGCCCGCCGGGTGATCGAAAACCAGCGCGATGCCGAGATCGAGGCGATGTTCGACAACCTGCCGGTCTGAACCTTCGCCATTCCCTTGGCCGCACCGCGGCGCATGGCCCGGCAGCCGTCAAATCGGCGGCTGCCCTTGGCCGGTCTTGCCTAAAGCTGTGCTTTCGCCTCTAATACCCTGCAAAGGCGCATAAAAGCGCAGGTAGGTGAGTTTCCGCGCGGGAAACTCCGGGGGAAAGGGCAGGCAGATGTCCGAGGCTATTCTCTATTCCGTCCAGGACGGCGTGGCCCGTCTTGCCGTGGCGCACCCCCCGTCCAACGTGCTGACCCGCCCGGTGCGGGCGGGCCTCATGGCCGGGATCGCCCGGGCCGAGGCCGATCCGGCGGTGCAGGAAATCATGCTGATCGGGGGCGGGCGCAGCTTTCCCACCGGTGACGATGTGACCGATGCGGGCCGCGCCCCCGAAACCCCGACACTGGCAGAGCTGTGCGACCGGGTCGAGCGCTGCGGCAAACCGGTGGTGGCGGCGGTGCATGGCACGGCGCTGGGGGGCGGTCTGGCGCTGGCGCTGTCGGCGCATTACCGCGTCGCCCACAGGGGGGCGAGCGTCGCGGTGCCCGAGATCCTCCTCGGCCTGATGCCCGCCGCGGGCACGACGCAACGTCTGCCCCGGCTGATCGGCGCAGGGCCGACACTTGATATCCTGCTCAGCGGGCGTGGCTTCGACGTGACCAATGCGCCTGCAGAGGGGCTTTTCGACAGCGTCACCGACGGCGACCTGGCAGAGGTCACGCAGCGGTTCTGCCTGTCCTTGCGCAGCGGCGGCCATGGCCCGCGACCGACGCGCGATATCCGCGCGGGCTTCGGCGATCCGGCGGCCTACCAGGCGCAGCTGGCCGAAGCGCGCGGCGCTGCCCCCGCCCGGCCAGAGGCCAGCCGGGACGCAGTGATCGCGGCGGTCGAGGCGGCGATGCTGCTGCCCTTCGAGGCCGGGCTGGCGCTCGACGCGGAAAGCGCCGCCGATCTGGCCGCGTCGGACCAGTCCGCGGCGTTGCGGCACGGCTATCTGGCGGAACGCGCGGCGGGCCGGTTCGACCTGCCCGAGGACGTCATGCTGCCTCCGATCCGCACAATCTGCGTGCTGGGGGGAGGGCCGCTGGCCATGCAGATCGCCGCCTCGGCCCTGCAGGCGCAGTTGCAGGTGCGCTGGGGCACGCGCGATCCCGAACCACTGGCGCAGGGCGTGGCGCAGGTCAGGGCGCTGTTCGCTAAAAGCGTCGCGCGCGGCGCGGTTTCACAAGCCAGGGCCGACGCCTTGCTGGCCAACCTGACCCACGGCGACAGCGCCGCGATGACGCCGGGCAGCGACATCATCCTGCATGCGGCGCGCGGGCAGGGCAACGTGCCCGCCCCCCAGGGCGCGATCCGCGCGGTGGCGATGTCGGAACGGGTCGATGAACTGGGGGTGCGTTTTTCGGTGCCGGTCTTTGCCTCGCGCCTCGTCGAAGTGATCGAAGGGCCGGGCGCCGTCCCGGCGCAGCTCGCGGCGGGGCTGGCGCTGGCGCGCGCGATGAAAAAGGTGCCGGTGCGCGTCGCGTCGATGGGCGACAGCGTGGCGGGGCGGATGATGGCGGCGCTGCAACGCGCCGCAGACGCTCTGGTCGATGCGGGCCAAAGCCCCTATGCGATCGACGCGGCGCTGCGCGGCTGGGGCTGGAGCCGCCCGCCGTTCGAGACGCGCGATCTGCTGGGTCTGGCGGAATTGGCGGGCCAGCCACGGGCCGACGGCGCGCGCAACTGGTCCGCGCTGCTGGCCGCGCAGGGCCGGACGGGGCGGGCAGGTGGGCAAGGCTTTTATACCTATCCCGCAGGCGGAGGCGCGCCCGAGGCCGACCCGGCGGTGGCGCGTATCCTGGACGGCGCCCGGCCCATCGGCGCGCCGATGAAGGCCAGCCATATCGTGACCCTGATCATCGGCGCGCTGGCCAATGAAGGCGCGCGCCTGCTGGAAGAGCGGTGGGTAAGCCGCGCCTCGGACATCGACGTGGTGATGCTGCTGGCGCATGATTTCCCGCGTCGGCGCGGCGGGCCGATGAAGGCCGCCGATCTGCTGGGACTGTTCGCGGTCAGCCAGGCGATGCGGCGCTTCGATCATGTGGACAAGGCGTTCTGGCAGCCCCGACCGCTTTGGCCCGAGCTGATCAAGAACGGCAACCGGTTCTGCGGCTGAAGGTCCGGCGCCGGGTCTCAGCCCAGAAAGATGCCCACGATCACGATCATCAGGCCCAGCACCGACAGCATCAGCGCGCCCATGTTCAGCGGAATGGTCTTGTGCACCACCGCGCGCAATTCGTCATCCTTGAGCCCCGCGCGCTTGG
Organism: Thalassococcus sp. BH17M4-6; assembly: GCF_049323015.1. Taxonomy (NCBI): domain Bacteria; kingdom Pseudomonadati; phylum Pseudomonadota; class Alphaproteobacteria; order Rhodobacterales; family Roseobacteraceae; genus Thalassococcus; species Thalassococcus sp. BH17M4-6. The sequence continues at coordinate 40,361 of NZ_JBMPGU010000002.1, forward strand.
CCTTTGCCACGCGCAGGATGCACCAGACCAGCCCCACGAGCCCCAGGGCAGACAGGATGGCACCAAGCCAGATCAGAAGGTCCATGCGCGGCCTTTCGTTCGGTTTGTCGATGCGTGGCGGTAATTCATCGCGCGCCCTGCCGCAACCCCTTGATGGCCGCGTGGCACGGCGCTAGGGAAGGGCAACCCCCGCGCAGGAGAGCCAGATGGACGAGCAGCAGACCCCCGACACCTATCGCGTGACCGCCGACGAATTGCGCCAGTTTATCGAGCGTATCGAACGGCTTGACCAGGAAAAGAAGGACATCGCCGACCAGCAGAAAGAGGTCATGGCCGAAGCCAAGGCACGCGGCTATGACACCAAGGTGATGCGCAAGGTCATCGCCCTGCGCAAGCGCGAACCCGACGACATCGCCGAGGAAGAGGCGGTGCTCGAGATGTACAAGGAAGCACTGGGAATGGGCTGAGCCCGCCCCGGACAGGGATATGTTGCGCGGTCGAGCGCATCGGGCCCGGGCGGATGTGTCCGGGCTTTTTCGTTTTTGGCGCCCCGGCCTGCCCGAGATTGCGATTTCGCCGGTCTGCGCTAATCTGCGGGCATGATCTTGGTGCAAAGTTTGGTCCCGGCAATCGCCGTGTTTTTTCTCATCGGTCTGGCCGTTCCGGTCCGGGCCGAAATCTGTCCGCCCTCCTACCGCTTTGTGGATTTCGGCAGCGAAGGCCCCGACGGGATCATCCGGCGCGGCGGCGTCATCTTTCGCGCCTTCGACGCCGCCGGCACGCGCTTGCTGGTCGAGGAACGCTCGGCCTGCCGCAGCGTGCCGGAGGTGTCCAGAGATGGCCGCGCGCTGCCGATCCCTGTGGTCTTCAGCGTCGAGGTGGATCTGGCGGTCGCGGCGCTTGACCTGACGGCGCTGCGGCTGATGGCGAGCCTCGCCCCGCTGGAGGAGGCCGACGCCAGTGCCCGCCGCCATCGCGACCGGCTGGCACGGGCGGACACGACCACGCTGAGGGGTGAGACCTACGTTTGCGTCAGCGACGCAGCGGCCCAAGAGGTAAGCTGCCAGATCGTGCCTGTCGACGGCGGCAATGCCGCGCTTGTCATCTATTGCGATGTGAAAGCGTGCCAGATGCCGTCGATGGTCTTTGACGACAGGATTCTGGTCAGCGCGGCATGGCCGCGCATCGCCCTCGCGCCAGAGGAACTGGTGCCCGAGATTTCAGAGCGGGTGCAGGAGATCCACGCCTTTCTGGAACAGCAGATCTAGCCGTCGCTCTTGATCGCGCCGTTGATCCAGTCGCCGGTCTTTTCCTCGCCGGTGGCATAGCGCATGGTGCCGGGCCCTTCGCGTTTGCCGTTCTTGAAGGTGCCTTCGTAGACGTCGCCGTTGGTGTAGGTGGCCACGCCTTCGCCGTCGATCTGGCCCGCGTTCCAGTCGCCCGTGTAGGTGAAGCCGTCGGCCATGACGATTTCGCCGGTCCCATGGCGCTGGCCGTCGACGAACTGACCCTTGTAGACCGTGCCATCGGGGTAGGTGGCCACACCTTGCCCTTCGCGCTGGCCGTCCTTCCATTCGCCTTCGTAGCGATAGCCGTCGGCATAGGTCATCACGCCGTAACCGTCGTTGCGGGCGTTGGAAAAGTTGCCTTCGTAGGTGATGCCGTTGGCATAGACCGCGCGGCCTTCGCCTTCGATCACCCCGTCGACCCAAGCGCCTTCGTAGGTCGACCCGTCTGGATAGGTGATCTTGCCGGTGCCGTTCGCCAGATCGCCGCGGAACTGGCCCACATAGACCGAGCCGTCGGGGTATTCGACCTGGCCCTCGCCCTCGATCTGGCCCGCGACCCAGGACCCGGAATAGCGGTAACCGTCCTGGCCGACAAACGTGCCCTGGCCCTGGCGCTGGTCGGCGACGAAATCGCCTTCGTAGATGTCGCCGTTGGCATAGGTCACCTTGCCTTCGCCTTCGCGGCGGCCGGCCACCAGTTCGCCTTCGTAGATGTCGCCGTTGGGCTGGGTCAGCTTGCCGACACCGTCGATCTGTCCGCCCTGCCACATGCCTTCGTAGATCAGCCCGTCGGGCATCGTCAGCTTGCCCTGGCCCGACCGCGCGCCATCGGCCACGCGGCCCTCATAGACCGACCCGTCGGGATAGGTGATGGTGCCGTTGCCTTCCTTGACGCCGTTCACCCAGTTGCCTTCGTAGGTATAGCCACCGGGCGAGGTCATGGTGCCGCGACCGTGGTGCAGGGCGTTGCGGAACGACCCTTCGTAGCGCACGCCGTTGGCATAGATCGCTACGCCTTGGCCGGTGATCTTGCCGTCAAGCCAGGTGCCCTCGTAGGTGCCGCCATCGGCAAAGACGATCTTGCCCACGCCCTCGGGCTTGCCCTTGGCGAACTGGCCTTCATAGACCGATCCGTTGGGAAAGCGCGCGACGCCTTCGCCGCGGATCTCTCCGTTCACCCACTGGCCGGTGTATTCATAGCCATTGGGCAGCCGGTATGTGCCAGTGCCGTCCTGCAACCCGTTGCGGAACGTGCCCTCGTAAACGCCGCCGTCATCGTATTGCTTGGTGATCACCTCGCCGTCCTGGGCCAGGGCTGCGCCTGCCAGAATGCCGAATGTCGCCGCGAGAAGTATCCTGCCGCCTGTGGTCATGCCGTTTGCCCCCGGTCACATCAAAGTGCCTGCTCTGGTGGCAAAAACTAGTGGACCGGGGCGGCAGGGGCAATGCTAATCCGGCGCGGCGGGTTTCCCTCGGGCGTGGTTCTGCTATGTGATCCTGCGAATGTGAAGAAAGGTGCGGCGGCATGGCAGACCGGTTTCGGCTGACGCTTGGGCAGCTCAACCCCACCGTGGGGGATCTTGCGGGCAATGCGGATCTGGCGCGCGATGCCTGGGAACAGGGGCGCGACGCGGGGGCGGATCTTGTCGCCCTGCCGGAAATGTTCATCACCGGCTACAATGCGCAGGATCTGGTGCGAAAGCCCGCGTTCTATACCGAGGCGATCAAGACGGTGAAGGCGCTGGCGGCCGACTGTGCCGACGGCCCGGCGCTGGCCATCGGCGGACCATGGGTCGAGGGGACAGAGCTTTTCAACGCCTATTTCATCTGCAAGGGCGGGCAGATCGCGTCGACCGTGCTCAAGCATCATCTGCCCAACGAAACGGTGTTCGACGAGGTGCGGATTTTCGATTCCGGCCCCATCGGCGGGCCCTATTCGGTGGGCAACACCCGGATCGGCAGTCCCATCTGCGAGGATGCCTGGCACGAGGACGTGGCCGAAACCCTGGCCGAAACCGGGGCCGAGTTCCTGCTGGTGCCCAACGGATCGCCCTACTACCGCGACAAGTTCGACACCCGGCTCAACAAGATGGTGGCGCGGGTGATCGAGACTGGGTTGCCGCTGATCTACCTCAACATGGTGGGCGGGCAGGACGATCAGGTGTTCGACGGCGGGTCTTTCGTGCTCAACCCCGGCGGCAAGCTGGCGGTGAAACTGCCGGTCTTCGACGCGGTGGTGGCGCACGTGGATCTGGAGCGGGGCCCTGACGGCTGGCGCGCGCTCGAGGGGCCGTTTACCGCCCATCCCGACATGATGGAACAGGATTACCGCGTCATGGTCACCGCCTTGCGCGACTACATGCGCAAGACCGGGTTCAAGAAGGTGCTGCTGGGCCTGTCTGGCGGCATCGACAGCGCCATCGTCGCCGCCATCGCCGCCGACGCGCTGGGACCCGACAACGTGCGCTGCGTCATGCTGCCGTCGGAATACACCTCGCAGCATTCGCTGGAAGACGCCAAGGCCGTGGCCAAGGCGCTTGGCTGCCGCTACGACTTTGTCCCCATCGCAGAAGCCCGCGCCGCGATCACCACGACGCTGGCGCCGCTGTTCGAGGGAACAGAGCCGGACCTGACCGAAGAGAACATCCAGAGCCGGTTGCGCGGGCTGCTGCTGATGGCGCTCAGCAACAAGTTCGGCGAGATGCTGCTGACCACCGGCAACAAGTCCGAGGTGGCCGTGGGCTATGCCACGATCTATGGCGACATGGCGGGCGGCTACAACCCGATCAAGGATCTCTACAAGACCCGCGTCTTCGAAATCTGCCGCTGGCGCAATGCCAACCACCGCGACTGGATGATGGGCCCCGAGGGCGAGGTGATCCCCGAGCGGGTGATTTCCAAGCCGCCCTCGGCCGAACTGCGCGAAGACCAGAAGGACAGCGATTCGCTGCCCGACTACCCGGTGCTGGACGGGATCCTGAAGATCCTCGTCGATGACGACGGCAGCATCGAGGATTGCGTCGCCGCAGGCTATGACCGCGCCGATGCCAAGAAGGTCGAGCATCTGCTTTATATCAGTGAATACAAGCGCTTTCAGTCCGCCCCCGGGGCGCGGCTGTCAAAGCGCGCGTTCTGGCTCGACCGGCGGTATCCGATCGTGAACCGCTGGCGCGATCCGTCGGGCTAGGGCCATGGCGCGCATCGCCTTTGTGGTTCCGCGGTTCCATACCAACCTCTATCACGCCACCGCGGCGCTGATCGCGGCGGGGCACGAGGTCAGCATTCTGGTCAATCTCACAGGGACGGGCGAGGATCATCGCCACGTGACCCCCGTGGTTCTGGGCCGCCAGCCCGAACCGGGCGCGGTCGAGGCCGCGCTGAAGGCCGCGCGCCCGGATATCGTGTTCATCCGCACCGCGCACGAACTGTCGCGTCAGGCGGCGCTGGCCGCGCGCAAGCTGCGGCTGCGGGCGATGCGCTATGATCTGCTGCCGCTGGGGGACATGCCGACCCTGAAACAGCGCCTGCTGCATCGGTGGCGCGGGCTGCCGCCGGGCCGGATCACGCCGGTGCGCAGCGCGGGGGACCGGACAGAACGGCAGGGCAAGGCGCGCTACATGCCCTGGCCCGTCGCCCCGGCGGGCGGTGTCGAAGTGACCGATGCCGTCTTGCGCGCCTCACCAGTGCCAGTGCTCTGCGTCGCCAAGTTCGGCAATCCGCGCAAGAACCATCTGGCGCTGATCGACGCGCTGGCAGCTCTGGGGGGCGGTGAGGCCGCGCGCCTGACGCTGGTCGGCAGCGCGCCGCGCGACAATCAGGACGGCGGCGCGGCCTATTTCCAAGAGGTTCAGACCCGTGCGGACACCTGCGACTGGATCGACATCCGCGTGCACGTGCCTTACGCCGAGATGCCGCAGCTTTATGCCAGCCACGCGATCTGCGTGTTGCCGTCCTTTGACGAACCTTTGGGGATCTCCCCGGTTGAAGGCATGGCCTTCGGCACGATCCCGGTGATTTCGGCGCAATCGGGCAGCGCCGGCTATCTGACCGACGGTGTCGACGGGCTTTGCGTCGATGTGGCCAAGGAAGGCGCGCTGCAATCGGCGCTGGCCCCGCTGCTGCGTGATCCGAAGTTGCGCCAGCGCCTGTCGGCGGCGACGCGGCAGACCTGGGCCAAAGACCTGTCTCCCAAGCGGTTCGTCACCCGGATGGAAGCCTTGATCGCAGAGGGGTGAAGAGGGGCGCCGAAAGCCCCCCGGACCCGCCGCTCAGTTCTGCGACAGCTGCGTCGGCTGGCGATAGAACAGGTGCACGCCGATGCGCGCGGTCAGCGGGAATTTCCGCGCCCAGCGGGGGCTGACGGCGGTGGTATGGTAGTGGGTGGCCCCGTCGGTGAGCTTGCGCGGCGCGCCCGACAGCATCGCCTTGGCGACCTTGCCCACCTGATCGAAGGCGCGCGGCTCGGAGATGTGTTCGGGATGACCGTCGCAGGTATAGGTGAACTGGCAGGCGTATTTCTGGCCGGTGCCCTGGTTGATGACACCGCAGACCGACCCGGGATAGTGCGGGCTGTCCACCCGGTTCAGGATGACCTCGGCCACCGCAAACTGTCCCCTCACGGTTTCACCGCGGGCTTCGAAATACAGCGCCTCGGCGAGGCACTGCCACTGTGCGCCGCCGGTGGGCTTGGGCTGCGACCGGACCCAGCTGGAATCGTAACGGATGTTGTCGGTATCGACGTCGGTGGACGCCGTGGTCAGTTCGTTCAGGCGCGAGAAAGAGGCCGATTTCAGACCGTGTTTTTCCAGTTGCAGCAGAGACTCGGCGGCGTTGGCTTCGCGCTCGGCGGCGGCGGGCAGGCTGATCAGGGTGGTCAGGATGACCATGGCAAGCGTACGGAACTTCATTTTCTCTCTACCTTTCGGAACGGAACGGACGGTTTCGCGTTTTTCCGGCGAGCAGCGCGGACGTTCACAAAACGCCTGCGTCTTAGACAAATTGTGTCTTTGGGTAAAGTTCAGGCGGTATGCTTATTGGTCATAGCCGCTTCTACACCAGCGCCGAGGGCAGATGGTGTGGACAACGGCCAAGCGGCCTACCCGATCTTGTCGCGTATCGCGAGCTGTGCGGCAGCAAGTCGCGCCACGGGAACGCGGAACGGAGAGCAGCTGACGTAGTCAAATCCCACCGAGCGGCAGAAGGCAATCGATTCGGGGTTGCCGCCATGCTCCCCGCAGATCGACATGGTCAGGCCCTCGTGGCGGGCACGTCCGCGCTCCACGCCGATCCGCAGAAGCTCTCCGACGCCGTCGATATCAAGCACGTGGAACGGATCCTCGGGAAACACCTCGAGCCGCACGTAGTCCGACATGAACCGCCCCGCATCGTCGCGCGACAGGCCATAGGTCATCTGCGTGAGGTCGTTGGTCCCGAAGCTCAGGAAATGTGCGTGCTGCGCGATTTCGTCGGCGCGCAGGCAGGCGCGCGGGGTCTCGACCATCACCCCCAGCCGGTAGGTGAAATCGCGCCCGCGTTCGTGGCGCACGGCGGCGGCCACCGCGTCGATGCGCGCGCGCACCAGTTCGACCTCGCGCTTGGCCGACACCAGCGGGATCATCACCTCGGGCACCACCGGGTCGCCGTCGCGGCTGGCGTCGATCGTCGCCTCGAAGATGGCGCGCGCCTGCATGTCATAGATTTCGGGCACCGTGACGCCCAGCCGGACCCCGCGCATGCCCAGCATGGGGTTGTATTCGCCCATCGCCTCGACCCGCCGGGTGACATCGCTGATGGGCAGATCCAGCGCCTCGGCCAGATCGCGCATGCCGGCCCGGTCGGTGGGCAGGAATTCGTGCAGCGGCGGATCGAACAGCCGGATACAGACCGGCAGGCCCTGCATGATGCTGAAAAGCTCGGTGAAATCGGCGCGCTGCATCGGCAGCAACAGATCCAGCGCGGCGCGCCGGTCCTGCGCCGCATCGGCAAAGATCATCTCGCGCATGACGGTCAGGCGGTCGGCCTCGAAGAACATGTGCTCGGTGCGGCAGAGGCCGATCCCCTGGGCGGCAAAGTTGCGCGCGGTCTGAGCGTCGGCGGGGGTGTCGGCATTGGCGCGGATGCCGATGTCGCGTTCGGCATCGGCCCAGGCCAGCAGGGTCTGGAAACTGTCGTCGAGCATCGCCTCGACCATGTCGGGGCTGCCCGACAGGACCTGACCGTTGGTGCCGTCCACGGTGATCGTGTCGCCTTCGCGGAAGGCGCGCCCGTCCGACGACATCAGCGTCTTGCGCTGCAACTGAAAGCGCATGTTGGCCGCACCCACCACGCACGGCAGGCCGAGACCGCGCCCAATGACGGCGGCATGACTGGTCATGCCGCCGCGTTCGGTCAGCACCGCGTTCGCCGCGTGCATGCCGCGCACATCCTCGGGCGTGGTTTCCCGGCGCACGAGGATGCAGGGTTCGTTGCGCGCCGCGCTGGCCTGCGCATCGGCGGCGGAAAAGACGATGCGCCCGGTAGCCGCACCGGGACTGGCGGCGACGCCATGGCCGATGATGTCGCGCGCGGCGCCTTCGGCCACCTGCCGGTGCAGCAGTTCCGACAGCGCCCGCGGTTCAACCCGCATCACCGCCTCTTGCGGGGTGATGATGCCATCCTCGGCCAGGCTCACGGCGATGCGCACGGCGGCGCGTGGGGTGCGGCGCACGCGCACGCCATCAAGGATATGCACGGCGCCGTTTTCGATGGTGAATTCGATCTGCATCTCGGTGCGCAGCTTGCGCCGCATCAGCGCCGCATGCGCCTTGAGTTCGGCAAAGGCCTCGGGCGCCAGTTCCTCGAGCGAAGGGCCGCGCGGGTCCCGCTCCAGAAACAGCGAGGCCGCGCCGCGTTCCAGCGCCTCGCGGCCCTGGCTTTGGCTCAGGTAGCGCCCGGTGATCTGCGGCAGCCCGGTTTCGGAGCTCACGAGTTGCAGCACGCCCGATCCGCATTCGCCGGCCCCGAGGCCCAGCACCATCGCCTGCACCACAAGGCCCAGGCCCGCATCGACCGGAGCCCCCTTGGCCTGGCGCAGCAGCCGGGCGGTGGTGCCTTCCCAGGCGCGGGCCATGGACCGCAGCACCTCGGACAATTGCCGTTCGGGATCCTGCGGAAACGCCTCTTCGGCCTCCTGCTCGTAGGTGGCCAGCGCATCGGCCAGAACCGATGGCGCGGCTTCGTCCAGGTCGTCGAACATGTCCGGATCTAGCCGCGCCACGTGCACGGCATAGGCCTGGATGAACCGCAGGTAGGCCGAGGTCGCGGCCTCTTCTCCCAGGTCCTGGCACAGTTCCAGGTGCCGCGCGTCGTTCATCCCGATGTTGAGGATGGCACTGGGCCCGCCCCAGTCCGGATCTTCGGAGGACGGGCGCACGCACAGCAGTGTGTCGGGGGCGAAGTTGCGGATGATCTTGGCGATGTCGGGCAGCGCGCCGCTGGCGAGCTTATGTACGGTGTCGAAAGACAGCGCGACGGTGCGCGGCACCGGCAGGTTGAGCCGGACAAGCCGCTGCAGACACTTGGCCCGCCCGCCGTGGGTCGGTGTCGAAATCGGCGCGGTGTTGCTGATCAGCGTGACGCGCTGGTCAGGGATTTGCGTGCTCAGAAGGGTGGAACCGCGTGACATGCCCGCACAATACTGCGGTGCGGCGCCGTGGCAAGCTGGCGTTTCGGCGCAGGTGGGCAGTGGCGACGGGCCAGTCCGAACCGCGCCGCTGGTGCCGACACGGGATCAAGGCCGCTTGCGGCCGCCGTGTCAGCGCCGTCCCGCCCCCCGGGGCGGCGCTTTGGCAGGGCTTGGTGCAAAGCGGTGGCTGCGTCCGGATGTGGCCGGGATAAACCGCCAAAGCGGACCGATCAGAAGCGCCACCCCGCGGGACGGCGCGGACACGGCGATGGCCCTAACCGTCCAGACGCGTCAAATCGGCCACCTGCAGACAGGTGGTGCGGATACGGCTGAGCAGGTTGAGCCGGTTGCGCCGCAGCACGGCGCTTTCGGCGTTGACCTGCACCGCCTCGAAAAACGCATCGACCGCGGGGCGCAGACCGGCCATGGCGGCCATGGCGGTGGCGAAATCCTCGGCCTGCATCGCCGGGGCGATCTTGGCCTCTGCCGTATCCAGTGCTGCGAAGAGCGCGATTTCCGCCGGGTCCTCGGCGAACTTCAGATCGGCGCCGAAGCTGTATTCCACCCCGTCCTTTTCCTCGGCCTGCGTTAGGATGTTGTTCGCCCGCTTGAAGCCTTGCACGAGGTTCGTGCCGTCCTCGGTCTCCAGCACCGCCTGCAGCGCCCGGGCGCGCGATACGAGCAGCGTCAGGTCGTCGGAGTTCGGCATGGCGAGGCAGGCGTCGATCACGTCATGCCGGATGCCTTCGTCGCGCAGATGGACCTTGAGGCGGTCGTGGAAGAAGGACAGGAGGTCGTCAATTTTGGACTCTACTCTTTTCCCATCCGGAGAGTTTTGCGTCACTCGTGGGCTGCCCAGCAAGATGCCGCCTTTTTTGCCCGCTTCTTCGTTCTTCAAGCGGTCAAGACTTTCATTGTTTTGGTCTATTGCGTTGAGAGCTGCTTCCCAAAGACTGAGTTTGAGTTCATTCGCCAGAACCAACCGGATCACCCCCAGCGCCGCGCGGCGCAGGGCGAAGGGATCCTTGGAGCCCGTCGGCTTTTCATCAATCGCCCAGAACCCGGTCAGGGTGTCCAGCTTGTCGGCCAGCGCTACGGCGACCGACACCGGGGCCGTCGGCACGGCGTCGGAGGGGCCGAGGGGCGAGTAATGCTCCTGACAGGCGGCGGCAACTTCGGAGGGAAGGCCCGCCGCGTCGGCGTAGTAGCGGCCCATCAGCCCTTGCAGTTCGGGGAATTCATAGACCATTTCCGACGACAAGTCGGCCTTGGCCACCCGCGCGGCCTGTTCGGCCAGGTCCGCATCCGCGCCGACCACCGAGGCAAGCTCTCGGGCCAGCGCGGCGATGCGCTCGATCCGGTCCTTTTGGCTGCCCAGCTTGTTGTGAAAGGTCACGTCGTCCAGCTGGTCGGTCCAGGCGGTCATGCCGTCGGTCTGCACCACGCGCAGATCGTTTTCCCAGAAAAATTTGGCATCTGACAGCCGCGCCGACAGCACCTTTTGGTTGCCCGCAAGGATCGTCGCGCCATCGTCGGGCGTGGCGATGTTGGCGACAGTGACAAAACGTTCGATCCGGCCCGTTTTGGGGTTCTTCACCGAAAAGAACTTCTGATGCTCCTTCATCGAGGTTTGCAGCACCTCGGGCGGCAGGTCGAGGAAATCCGCCCCGATCTCGCCCATCAGCACCACGGGGTATTCGACCAGTCCCGCGACCTCGGCCAGAAGGCCGCGGTCCTCGACCACCTCAAGCCCCAAGGCAAAGGCGGCCTGTGTCGCGTCGTTCCATATGATGTCGGCGCGTTCCTCGGCGGAGAGGATCACGCGCGCCCGCTTGAGCTTGGCGGCGTAATCCTCGAACCCGGTCACGGCAAAGGCATCGGGCGCCATGAAGCGGTGGCCGCGCGTGGTGTCGGACGCGGTGATCCCGTCGACCTCGAGCGGCACGACCTCGGCCCCGGCCTCGGTCGTCAGGATGCACAGGATCGCATGCAGCGGCCGCACCCAGCGCAGGCTGCCCGCGCCCCAGCGCATAGACTTGGGCCAGGGGAAGGTGCGGATCACCTGTTCCAGCACCTCGGCGATGATCGCTGCCGCCGGGCGGCCCGGTTTGTCGATCAGGGCGTAAAAGACGGTGCCCTTCTTTTCCTCGCGCTCGACCAGTTGGTCGCGGGTGACACCTGCGCCGCGCAGAAAGCCCTCGATCGCCTTTTCGGGGGCGTCCACGCGCGGCCCCTTGCGTTCCTCGCGCAGGTCGGGGCTGCGCTCCAGCAGCCCCTCGATCGCCAGGGTCAGGCGGCGCGGCGTGGAAAAGGCGGCGGCGTGGGCATAGGTCAGCCCGGCCTCGACCAGGCCGTCGGTGACGCGCTGGCGCAAATCCTCTGCGGCGCGGGTCTGCATGCGGGCGGGGATCTCTTCCGAGAAGAGTTCGATCAGAAGGTCGGGCATGGTGTCACCAGGGCTTTGGTCCCGCGCGGGCGCGGGGTTGCGCGTTGGGGGCAGGGGATAGCGGGCAAGGCGGCTGGCGTCCAGCGGTTAGCGTGCCTTCGCGCAAGGGGAATGCCTGCGGCATACGAGAGACGCTGTCTCTCGTGCTCTCTGGAGGTATTTTGCCAAGAAGAAGGGGGGTCAGTAGGTGGTGGCGGCGCGGGCGGCCTGGTCGTACTGCCCGGCCATCAGCCGCAGGAGCGTGGCGAGGCGGCGCATCTGGTCGGGCTCCACGCCCAGTTCGCCCACCGTGTTGAGCAGCAGCGTGGCGCGGATATCCCGGTAGGTGTCGCAGGCCCTGGCGCCCAGTTCGGTGGCGGCGACGGTCTTTTCCTTGCCTTGTCGGCCTTCGCTGACCAGCCCGGCGCGGGCGAGTTTCTTGATCGCGTAGTTGACCGTATGGGTGTCTTCGACATTCAGCACGAGGCAGAGATCGGCCAACCGCTTGGGTTTGTTGCGGTGATAGACCGAATGCAGCACCAGCACCTCGAGCGCGGTGAGGCCGGGATGGCCCGCCGTCGCCATGCAGCGCACCATCCAGCGTTCAAAGGCATGATGGGCAAGGATCATGCCGAATTCAAATTCCGAGACCTCGGGAAAGGCGCCGTCTGCGAGATGGGCAGAGGACACGACCGGGCCCAATTCGTCCTGTGTCATGGGATCAGATTTCGCGCTTTTCGATAATTTGTCAACAAATTGTTGACGTGTTGTGTAGATCGGTAAGAATGCATGTGGGGAATCAGCCCCGGGGGGCTTTGTTGCATGGCGTCTGCGGATCATGTGGTGGTGATCGGTGCCGGGATCGTCGGCGTGTCGACCGCGATCTGGCTGCGCCGCTTCGGCGCAGATGTGACGCTGGTCGACCGCGGCGCGCCGGGGCAGGGCACGTCGCATGGCAATGCCGGCATCCTTGCGGCCTGCGCGATGGTGCCGGTCACCGGGCCGGGGCTGGTGCCGAAGGCGCCCGGCATGCTGCTGGACCGCGATGCGCCGCTGTTCCTGCGCTGGTCTTACCTGCCAAAGCTGCTGCCCTGGCTGCTGAAATACCTCGCCCATGCCAATGACCGCGACACCCGCCGCATCGCCGCCGCGCTGACGCCCATCGTGGGGGACAGCGTCGATCAGCACATGGCGCTGACCGATGGCCTGTCCGCGCACCGGTTCATCGTGCCGGGGGATTACGTCTATGCGTTCGAGCGCCGCGCGGATTTCGAGGCGGGCGCCTATGGCTGGGCGCTGCGGCGCGAGGCGGGGTTTGTGCCCGAGATCCTCGAAGGCGGGGCGGTGCGCGACTACGAGCCAGCGCTGGGGGAGCGGATCACCTGCCTTGCGGTGCTCAAGGATCATGGCCACGTGCTTGACCCCGGTGGCTATGTCGCGGCGCTGGCGCAGGATTTCGAAGCGATGGGCGGGGTCATCCGCCGCGCCGACGTGCGCGACATCGAGGTGACGGAGGGCCGCGTGACGGCCGTGCTGACCGATGCGGGCCCGATATCCTGCGACAGTGCGGTGATCGCGGCGGGGGCGTGGTCGCTGCCGCTCTTGGCCAGGCTGGGGCTGCGCGTCCCGCTGGAGACGGAGCGCGGATATCACATCGTCTTTGAAGAGGCCGAGAACGGCCCCCGTCGGCCGGTGATGATCGACGCGGGCAAGTTCGTCGCCACGCCGATGACCGCCGGGGTGCGCTGCGCTGGCGTGGTGGAGTTCGGCGGGCTGGAGGCCGGCCCGTCGCGCGCGCCCTTCGAGATGCTGCGCCGGCACGTGCGCCGCAGCCTGCCCGGGCTGACCTCTGCGCGCGAGGTGGAATGGATGGGCCATCGGCCCGCCACCTCGGACAGCCTGCCGCTGATCGGCGAGGTCGGGCAAACGGGCGTCTATACCGCGCTGGGGCACCAGCACATCGGCCTGACCGGCGGGCCCAAGACCGGGCGCCTGCTGGCCGGGATCATGACCGGCAGGCCCAGCAATACCGATATGACCCCGTACCAACCGGGGCGTTTCCAGAAATCCAACCAAGGGAGATAACGATATGACAATCTTTACGAAAACACTTACCGGGCTGGCCTGCGCCACGGCGCTGACCGCGCCCGCGATGGCCGAAACCTGGGATATGCCGATGGCCTATTCCGCCACCAACTTTCATTCCGCAACCGGCGCGGAATTTGCCAAATGCGTGACCACCGGAACCATGGGCGAGGTCGAGATCGTGACCCATCCGGGCGGATCGCTGTTTGCGGGCGCCGACATCAAGCGCGCGATCCAGACCGGCCAGGTGCCGATCGGCGAACGCCTGCTGTCGGGCCATGCCAACGAAAATGCCGTCTTCGGCTTTGACTCCGTGCCGTTCCTGTCGCCCAGCTTCGACGATCACGCAAAGCTGTGGGAGGCTGCGAAGCCCGAGATCGAGAAGGTGTTGGAGGAACAGAATCTGCACCTGCTATATTCCGTGCCGTGGCCGCCGCAGGGGCTTTATTTCGACCGGGAGATCGCGTCGGTGGACGATATGGCGGGGATCAAGTTCCGCTCCTACAACAACGCCACCGCGCGGCTGGCGGAACTGACCGGCATGGCACCGGTGACCATCGAGGCGGCAGAGTTGAGCCAGGCGTTCGCCACCGGCGTGGCGGAGTCGATGATTTCGTCCGGTGCGACGGGCTATGATCAGAAGGTCTGGGAATCGCTGTCGCATTTCTATCAGGTCGATGCCTGGCTGCCGCGCAACTACATCATGGTGAACGCCGACACCTGGGCCGACACCTCGGATGCCAGCAAGGCGGTGATCGAAGGCTGTGCGGCGCTGGCGGAATACGCCGGGCTTTACCGGTCGAAGGAATACACCAACTTCACCTACGAGGGCCTGCGCGAGGGCGGCATGACCGTCGCCCCGCCGTCCGACGCGCTGATGTCGGGCCTGCGCGAGGTGGGCGAGACCATGACCCAGGAATGGCTGGAGCAATCGGGCGAGGCCGGTCAGGCCATCATCGACGCCTATCAGCAATAACCATTCGCGGGGTGCCCCTGACCGGGCGCCCCGATCCCTTTACCAAAGGTCTGCCATGCGACACCTCATCCGGCGCACGCTCGATACGATTTACCTGGCCGCCGGTGTGGGCGCCGCGGTCTGCCTTGTGGCGATCCTGTTGTTGATCGTGGCGCAGATGGTGGCGCGCTGGACGGGGGCTGTGTTTCCCGGCGGGTCGGCCTATGCGGGCTATGCCATGGCGGCGGCGTCGTTCCTGGCCTTTGCCAATGCGCTGAACCGGGGCGCGCATATCCGGGTGTCGATCCTGCTCAACGTCGTGCCGCCGCGCCTGCGCTGGGCGCTCGAGGTCTGGTGCTTCGGGCTGGCGGCGGCGATTGCGTGGTATTTTACCTATTACGCCTACTGGTTCACTTACTGGTCTTGGAAATTCAACGAGGTGTCGCAGTCGCAGGACGCCACGCCGCTCTGGATACCGCAATCGGTCATGGTCATCGGCGGCGGGGTTCTGGCGCTGGCACTGACCGATCATCTTTTGCACGTGCTGATCCGGGGCGACCACCGGATCAAGAGCGACACGGTCGAGCAAGGCTTTGGTGAATGACATGACCGAAATCTATGCCATCACGCTCTTCCTCTTTGTGCTGTTCCTGCTGCTGGGCACCGGCGTCTGGGTTGGTCTTGCGCTCATGGGTGTGGCTTGGGTCGGGATGGAGCTTTTCACCTCGCGCCCCGTGGGCGACGCCATGGTCACGACGATCTGGGCGACCTCGTCGAGCTGGACGCTGACCGCCCTGCCGCTTTTCATCTGGATGGGAGAGATCCTTTACCGCACGCGCCTGTCCGAAGACATGTTCAAGGGCCTGTCGCCCTGGCTGGCGCGTCTGCCGGGCGGGCTGGTGCACACCAACATCGTCGGCTGCACGGTCTTTGCCGCCGTATCCGGATCGTCGGCGGCGACGCTGTCGACGGTGGGCAAGATGTCCATTCCCGAGCTTCGGGCGCGGAAATATCCCGAAAAGCTTGTCATCGGCACGCTGGCGGGGGCGGCGACGCTGGGCCTGATGATCCCGCCAAGCCTCGCGCTCATCGTTTATGGCGTCACGGTCAACGAATCGATCACCGCACTCTTCTTTGCGGGCGTGGTGCCGGGGTTGGTGCTGGCGGTGATGTTCATGGGCTACGTGGCGATTTATGCCGGGGTGTCGCGCGACTGGTCGCCGGTGGTCGAAACCGGCATGAGCCTGGCCGAGAAGATCCGCAATTCGCGCTTTCTGCTGCCGGTCATCTGCCTCATCGTGGTGGTCATCGGGTCGATGTACCTGGGCTTTGCCACCGCGACCGAGGCGGCGGCCTTCGGCGTGATCGGCGGTCTGGTCCTGGCGGCGGGGCAGGGGTCGTTGAACTGGCAAACCTTCACCGCCTCGCTGATGGGGGCGACGCGCACCAGCGCGATGATCGCGCTGATCCTGGTCGGGGCGGCGTTCCTGAAGCTGTCCATGGGCTTTACCGGCCTGCCGCGGGCGCTGGCCGATCTGATCGCAGCGATGGAGCTGACGCGGTTCCAGCTTCTGATGGCGCTTTTGGTCTTCTACATCGTGCTGGGCATGTTTCTTGACGGCATTTCGTCGGTGGTGCTGACCATGGCGGTGGTCGAACCGATGGTGCGCGAGGCCGGGATCGACCTCATATGGTTCGGTATCTTCGTCGTCGTGGTGGTCGAGATGGCGCAGATCACCCCGCCCATCGGGTTCAACCTTTTCGTCCTGCAGGGCATGACCCATCACGAGATGGGCTATATCACCCGTGCCGCCCTGCCGATGTTCCTGATCATGGTGGCCATGGTCTTTGTGCTGATCTGGGTGCCGGACCTGGCGCTGTGGCTGCCCGAAACCATAAGGCAGGTGCGATGACCGACATGAGCTTTCCCGAGTTGCGCACCGTCGGGCTGGACGGCATGCTGATCAGCTTTGGCGACACGCTGTCGGAGCCCGCCAACCGCGCCGCACTGGCCTTTCGCGCCGCTGTGGAACGCGAAGGCTGGGACGGGGTCGAGGAAACCTCGACCTCGCTGGTGTCGGCCTTCGTGCGCTTCGATCCGCTGCATCTGACGCATGAAACCTTGCGCGCGCGCCTCAAGGAACTGCTGCAAAGCGCCGATTGGATGGCCGCCGACCTGCCCGAGGGGCGGCGGTTCTTTCGCATTCCTACCGTTTTCGGCACCGACCGCGCCCCGCAACTGGCCGAGGCGGCAGAGGCCGCGGGCCTGTCCGAGCAGGAGGCGATCCGGTCCCTGTCAGAGGCGCGGGTGCGCGCGCTCACCATCGGTTTTGCGCCCGGCCAGCCCTACCTGGGCGAACTGCCCGACGATTGGGACATCCCCCGCCAGCAGGCGCTGACCCGGTCGGTGCCCAAGGGCGCGGTGGTGGTGGCGATCCGGCAACTCGTGCTCTTTTCCGTGTCGACCCCGACCGGCTGGCGGCATGTGGGGCAGACGGCGTTCCGCCTGTTCCGCCCCGACAGCGACACCCCCTTCGTGCTGCGGCCCGGCGACGAGGTTCAGTTCGTCGCGACCGAGCCGGACAAGCTGGCCAACATGGAGACCGATCCCGATGGCGGCGCAGAGTGGGAGGTGATCGCATGACCGCAGACCTCATCGTGCATCGCACCGGCCCCGGCGTCACAGTGCAGGACCAGGGCCGCGCCGGCTACCTGTCTTTCGGTCTGTCGCGCGGTGGCGCGGCGGACCCGGTGGCGCTGGCCGAAGGGGCGGCGCTGCTTGGCCAGTCGCCCGATTGCGCAGCGCTGGAAATGGCCGGCATGGGCGGCAGGTTCGAAGCGTCCAATGATATCCGCATTGCCCTGACCGGCGCGCCGATGCGCGCCGCGATCGAAGGCGAGGCGCTGCGCTGGAACGCCAGCCACACCCTGCCAAAGGGCGCAAAGCTCGACATCGGGCCGGTCACTTCGGGCAGCTACGGCTATCTGCATCTGGGCGGCGGCATCGACACCGCGCCTGCGCTGGGTGCCCGCGCTGCGCATCTGACCGCCGGTCTGGGCAAGGCGATCGAGGCGGGCGACACCCTGCCGCTGGGGGCCGACAAGGGCAGTGACACGGGCCTGTGCCTGCCCGCCGACGACCGCTTTGACGGCGGCGCCGTGCGTGTTCTGCCCAGCCTCCAAACGCAGTTGTTCCCGCAGCAGCAGCGCGACCGGTTTGCCGACACGCAGTTCACCCGCGATGCCCGCGCCAACCGAATGGGCGTGCAGGTCACTTGCGACGGCCCCGGCTTCGAGGTCGAGGGCGGGCTGTCGGTGGTGTCGGAAATCATCGTGCCGGGCGATATCCAGATCACCGGTGACGGCACCCCCTTCGTGCTGATGGCCGAATGCCAGACCACCGGCGGCTATCCTCGTATCGGCACGGTCATTCCCGCCGATCTGCCGCGCGTCGCACAGGCCCCGGCGGGCGCGAAACTGCGTTTCCGCTTCATCACGCTCGACGAAGGCGTGGCGCTGCACCGCACGCATCTGCAGCGGCTGGCCGACCTGCCCAAGGCGCTGACGCCGCTGATCCGCGATCCGGCGCGGATGCGCGATCTGCTGTCCTACCAGCTGATCAGCGGCGCGACGGCGGGGCGCGAACTGGACAGAAAGGACACGGAATGACCATCACTGTCGATCTGAACGCCGATATGGGCGAAAGCTTTGGCCCCTGGGTCATGGGGCAGGACGCCGAATTGCTGAAGGTCATCACATCGGCCAACATCGCCTGTGGGTTTCATGCAGGCGATCCGGATGTGATGGCGCAGACCATGCGGCTGGCGGTGGACAACGGCACCGGCATCGGCGCGCATCCCGGCTTTCCCGATCTGCAGGGCTTTGGCCGCAGGCGGATGCACCTGTCGCACACCTCTTTGCGCAACCTCGTGCGCTATCAGTTGGGGGCGGCGCAGGCGATGGCGCAGGCGGCGGGCGGCGCGGTGCGGCATCTCAAACTACACGGCGCGCTGGCCAACATGGCGTCCGAGGATGCGGCGATGGCGCGCGCCTGCTACGAAGGCGCGCTGGATGTCGATCCCGAGATCATCGTGATGGTGCTGGCGGCCACCGCGCAGCAAGAAGCCGCCCAGGATCTGGGCTGCCGCTGGGCCGGAGAAATCTTTGCCGACCGCGCTTATAACGACGATGCGACGTTGGTCGACCGGTCAAAGGACGGTGCAGTCATTCACGATCCGCAGGTCGCGGGCGACCGCATGGTGGCGATGGTCAAGGCGGGGGCGATCATCACCGACTCGGGCAAGCACATCCCGGCGGCGGTCGACACGATCTGCCTGCACGGCGACGGCAAGACCGCGCTCGACATCGCGCGCAGCGTGCGCGCCGCGCTCGAGGGCGCTGGTGTCACGTTGCGGCAGTTCGCGGGCCGTCAGGGCCGGATCAGCAGCACCTGAACATCCGCCACGTTGGTGCCCGTGGCCTGTGTCATCAACAGGTCCCCGGCGGCGCGCAGCGCCGCATAGCTGTCGTTGTTGTTCAAGAGCGTCTGCGCATCCTGTCCGGCAGCGCCGATGCGCGCGGCGGTGCCCGCATCCACCAGCCCCCCCGCCGCATCGGTCGGTCCGTCGCGCCCGTCAGTGCCGCCCGACAGGAATACCCAGTCCTGCGCCAGGGGGGCGGCCGAGAGGGCGACGCGCAGCGCGAGTTCCTGATTGCGCCCGCCGCGCCCGTCACCGCGCAGGGTCACGGTGGTTTCACCGCCATAAAGCAGCGCCGTGGGGGTGGTGACCGCGCCGATGTCGCGGACGATGGCCCGGGCCGCGTCACCCACGTCGCCCACCAGATGATCGTTGGCGATATGGGCCTGCCAGCCTTCGGCCTGGGCCGCCGCATGCATCGCGGCCAGCGACTGCCGGTTCGAACCGATCAGGATATTGCGCGCCTCGGGCAGGGGGCCGTCGGGCGTGGCCGTTTCGAGATGCTGGCGGACGGACGGCGGCTGCCGGTCCCAGAGCCCTTCGCCCTGCAAGAGCGTGCAGGCCTCGCGCAGCGACCCGATGGGCCCGACCGTGGGCCCCGAGGCGATGGCCCGCAGATCGTCGCCGATCACGTCCGACAGGATATAGGCGGTGACCGGTGCCGGGGTGGCAAGGCGCAGAAATCCGCCCCCCTTGAGCCGCGACAGCTGTTGGCGCACAAGGTTCATCCGGGTGATGTCCAGCCCGCCCGCCAGCAGCAGGCGGTTGACCTCGGCCTTGTCTTCAAGGCTCACACCTTCGACCGGCGCGGGTACGAGCGCGGAGCCGCCCCCCGAAATCAGCGCCACGACGCGGTCTTCGGCACCGGCCTTGCGCAGCCGGGCGATCACCTCTTGTGCGGCGGCAGCTCCGGCGGCATCGGGCACCGGGTGGCCCGCGCGCAGGATCGTGGCTCCCGGCACCTCCATCGTGTTTTCGTGATGCGTCACGGCAAGGGCATCCACCGGGCCGCTGACATGGTTCAGCGCCTCTTGCAGCATGGCGGGGGCGGCCTTGCCGATGGCGATCAGGTAGGTCGTCCCCGGCCCCTGGGGGAACGGGGTGTCGGCCAGCTTGCGGCGCAGCGCCAGCGCCGGGTCCGCGGCGCGCACCGCGGCGTCGAACAGCTTGCGCGCCAGGTCTTTGAGGTCTTGTGTCCCGCTCATGCCGCCCTCCGAACTGGTCCGCAGGGGAGCGTGGCGCCGACCCGAAGTCAAGGGCGGCTTTGGTCTGTCCGGGCTAGGACGCGCCCCGGTCCACCGGCACCAGCGCGCCGCGCTGGCCGATGACCTGGCCCGCGACCCGCGCGCCGTTCAGGATCGCCTCGGCCATGGGCCGCCCCTGTGCCAGGGCCGCGATCAGGCCGGCGTTGAAGCTGTCGCCGGCCGCCGTGGTGTCGACCACCTGATCGACCTTCGGCGGCGACACCTCGTCCACAACGTCGCCATCGCGGACCAGGACCGTGCCGGGGCCGTTCTTGACCACCACCGTGCGCGCCCCCGCACCGGTGTAGCGGTCAAGCGTCGCCTGCGGGTCGGCATCGCCGAAATGCACCGCCTCGTCGTCGAACGACGGCAGCACCAGATCACTGACCGCCGCCGCGTCCATGACCGCTGTGGTCATCTGCTCGGCATCGCGCCACAGCCGGGGCCGCAGGTTGGGATCGAAGGCCACGATCCGCCCCGCCGCCCGTGCGCGCGACAGCGCCGCCAGCAGGGTCGCGCGGCCCGCGTCTTCGAGGATCGCGAGCGTGATGCCCGAAACATAAATCAGCGTCGCGTCGGCCATGGCATGGTCGAGCCGTGCCGGATCGTTCGCCAACTGCCGCGCCGCCGAGGTGTCGCGCCAGTAGGAAAAGCTGCGTTCGCCGTTATTCAGCGATATGAGGTAAAGACCGACAGAGCGGTCGGCGGCGCGGCTGACGTGCTGTGTGTCGATGCCCGCCGCCGTCATCATCGCCAGCATCCGGTCCGACAGGTCGTCCTGCCCCACCGCGCTGAAATAGCCCACATGCGCCTCGGGGCAGAGTTTGCGCAGATACCAGGCGGTGTTGAACGTGTCGCCGGCAAAACCCAGCCGGAACCGGTCCGCCGCGTCGGCGGGGGCAAGTTCCGCCATGCATTCGCCGATCGCCAGGCAGCGCAGGGGGCGGTCGGACAGGGACAGGGCCATCGGGATCACTCCGTATAGGTCGGCGCTCAGACGATCTCCAGCAGCAGCGCGCGGGTATTCTCTGCCGTCATCTCGACCGGATTGCCACCGGTGCTTGGGTCGGCCAGCGCACCTTTGACGATGCGGTCGATGTCCGGATCCTCGATCCCCAGCGCGGTCAGCGATTTCGGCACGCCGAGCGAGGCGTTGAGGTCATCCACATAGGCGCAAAACCCGTCATAGCCGCCCTCGATCCCCAGATAGGCGGCGGCCAGCCCCAGCCGATCCTCGATCGCGGGGCGGTTGAAGCGCAGGACGGCGGGCATGCAGACCGCGTTCGTGGTGCCGTGATGGGTGTGGTAGAGCGCGCCGATGGGGTGCGACAGAGCATGGATCGCGCCCAGGCCTTTCTGAAACGCCGTGGCACCCATGGCCGCCGCCGACATCATCTGCGCGCGCGCCTCGATATCCTTGCCATGAGCATAAGCGCGCGGCAGGTAGTCCTTGACCAGCCGCATGCCCTCCAAGGCGATGCCCTGGCTCATCGGGTGGTAATGCGGAGAGCAGAATGCCTCGACACAATGGGCAAAAGCATCCAGTCCGGTGCCTGCGGTGATGAACCCCGGCATGCCGACGGTCAGTTCGGGGTCGCAGATCACGACCGAGGGCAGGAACTTGGGGTGAAAGATGATCTTTTTCTCAGCGGTTTCGGAATTGGTGATGACGCTGGCGCGGCCCACTTCCGATCCGGTGCCGGCCGTCGTGGGCACGGCGACGATGGGGGCGATGGCATCGGCATCCGCGCGGGTCCACCAGTCGCCGATATCCTCGAAATCCCACAGCGGGCGGGTCTGGCCCGCAAGGAACGCCACCAGCTTGCCCAGATCGAGGCCTGATCCGCCGCCGAACGCCACGACGCCGTCATGCCCGCCGTCCTTGAACGCCTGCACCCCGGCTTCGGCGTTCTTTTCGTTGGGGTTGGGGTCCACATCCGAAAACATCGCCCGGCCCAGCCCTGCGGCCTCCAGCAGATCAAGCGTGCGCTGCGTGATCTCCATCTGCGCAAGGCCGCGGTCGGTGATCAGCAGAGGACGTTTGATCCCGGCGGCGGCGCAGGCCTCGGCAATCTCGGAAATGCGGCCCGCCCCGAAACGGATGGCGGTGGGGTAGGACCAGTTGGCGGAAAGGCTCATGGGTCAGGCTTTCTTGAGATGGTAGGATTTCGGGCGGGTCAGGTTGTGATAGCCGATCACCGACAGCCCGCCGCCGCGCCCGGTGTCCTTGCAGCCGGTCCAGCACAGCGCCGGGTCCAGATAGTCGGCGCGGTTCATGAAGACGGTGCCGGTTTCGATCCGGTCGCCAAGCGCCTCGGCCCGGGCGGTGTCGGCGGTCCAGACCGACGCGGTCAGGCCAAAATCGCTGTCGTTCATCAGGCGCAGCGCTTCTTCGTCGTCCTTGACGGACATGATGCCCACGACCGGGCCAAAGCTTTCGTCGCGCATCACCCGCATGTCGTGGGTCACATTCGTCAGGATCTGCGGCATCAGGTACGCGCCGCCATCCTGCGGGAAACGCGCCGGGTCGATATGGGCGGTGGCCCCGGCAGCGATCGCCTCGGCGGTCTGGGCGCGGACCTCCTCGGCAAAGCGGACGTGGGCCATGGGGCCCAAGGTCGTTTCGGGGTCGAGCGGGTTGCCCAGCACATAGTTGTTGACGATGGACACGGCCTTTTCGACGAAGGCGTCAAAGAGCGTTTCATGGACATAGATGCGTTCGATGCCGCAGCAGCACTGGCCCGAGTTGAACATCGCGCCGTCGATCAGCGTATCGACTGCGGCGTCCAGGTCCGCATCCTCCATCACGTAGCCCGGGTCCTTGCCGCCCAGTTCCAGCCCCAGACCGGTGAAGGTGCCCGCCGCGGCCGTTTCGATGGCGCGGCCGCCGCCGACGGAGCCGGTGAAATTCACGAAACCAAAGTTGCGTTCGCCGATCAGCTGCGACGTGGTGGCATGATCCAGAAAGACGTTCTGGAACACGTCTTCGGGCACGCCCGCGCCGTGAAAGGCCGCCGCCATGCGTTCGCCAACCAGCGGCGTCTGGCTGGCGTGTTTCAGCATCACCGCATTGCCCGCGATCAGCGCCGGGGCGACGGTGTTGATCGCCGTCATGTAAGGGTAGTTCCAGGGCGCCACGACCAGCACAACGCCATGCGGCACGCGTTTGATCAGTCGGCGGAAATCGGCGCTGTCCTCGACCTCGATATCCGCAAGGGCGTCGGCGGCTATCTGCGCCATGTGGGTGGCGCGTTCGTTGAAGCCGCCGAATTCGCCGCCATAACGCACCGGCCGGCCCATCTGCCAGGCCAGTCCCGGCACGATCTCGTCGTTCATCGCCCCGACGGCGGCGACCCCGGCCTGCACCAGCGCAATGCGTTCGGTCAGGGGACGCGCGGCCCAGTCCGCCTGCGCGGCACGGGCGCGTGCGACGGCGTCGCGGGCGGCCTTGGCTGACAGCGCGGGGCGTTCCGCATAGACCGATCCGTCGATCGGCGAGGTGCAGGTAATCATGCTCATCCCATCAGGCCCTTTCAAATCCGCGCGCGATTTCCCAGTCGGTGACGGCGCGGTCAAACTCTTCCTGCTCCCATTCGGCGGCGCGGGTGTAGTGGTCAACCACCTCGTCCCCGAAGGCGCCGCGCAAGAAGTCCGAAGTGCGCAGGGTTTCGGTGGCGGCGCGCAGGGTCTGCGGGATGTCGCCTGCCTTCTGCGCCTCGTAGACATCGCCGGTGGTGGGCGGGGCCAGTTCCATCTTGTCCTCGATCCCCTTCATGCCCGCGGCGAGCATCGCCGCCTGCGCAAGGTAGGGGTTCATGTCCGACCCCCCGATGCGGCATTCCACCCGCACCCCCTTGGTGCCCGCGCCGCAGAGGCGGAAGCCCGCCGTGCGGTTGTCCACCGACCACACGGTCTTGGTCGGCGCGAAGGTGCCCTTGAGGAAGCGCTTGTAGCTGTTGACGTAGGGTGCCAGGAAATATGTGTAATCGGGCGCATAGGCGATCAGTCCGGCCATATAGTGGCGCATCAGCTGCGACATGCCCAGTTTGTCGTCGGCATCGTGGAACGCCGGAGTATCGTCCTGCCACAGCGACTGGTGCACATGGCTGGACGATCCGACGCGGTCGGGGTGCCATTTCGGCAGGAAGGACGCGGCGTGCCCGTTCTGCCAGGCGATTTCCTTGACCGCGTGCTTGGCCAGCGTGTGATGATCGGCGCAATCAAGCGCGGGCGCGTAGCGGATGTTGAGCTCTTCCTGACCGCTTTCGGCCTCGCCCTTGGAATTTTCGACCGGGACGCCCGCGGCATAAAGCCCGTTGCGGATCGGGCGCATCACGCCCTCTTCCTTGGTGGTCTGCAGGATGTGGTAGTCCTCGTTATAGCCGCTGATCGGGGTCAGGTCGCGGTAGCCGCCCTTGCGGATCTCGTCAAAGCTCTTCTCGAAAAGAAAGAACTCCAGCTCAGTGGCCATCATTGCGGTGAACCCGAGTGCCTCGAGCTTGGCGATCTGCGCCTTGAGCAGCGCGCGCGGAGACATCGGCACCGGTTCGTGGGTGTGGTGGTCCAGCACGTCGCACAGCACCATCGCCGTCGCCTCAAGCCAGGGCACCGGGCGCAGCGTCGTCAGGTCAGGTTGCAGCACATAGTCGCCATAGCCCTTTTCCCAGCTGGTCGAGGCATAGCCATCGGGCGTCGCCATGGCGAGGTCGGTAGCCAGCAGGTAATTGCAGCAATGGGTTTCGGCATGCGAATGGTCGATGAAGTTCGCGGCGTGGAACCGTTTGCCCATCAGGCGGCCCTGCATGTCGACCATGCAGACAAGGACCGTGTCGATCTCGCCTGCGGCCACGGCCTGCTTGAGGGCATCGAAACTGAGGTTTGCGGGCATGGGTCTGGTCCTTTCTGGTCAGCAGACGCCCCCGCGGAACGGGGGCGCCCGGATGAGGTCCTGTACGGGCCTTATTCGAAGGTGTAGGGCGCGCCGGCCTGGTTGATGACGCTGTTGTATTCCTTGAAGATGCCGACGATCTTCTGCTGGATTTCGCCCTCCTGCGCCACCTCTTCCCAGAATTCCTTGGCGGCATTCTCGACCTCGGCCCATTCCGCCGGCGGTACGGAGCGCAGCGCCAGCTTGTCGCCGTTGGCGCGCAGCGCGGCCTCGCCGCCCCAATACCACTGGTTGCGGTAGGTGTGCCCGGCCTCGACCGCGGCCATGACGACGGATTTCAGGTGATCGGGCAGGTCGGCCCAGCGTTGCTGGTTGACGAACCAGGATCCGATCCAGGCGCCCGAGATGTTGTTGGTCAGGAAATAGTCGGTCACGTCGGCCCAGCCCACGG
Source organism: Thalassococcus sp. BH17M4-6 (assembly GCF_049323015.1). Taxonomy (NCBI): domain Bacteria; kingdom Pseudomonadati; phylum Pseudomonadota; class Alphaproteobacteria; order Rhodobacterales; family Roseobacteraceae; genus Thalassococcus; species Thalassococcus sp. BH17M4-6. The sequence continues at coordinate 65,839 of NZ_JBMPGU010000002.1, forward strand.
TGTAATCCTCGGTGATGCCCGACCAGGCCATGCCGTCAAGCTCGCCGGTCTGCACCGCGACCTCGGCATCCTCGTAAGGAATGTTCACCGGCACGACGCCGAACTTGGACAGGAAGCGGCCGGCGGTGGGGAAGGTGTAAAGCTTGAGCCCGTCCAGATCGGCGACCGAGGTGATTTCCTTCTTGGTGTTGAAGTTGCACGGATCCTGCCCTGCGGCCGACAGCCATTTGACCCCGACCTTGGCGTATTCCTCGTCCCAGATCTCGGCCAGCCCGTACTGGTTGAACAGCACCGGCACGTCGAGGATGTGCTTGGTGGCAAACGGGAAATAGCCGCCGAACTGGCGCAGCGGCGTGGGCGAAGCCATGGAATCGTCATCCGAATGCACGCCGTCGATGGTGCCGCGCTGCAGCGCCTGAAACAGCTCGCCGGTGGGCACGATCTGGTCGGCGTAGAACAGTTCGACCTGAAGCTCGCCATTAGCGTTGGCGTTGATGTAGTCGATGACCGGCTTGGTGACATGTTCGCCCAGGGCGCCGCCCGCGTAGGTCTGGAACCGCCAGGTGATCGCCTCTTGCGCCTTGACGATGGCGGGGCTGGCCAGTGTGGCCGCAGCGCCGAGCCCGGCGGATGACAGGAACTTGCGTCTCGTGGTCATGGGTCTTTCCTCTCTGTTTTGCGTGTTTTGATGTCGTCCCGCTTCCGGGATCTTCTTCTTGGTTAATTTCCGTAGACATAGCCCGGCAGCCAAAGTGCTATCTCGGGAAAGGCCATGATGACGGCCAGGGCCGCGACCATCACCAGCACGAAGGGCAGGATGGACGAATAGATGTCGCGCAGCGTGATTTCCGGCGGGGCCATCGCGCGCATCAGGAACAGGTTGTAGCCGAAGGGCGGCGTCATATAGGCGATCTGCGTGGTGATCGTGTAAAGCACGCCATACCAGATCAGGTCGAACCCCAGCGCGCCCACCAGCGGTACGTAAAGCGGGGCGACGATGACCAGCATCGCGGTGTCATCCAGAAACGTGCCCATCACGATAAAGCTGAGCTGCATGAGGATGAGGATCATCCAGGGCGAAAGACCCAGTTGACCGGTAAAGAGGTTCTCGATCGCCTTGACCGCGCCAAGCCCGTCAAAGACCGCGCCGAAGGCGAGCGCGGCGAGGATGATCCACATGAACATGCAGGTGATGCCCAGCGTATTGCGGACCGAGTTTTCAAAGACCTCTCGTGTCATCCTGCCCTTGACCACAGCCGCCATGAAGGCTGCCATCGCCCCGATGGCGGAACTTTCCACAAGGCTGGTCCAGCCGTTGACAAAGGGCACCATCATCACCGCAAAGATGACCAGCGGCAGCAGGCCCGCGCGCAGCAGGCGCAGCTTTTCGGCCATCGGAATGTCGCGGTCCTCTTTCGCCAGCACCGGCCCCAGCGTCGGGGTCATGCGGCAGCGGATGATGATGTAGGCCACGAACATCGTGGCCATCATCAGCCCCGGGATCACCCCCGCCAGCCAAAGCTGACCCACCGGCTGGCGCGCGATCATCGCGTAAAGCACCAGCACGACCGAGGGCGGCACGAGTATGCCAAGGCTCGACCCCGCCTGGATCACCCCGGTGACCATCCTCTTGTCGTAGCCGCGTTTAAGCAGTTCGGGCAGCGCGATGGTCGACCCGATGGCCATGCCGGCAACGCTGAGGCCGTTCATCGCCGAGATCAGCACCATGAGGCCGATGGTGCCGATGGCCAGCCCCCCGCGCAGCCCGCCCATCCAGACGTGGAACATGCGATAAAGATCGTCGGCGATCTTCGATTCCGACAGCACGTAGCCCATGAAGATGAACATCGGCAGGGTCAGCAGAGGGTACCATTTCATCAGCTTCATCGCCGCGGCAAAGCCCAGGTCGTACCCGCCCCGGTCGCCCCACAGCAGCATCGCCGCCACCACCGCGACAAAGCCGATGGCCCCGAACACGCGCTGACCTGTCAGCAGCATCAGCATCATGCTGGAAAACATCAGCGTGGCGATCATCTCGTAGGACATCAGATCTCCTCGCCGCGCAGGCGCAAAACGTCCTTGGCGAATTCCGACAGGCATTGCAGCAGCATCAGGAACAGCCCCACGATCATGATCACCTTGACCGGCCACAGATACGGTCGCCAGGCCGAGGACGAGCGTTCGAGATAGCCCATCTCCTCGCTTCCGGTCAGAAGGCCCGCGAAAAAGGTGATCGGCTCACCGCCGAAATGGCCCAGCGAATAGGCCGTCGATCCGATGGCGCCATAGAGCATCACGCCAAGATAGAAGATCAGGAACAGGATGGTGACGGCGTCGAACCAGGCCTTGCGGCGCGGCGACCAGCTTCCGTACAGCAGGTCCATCCGCACGTTCGATCCCAGCTGAATCGAATAGGGCCCGCCCAGGATGTAATAGGCCACCATGACGAATTGCGCCATTTCCAGCGTCCAGAGTGTCGGGCTGAAGAAGGTCTTGTTGATGGACGACACCAGCAGGATCGCCATGAGCACGAAGATGCCGTACATCGCGATGCGCCCGACGCGGTGATTGAACCCGTCGACCACGCGGATATAGCCGTGCATCAGGCGTGACATTGCACCGCCTCCCCGATCCCGAGGCTGGCACAGGCGGCGACCAGCCAGTCCGCGATGTCCCGCGCCATGGCGTCCTGCGCGGACGGGGTGGCGATCAGGTCGTTGCGGATTTCCAGCATGACGTTCGGATGCCCCTGGGGCAGGGCATGTTCGCGCAAGGTGTGGGTCACGCCATCCTCCGGCCCGTAGGGATCGTTTGCCGCAACCCTGCGAGGCATGTGCCGGTCGGCGGTCGACAGCATCGCGCGGGCCAGCCGATCGTCGGTGTCAAACAGCACGCCGATCTCGGTTTCGCGCGGTTTTCCGAAATAGACCGGCGTGAAGCTGTGGACCGTAACAAGGATCGGCTCGCGGGTGCGGCTGATCCGGTCGGCCAGGGCGGCGCGGAACGGCGCATAGTAGCGCTGCACCCGCAGGGCACGGTCGGCCTGCGTGAGTGCTGCGTTGCCCGGCACCTCGGTCAGTTCGCTGCGGGCGGGCATGGCGTCCGGTGCCTCGGGCGGGCGGTTGCAGTCATAGACCAGCCGCGACACCGTCGCCGCCACCAGGACCGCATCCAGCCGCGCCGACAGCCCGCGCGCCACGCCCATGGCACCGGGGTCCCAGGCGACATGGCTTTGCAGCGCCGCATCGTCCAGCCCCAGCCCGGCAAAGCCTGCGGGCACAGTGTTGGCCGCGTGTTCGCACACCAGCACCACGGCGGACGAGCCATCGGGATTCACGATCTGAACGGGTTCGGACAAGACGTCTCCGGCACGGTTGAGGGGAGTCGGGCAGCTGACCCCAGCGTGCTTGGCCAGGGCTGACTCTGTCAATACAATTCTGAAAGAAATATACCGGACAACTTTGAGCTGTTATATAATTTATCAGAATGGAGGCGCCGGATGTCCGATTCGACCCATACGATTTCCGATCTGATCCAGCAGCGGCTGGACGATTTGACCCGGGCGGAACGGCAGCTGGCGCATTCGATCCTTGAAAACTATCCGGCTTCAGGCCTCGGCCCGCTTACCGCGCTTGCCGAAGATGCGCAGGTATCGGTGCCCACCGTCGCGCGGATGGTGCAGAAACTGGGCTTCAAGGGGTATCCCGAATTTCAGGCCGAACTGCGCGAAGAGCTCAAGGCCCGGGTCAAGAACCCCATTGCCAAGCACGACACCTGGGCCGAGGGCGCGCCGTCCCAACACCTGCTCAACCGGTTCACCAACGCGGTGATGGACAACATCCGCCACACACTTGGCCAGATCCGGCCCGAGGTGTTCGATGCCGCCTGCGCGATGGTCGGCGACACCCGGCATCACCTTTACATCGTCGGCGGGCGGATCACCCACACGCTGGCGGAATACCTGTTTCTGCACATGCAGGTCATCCGCCCCCGGATCACGCATATCCAGTCGACGTCGAACACTTGGCCGCATCACCTGCTGGATGTGCAAAAGGGCGACGTCTTCGTGATCTTCGACATGCGGCGGTACGAAAACAACACGCTCAAGCTGGCGGAGCTGGCCCATGCCAAGGGCGCGCGGCTCATTCTGTTCACCGACCAGTGGCGATCCCCGGTCGACCGGCTCGCCGACATCAGCTTCAGCAGCCGCATCGTCGTGCCCTCGGCCTGGGATTCAGGCGCGGCGCCGCTCTTGCTGATCGAAACGATGATCTCCACAGTTCAGAACCTGAACTGGGAGGATACCCGCGACCGGATGGAAGAGCTTGAGGACATGTTCGACCAGACCAAGCTCTTCCGCAAGTTCACCTGACACGCGCGCAGACGCGATCAGTTGACCGGCGTCAGCAGCGCCTCGCCCGAGTGATGGGCCGCGATGTTATCGCGCTGCAGCTTGGCCATGGCGGCGCGGGTTTCCTTTGTGCCCGACCCCTGGTGCGGCTGCACCACGACACTGGGCAGATCGTAGAACCGCGGGTCGATATTGGGCTCGTTCAGGAACACGTCAAGCGCGGCACCGCCCAGCGTGCCGTTCTCCAGCGCATCCAGAAGCGCGGCCTCGTCCACCGTCGATCCGCGCGAGATATTGACCAGAACGCCCTCGGGTCCCAGCGCCTCGATCACCTCGGCGGAGGCGAAATTCTCTGTCTCCGGCCCGCCGACAAGCGCTACCACCAGGTAGTCGCTGGCCTGCGCCAGTGACACCGGATCGGCGTGATAGGTCCAGCCCGGCGTGTCCTTTTCCGAGCGGGCGAAATAATGGATGTCCATCTTGAACGCCGCCAGCCGGTCGGCGATGTCGCGTCCGATCCGGCCCAGCCCGAGGATGCCGACGGTGCGCCCGCTCACTTTGCGGTTCAGCGGATATTCCCCCTTGGCCTTCCACTGGCCCGACCGCGCCCAGTCCGATGCCTGGATCATCTGGCGCTGCTGCATCAGCAGCATCCCGACGGCGATGTCGGCCACATCGTCGTTGAGCACATCGGGGGTGTTGGTGACCTTGATGCCCCTCTCATTGGCCGCCGCCACGTCGATGGCATCATAGCCCACGCCAAAGTTCGCGATCAGCCCCAGGTTCGGCAGCAGGTCCATCTGCGCCGCCCCCAGCCCGTGGTGCCCCTTGTAGGCCAGCGCCGTCACCGCCTCGCGCTCCGCCGCCGACAGCCCGTCCAGCGCGGCCGGGTTGGCCAGCATCTGCGGGTCGAAGGTATCCTTCAAAGCGGCGGTTTCGGCATCGTTGAACGGGCCGATGGCAAGCGTTGCGGGCATGGGGGTCTCCTCGCTGGGGCGCCGGTCGGGGCGCGAAATGGTATACCAAACGATGAGCGGATCGCGCCCCGGTGTCAACCGGTGCCGCCGACACGAAGCGTACAGTCTCAGCCGCCCAAGTTCAGACGCCCCCTATCGCAGGACCTCCAACCAGCCCAGCGTCGCGTCGGTGTCGCCTCCGGGTTTGTATTCCGCCCCGAGCGGCGCGGTATAACCCATGTCGGCGATGACCCCGAAGACATAAGCGTAGTTCACCTCGCCCCGGTCCGGCGCGGCGCGGTCGGGGACCGAGGCGAACTGGATATGCCCGATGAGCGGCGCCAGATCGCGCAGCCGGTGGGTCAGGTCGCCTTCGGTCAGTTGCACGTGGTAGCAGTCGAACATCAGCGCGAGCGTGTCGGAGGCAACCTCCTCGATGATGGCGCGGGCCTGTCCCGTCGTGCTCAGGAAATACCCCGGTGCGTCGTAGCGGTTGAGCGGTTCGATCAGGATGCCGATGTCATGGGGCCGGGCCGCGTCGCAGGCATAGCGCAGGTTGGCGACAAAGGTGGCATGCGCCTCTGCGCCGCTTGCAAAACCGGCCATCACATGCACCTTGCCCGCGCCCACGCCCCGCGCATAGGCCAGCGCCTCGTCAATCGCGGCGCGCGCCTCGGCCTCGCGCCCGGGCAGGGCGGACAGGCCGTTTTCGCCGACGTCAGTGTCGCCGCGCCGGGTGTTGAGGCCCAGCATCCGCAGGCCGGTGTCATCCAGCGCGGCCTTCACCTTTGCCGCGGGCACGGCGTAGGGCCAGTGGCATTCCACCGCGTCAAAGCCCGCCGCATGGGCGGCGCGGATGGCATCGGGCAGGGGGCGGTCGGCCCAGAGAAAGCCCAGGTTGGCGGAAAAGCGTGTCATGTGTCCCACTCCACATCGAAATGCGTGACGATGTCGGCCACCTCATCGTCGCTCAGCATCCGGGTGGGGACACCGCGCAGCAGCATGGCGAGGCGCGCGGTATCCTCAAGCTCTTCGATGGCGTTGCACGCGGCCTCAACATCCTTGCCCGCGACGACGGGGCCGTGGTTGGCCAGCATCACGGCACTGCGCTTGCCCGCAAGGCCGCGCACCGCGTCGCCCATGGCCGGATCGCCGGGGCGGAAGAACGGCAACAGCTTGACCCGCCCCAGTTTCATGATCGCGTAAGGGGTGAGCGGCGGCAGGAAATTGTCGGGGTCCACATCGGGCATCATCGACCAGGCGACGGAATGGCACGAATGCAGATGCACCACCGCGCCCGCCGTGCTGCGGGTGTCGTAAAAGGCCGAATGCAGCGGCATTTCCTTGGTCGGGGGATCGCCGCCGATCAGCCGCCCCGAGGCGTCGAAATGCGACAGGCGCGCGGGGTCCAGCCGGCCAAAGCTGGTGCCGGTGGGCGACACCAGCAGCCCGCCATCCACGGTCCGGGCCGAGATATTGCCGGTCGACCCACCCGTCAGCCCCCGGTCGAACATCGACTTGGCCAGCAGGCAGATCTGTTCGCGCAGCGCGGTGTCGCTCATGCGTCCCGCTCCAGCACCGCGGCCGCCTTGGCGAAGAAATCCGGCGCACCGAAGTTCCCGGATTTGAGCGCGATCACCAAATCGTCACCCGCGCGCAGGGCAGGCACGCCGGGGTCGATCTCGGGCCCGATCTCGAGCCGTTCGAGCCCCAGCCCCTCGACCACCGCGCCCGAGGTTTCGCCGCCCGCGGTGAGGATTTTCGGAACGCCCGCCGCGACCAGCTTGCGCGCGACCTCGGCGAAAAGCCCTTCCAGCGCCTCTGCCGAAGCTTCGCGCCCGAACCGCTTTTGCACCTCGGCAACGACCGCCGGATCGGCAGAGCTGTAGGCTAGCGGGATGCCGTCCGACTGCATGAGCCAGTCCGCCACGGTTTCGGCGGTCACCGCGCCCCCGATCACGGCAGCGGCGTCGATCTCGAACGCCGGGTGGGTTTCGGCGTGCCGCGCCACCTGTGCCCGCGTGGCGTTGGAGCACGAGCCAGAAAGCGCCACGCATTTGCCCTGTTGCCCGCGCCAGCCGGTGCCGGTGCCCGCGATCAGCCCCTTGGCGGCAAAGTTCGCCGGCAGCCCCAGCGCCACGCCCGACCCGCCGGTGATCAGCGGCAGGTCCGCCGCCGCCGTGCCAATCTCGCGCAGGTCGGCGTCCCGCAGGGCATCGACGACGATCAGGCGTTTGCCGCCTTCATGCTGGGCGTCCAGCGCCTTGCCGATGGCCTCGGCCCCTTGCAACACGGCGGACGCGCCGACATGGCCCACGGCCAGGGATGTTTGCGGCTCCAGCCAGCGGCGAATGTCTGCATCGGTCATCGGGGTCAGCGGATGGTTCTGCATGCCGCTTTCGTTCAGCAGCACATCGTTGACGAACAGATGCCCCTGATAGATCGACCGCCCCGTGCCCGGAAAGGCCGGGCAGACGATAATCCGGTGCGCGTCGAGTGCCTCTGCCAACGCCTCGGCCACCGGGCCGATGTTGCCGTCGGGCGTGGAATCGAAGGTCGAGCAGTATTTGAAGAAAATCTGCGTGCAGTCCTGCGCGCGCAGCCAGTCGAGCGCGGCCAGCGACTGTTTCACCGCCTTGTCCGGAGCGATCGAGCGGGATTTGAGCGCGATCACACCGGCCTCGACCTCAGCGTCGGCGGGGCGGTCGGGCACGCCAGTGTACTGCACCACGCGCATGCCTTCCTTGGCCAGCGTGTTGGCCAGGTCGGAGGATCCGGTGAAATCGTCTCCGATACAGCCCAGCAGCATCAGCCGTCCCCCGGCAGGGTCAGCCCAGCGTTGCGGGCATAGACCTTGGCCAGCGCCGCGTCATCCTCTTGCCCCAAGCCCGAGCCGGAGGCGGCCAGGAACTGTTGAAGCGCAGCGGCGGTGATCGGCGCGCTGAACTTCGCGGATTTTGCGATATCCAGCACGATGCCCAGATCCTTGAGCCAGATGTCGATCATCGAATGCGGCGTGTAATCGCCCGCCACGATATGCGGCATCCGGTTTTCCAGCATCCAAGAGGTGCCCGCGCATTTGCTGATCACCTCAAGAAACTTGTCGGGTGTCACGCCTTGCGTCATGCCAAAGGTCACCGCTTCGGCCATCGACGCGATGTGCACGCCTGCCAGAAGCTGGTTCACCGCCTTCATCGCTGATCCGGCCCCGGCGGCATCGCCCAGTTCGAACACCGTCTCTGATGTGGCGTCAAGCACCGGTTTCGCCTTGGCAAAGGCCTCTGCGGTGCCCGAGGCCATGACGCTGAGCGTACCCGCCGCTGCCTTGACCGACCCGCCCGAGATCGGCGCGTCAAGATAGTGCAGGCCTGCTTTCTCTGACCGTGCCGCCATGTCGCGCGCGGCTTCGGGCGGGACGGTGGCGCAGGCCACGACGACGGTGCCCGGCGCAAGCAGTGGCGCAACCCCGTCAGGTCCAAAGAGCACCGTTTCGGTCTGTGCCGCGTTCAGCACGACGATCACCACCGCATCCAGCGTTTCGGCGCAGTCGGCCAGCGACCCGGGCGCGCCGCCTTCAGCCTGAAACCGCGCCACGGCATCGGGGTTGATGTCAAAGCCATGCGTGACATGTCCGGCCTTGACGAGGTTGCGTGCCATGCCGAAGCCCATGGAGCCAAGGCCGAAAACTGCGATGTTGGAGGGCATTCGTGACCTGCCTTTCGGTGAAAGCCGTGGGGCGCGGCGGTCAGGCCGCGGGTTTGTCGTCCTCGAGGTAGTAGCGGATGTTGTCCTCGAAACTGTCGTCCGCCTGAAGACCCAGCTTCAGCGCCTTTTCCGGGCGCAGGTCATAGCGCCAGCCCTTGACGATGGCCTGGATGTCGGGCTGCGCCTGCCATTGGATCAGCCTGGCCGGTTCCGGCCCCGCCACTGCCGTCATCGCTTCGATCACCTGACGGATGGTCCACATCCGCCCCGGCATCATCATGCAGCGGTTCTGCCCCAGATCGGCGGCGTCGAGTTCCGCGCCCTTCACAAGGTTTTCCACGCATTTGCGCGGGCTGAGGTAGTAGTGCGGAAAATCCTCGTCCACCGGGCAGACCGCTTCCTGCCCGTTCAGCGGTTCGCGCAGGATCGAGGACATGAAGCTTGACGCCGCGCGGTTGGGCTTGCCGGGCCGGACCGAGATCGTCGGCAGCCGGAAGCCGCGCCCGTCGACATGGCCCTTGCGGCTGTAGTCGTTGAGCAGCAGCTCGCCGATGGCCTTTTGCGCGCCATAGGATGTCTGCGGGTTGAGGAAGGTGTGATCGAGGATCGGATCGGGCACCTCGCCGCCGTAGACCGCGACCGAGGAGGTGAAGACCACGACCGGTTTGGTGCCCAGGGCGCGGCACCGCTCCAGCACGTTGAGCGTGCCCATCATGTTGATCTGGTAGCCCGCCTCGAAATCCTCTTCGGCATGGGCCGACACGATCGCGGCCAGCAGATAGATCACGTCGACATCTTGCGTGACGCAGTCCGCGACCGATCCGGCGTTCGAAATGTCGCAGGTCACCGCCTGCACCGGAAATCCCGTGCCGGTGACGATCTGCGGCTCGGCGATATCCGCCAGCGTCAGGCGCGAAATCTCCTGGCCCCGCAGGCTGCCGCGCCTGGCCAGCGCACCGGCGAGTTTCTGGCCGACAACGCCGCCGCCGCCGATAATCAGGATGTGCATGTCCTCTCCCCCTTATTGTTGCCGGTGCCGTGCGGCCCGGATGTTAGTCTGTGGCGTCACAAAAGCCCGCGTGCCGCAAGGTTGCGCATCAGCGCGCCGGTGCCGAAGGTCCATTCCGGGCAATCCGTCGACAGCCGCACGGTGTTGCGCAGCGCGCCCAGCGACGGTTCGGAAATGGTGACCGTATCCTCGGCGTGGTGGGTAAATCCCTGGCCGGGTCCGTCACGGTCCTGCACCGGCGCGAACATCGTGCCCAGGAACAGAAAGACGCCGTCGGGATACTGGTGATGCGGCCCGATGGTCTGTGCCACAAGGTCGGCGGGATCGCGGCTAATCATGGTCATCGAGGACGCGCCATCCATCACAAAGCCGTCCGCACCCGCGACCTGCATCGTCAGATCGGCGCGGCGCACGTGGTCAAGCGTGTAGTCCTCATCGAAAAGCCGCAGGAACGGCCCGACGGTGCAGGAGGCGTTGTTGTCCTTGGCCTTGCCCAGCAACAGCGCGGAGCGTCCTTCGACATCGCGCAGGTTGACGTCATTGCCAAGCGTCGCGCCGACGATCCGTCCCGTGGACGACACCGCCAGCACAATCTCGGGTTCGGGGTTGTTCCATTTGGAAATCGGGTGCAGGCCCACCGCGGCACCCCAGCCCACGGCGGCCATGGGCGGACATTTTGTAAAGACCTCGGCGTCCGGGCCGATCCCGACCTCGAGGTATTGCGACCAGAGCCCTTCGGCCAGCAGCACCTCCTTGATCCGCATCGCCTCTGCCGATCCGGGGGTGATGCCCGACAGGCTGTCGCCGATCACCGCACCCACCTTGGTGCGGATCGCTTCGGCGCGGCCGGGATCGCCGGCGGCCTGTTCCTCGATCACCCGTTCGACCATGGAGGCGGCGAAGGTCACGCCGCTGGCCTTGATCGCCTGCAGGTCGGGCGGCGCCAGCAGCCGCAGATCATCGGCGCCTGCGTCGGGGTCCGATGCCGCCGCCAGCTCCTCCAGCGTCGCGATCACTGGCCCGTCGAGCGTCCGCGCGGTGGCGGCGGGATCGTCGGTTTCCAGCAGTGCCTGCATCGTCGGCACATCGCGGCAGGTGATGTCGCGCAGCGCGTCCTCGTCCAGCCGGACCAGAGCCGGACCGATGCCGGGCCGCCAGACGCGGCCCACAAGGCAGGCGCCGGGCAGGGGGGCGGGAAGGGGTGTGCGGGTCATGTCAGCGTTGCTCCTGCAGGGTTGACCAAAGCGCCAGCGCCGCGACGCCCAGCATCGACAGCGCCATCAGCACATTGATGATCCGCTGCGTGCCGGGGGCGAGGTCGAGCCGGTGCAGCGCGACCCCGGCCCAGAGCCAGCCCAGATGCAGCGGGATCCAGATCGTGTTGATGATCAGCGCCTTGGTGATCAGTTCGAACAAAAGGTTGTCGGGCGCGTAGTTGAACCCGGTGATGAGCGAGGTGTTGACCGCATAGGCCTTGGGGTTGATCGCCTGAAGCATGATCCCGCCCAGCACGCCGGGCGCGGTGGTCGCGGCGATGAACGACACTTTGGATCCGGCAAAGGCGATGCGTCCGGCGAGATAGATCAGATACCCGACCGACGCGATCATCAGCAACGTGCGCAGCCACGGCACCGACAGCAGCACCGCCGCGAGGCCAGTCATCACCGCCAGCATCACCAGGTTGGTGCCCAGAAACAGCCCCAGCACGTATTTCAGCGACGGGCGAAAGCCATAGGCCGCACCAAAGCCCGCCGTGGTCAGAACCCCAGGACCGGGCGTGATGATCAGGAACAGAACGGCCAGCGCAAAGGTCAGGATGGCGGAAACTCCAACTGTACCTTCATCGCCTGGCTGCGATCCCCGGCCATGGCAAAGGCCTGTGCGTAATCCTCCAGCGCAAAGCTGTGGGTGATGAGCGGCGTGACGTCGATCAGCCCCTGCTGCATCATGCCGACGGCGATGGCGAATTCTTCGTGAAACCGGAACGATCCGGTCAGGGTCAGTTCGCGCGCGGTCAGCATCATCATCGGCAGGCTCATGTCGCCCGACAGGCCCAGTTGCACGATCCGACCCCGGGGCCGCAGGGTGGCGATGCCCGCGACCAGCGCGGGCTGCGCACCGGAACATTCGAACAGCACGTCAAGCGTGCCCTTGCCGGCGGTGTAGGGGGCCAGCGCGTCGGGGTGCGTCGCGGTGTTGAAAACCTGATCGGCCCCCGCCGCGCGCGCAAACTCCAGCACAGTGTCGGCAATATCCGTCGCGATGATTTCCGCCGCCCCGGCACGGCGCGCGGCCAGGATCACCAGCACCCCGATCGGCCCGCAGCCGGTGACCAGCACCCGGCGGCCCAGCATCTCGCCCGCCTGTCGCACCCCGTGCAGCGCCACCGACAGCGGTTCGGCCATCGCCGCCTCTGCCGCGCTCAGCCCATCGGCGCGCACGCATTGCGCCGCCTGTGCGACAAGGCTGTCGCGGAACGCGCCTTGGATGTGCGGGAACGGCATGGCAGAGCCATAGAACCGCATGTCGAGGCATTGGTTCGGCAACCCGCGCAGGCATTCGGTGCAGGTCCCGCAGGGCCGCGAAGGGGACACCGCCACCAGATCGCCCACCGCCAGATCCTCCACCCCGTCACCCAGCGCGGTGATCCGACCTGCAACCTCGTGGCCCAGAATCATCGGCTCGCGCAGACGCACCGCGCCAAATCCGCCGTGGTTGTAGTAATGCAGGTCCGATCCGCAGATGCCGCCCCGCTCCATCCGCACCACGACCTCTCCGGGTCCCGGCGGGGCGGTCTCGCACGGGGCCAGCCGCAGGTCGTGCGCCGCATGGGCATAGAGGGCTTTCATCGGTCGAACCTCACCGGCTGGGGTTTCCCTTGCAATGACTTGCGAATGGTATACCATTTTCATCAAGGCGGCTTTGACGGCAATTGTCAACCGCCGCCAGGGGCAGCACAGGGGGAGATATGCCGGCATTCGATCTGACGGGGCGCACCGCGCTGGTGACCGGGTCCTCCAAGGGCATCGGCTTTGCACTGGCGCGCGGATTGGCCAAGGCAGGCGCGCGTCTGGTGCTGAACGCCCGCAACGGCGACGACCTCGAAGCCGCGGCAGAGCGTCTGCGCGGCGATGGGCACAGCGTCGACACGATGGTCTTCGACGTGACCGATGCGGCCGCCGTGGCCACCGCCATCGACGGATACGAGGACGCCACCGGCCCGATCCACATCCTGATCAACAACGCCGGGATGCAGCACCGCGCGCCGCTGGCCGAATTCCCCGTCGATGCCTTCGACAGGCTCATGCGGACCAATGTCAATTCCGCCTTCTACGTGGGCCAGGCCGCCGCGCGGCACATGATCGCCCGCGGGGCCGGAAAGATCGTCAACATCGCCTCGGTCCAGACCGCGCTGGCCCGACCGGGCATCGCGCCCTACACCGCCTCCAAAGGCGCCGTCGCCAACCTGACCAAGGGCATGGCTACCGACTGGGCGCGCTTCGGGCTCAATTGCAACGCCATCGCGCCGGGGTATTTCGATACGCCCCTGAACGCCGCCCTCGTCGCCGATCCGGAGTTTTCCGCCTGGCTGGAAAAGCGCACCCCCGCAGGCCGCTGGGGCCGCGTCGAAGAGTTGGTGGGCGCCTGCGTCTTCCTGTCCTCGGACGCCGCGAGCTTTGTCAACGGCCACACGCTGTTCGTCGACGGCGGCATTTCCGCAAGTCTTTGAAAGGATCCAGACCATGACCGACAAACCCACCATCGGCTTTATCGGCGTGGGCCTCATGGGCCACGGCATGGCCAGGAACATCTTGCAGGCGGGCTATCCGCTGCACATCAAGGGCAACCGTAACCGCACGCCGGTGGACGACCTGGTGGGGCAGGGCGCGGTCGAGGCGGAAAGCCCCAAGGCGATGGCCAAGGCCTGCGACATCATCCACATCTGCCTGTCGAATTCGCCCCAGGTCGAGGAGGTGATGCGTGGTCCCGACGGCATTCTTGCCGGTATGAAGGACGGGCTGATCGTCGTCGATGCCACCACCGCCGACCCGACTTCGACGCTCGCGCTGGCGGCGGAGCTGGCCGAAAAAGGTGGCCACATGGTCGACGCGCCACTGGGCCGCACCCCGAAAGAGGCCGAGGACGGCACGCTTGACGCCATGGTCGGCGCCGAAGATGCGATCTTTGAAAAGGTCAAACCGCTGCTGGACTGCTGGGCCGGCAACATCAACCACGTCGGCCCCACCGGCAACGGCCACAAGATGAAGCTGCTGATGAACTTCATCTCCATGGGCTACGCCTCGCTTTATACCGAGGCGGTGGTGCTGGGGGCCAAGGTCGGCATCACCCCGCAGCAGGTCAATCAGGTCATCGGGTCGAGCCGTTTGAGCAACGGGTTCTTCGAGACCTTCATGCGCTATGCCGTCGGGCGCGACCGCGACGCGCACAAATTCTCGATCGCCAATGCCAGCAAGGATCTGCGCTATGTCAACGCCATGGCCGCCGATGCGGGCGTGGTCAACGTCATGGCCGCCGCCGCGCGCCACTACTTTGCCCATGTCGACGCCATCGGGCAGGGCGGCGACTATGTCCCGATGCTGTCGGACCATGTGGCGCGGCTCAACGGCATCGACATGGCCGAGGAGGTCGAGAAAGGCAAAACCTGATGCTCAGCGACGCGCAAAAGGCTTTCTACGCCGAAAACGGCTACCTCATGGTCGAGGATGTGGTGACGCCCGCGCGGCTCAAGCGGCTGCAGGACATCACCTATGCGCTTATCGACGCATCGCGCGATGTCGGGCAAAGCAACGAGGTTTATGACCTGGACGTGGGCCACAGCGCCGATGCGCCGCGCCTGACCCGGATCAAGATCCCGCACAAGCGCGATCCCTATTTCTGGGAGATCCTGACAAACTCCGCCGTGACGGAGGTGCTGACCGACCTGCTGGGGCCCGACACGACGCTGCTCACCTCGAAGCTCAACACCAAGGCGCCAGGCGGCGGGGCGGCGGTCGAATGGCACCAGGACTGGGCCTTCTACCCGCATACCAACGACGACCTGCTGGCCTTTGGTCTGATGCTCGAAGATGTCGGTCTGGACAACGGCCCGCTGCTGGTGGTGCCGGGCACCCACCGCGAGCCGATGCTGAGCCACCATGTCAACGGCGTCTTCGCCGGGGCCATCAGCCCCGACGATCCGGCCTTTCACCCAGACCGGGCGGTGGCCCTCACCGGGCGCGCTGGCAGCATGACCGTGCATCACGTGCGCACGCTGCACGGCTCGGCCCCCAATGTCAGCGACCGTGCCCGGCTGATCCTGTTCTTCGAGGCGGCCCGCGCCGATGCCTGGCCGCTGCTGGGCGCCAGTTCGTACTTTCACGCGCTGGGGCAGGAACGGTTCTGGGTGGATCTGCAAGACCGCATGATCACCGGCAAACCCTGCCTGACGCCGCGCATGGCCGACGTGCCCGTGCATATGCCGCTGCCCCCCGCGCCCGACAACAGCTCCATCTTCAAGACCCAGGCCAGCGCCGGTGTGAAAAGCGCCTTCACCAAACCCTGACCCGCCCCCTTCTTCGGTTTCAAATAACCTCAGAGAGCGCGAGAGACTGGTCTCTCGCATCGCGCAGCGATCCCGGGGCGGGTTTCTTCTTGCAAATGGTATACCAAATTGAAATGGTGGTCCAAAGACCGGACGCGCATCAAGTCGCGCCGCAGATCCAACGAGGGGGAGCCGGATCATGTCAGACACCCGCGCCAACAAGCGTTTCCGCAGCCAGGAATGGTTCGACAATCCCAACAACCCGGGCATGACGGCGCTTTACCTGGAACGCTACCAGAACCAGGAATATTCGCGCGAGGAACTGCAATCCGAACGCCCCGTCATCGGCATCGCCCAGACCGGCAGCGACATCGCGCCCTGCAACAAGATCCACGTGTTCCTGATGGACCGGATCAAGGCCGGCATCCGCGAGGCGGGCGGCATCCCGATGGAATTCCCGGTGCATCCGATTCAGGAAACCGGCAAACGCCCCACCGCCGCCCTTGACCGCAACCTGGCCTACCTGAGCCTTGTCGAGGTGCTCTATGGCTATCCCATCGATGGCGTCGTGCTGACCACCGGCTGTGACAAGACCACACCCGCCATGCTGATGGGCGCGGCCACGGTCGACATCCCGGCCATCGCGCTCAACGGCGGGCCGATGCTGGACGGCTGGTGGAAGGGCAAGCGCGCCGGCTCGGGCTCCATCGTCTGGGAAAGCCGTCGGCTTCTGTCGGAAGGCAAGATCGACTACGAGGAATTCATGAGCCGGGTGTGCTCTTCGGCACCGAGCTTGGGGCATTGCAACACCATGGGCACCGCGTCCACGATGAATGCGATGGCAGAGGCGCTGGGCATGAGCCTGACCGGCAATTCCGCCATCCCGGCCCCCTTCCGCGAACGCATGACCATGGCGTTCGAGACGGGCAAGCGGATCGTGCAGATGGTCCTGGATGACCTCAAACCGTCGGACATCCTGACCCGCGAGGCGTTCGAGAATGCCATCGTCGTCAATTCCGCCATCGGCGGGTCGACCAACGCGCCGCCGCACCTGCAGGCGGTGGCCCGGCACGTCGGGGTAGAGCTTAACGTCAAGGACTGGCAGACCGTGGGCTTCGACGTGCCGCTGATGGTCAACATGCAGCCCGCGGGCGAATACCTGGGCGAAAGCTTTTTCCGTGCGGGCGGTGTGCCTGCGGTGATGGCCGAACTGCGCAAGGCGGGCCGCCTTCACGAGGGTGCGATGACCGCCACGGGCCGGACCATGGGCGAAAACCTGGACGGCAAGGAAAGCGTCGATCACGACGTGATCAAGACCTACGACGCGCCGATGCGCCAGAATGCGGGCTTCAAGGTGCTGTCGGGCAACCTGTTCGACAGCGCGCTGATGAAGACCAGCGTGATTTCCGACGATTTCCGCAAACGCTTCCTGTCCGAGCCGGGCAATGAAGGCGTCTACGAGGCGCGCGCCGTGGTCTTCGAAGGCCCCGAGGATTATCACGACCGGATCAACGATCCGGACCTTGGCATCGACGAACGCACCATTCTGTTCATTCGCGGCGTCGGCTGTGTCGGCTATCCCGGATCGGCCGAGGTGGTGAACATGCAGCCGCCAGACGCGGTGATCCGCGCAGGCGTGCGGCACCTGCCCACGGTCGGCGATGGCCGCCAGTCGGGCACCTCGGAAAGCCCCTCGATCCTCAACGCCTCGCCCGAGGCGGTGGTGGGCGGGGGTCTGGCCTATCTGCAGACCGGCGACACCGTGCGGCTGGACCTCAACGCGTCGCAGATGAACGCCCTGGTGCCCGAGGACGAATGGCAGGCCCGCAAGGAGGCCTGGACCGCGCCCGAGATCGTCAGCCACACGCCCTGGCAGGAAATCTATCGCCGCCATGTCGGGCAGTTGGCCGATGGCGGCTGTCTCGAGCTGGCCACGGCCTACCAGAAGGTCGCGCGCCATCTGCCGCGCGACAACCACTGATCCAATCGCCCCGGGGAGGGACCACATGAGCACCATCATCATCACCGGCGCCGGCAGCGGCGTGGGGCAGGCGACCGCCAGAGCCTTTCTTGAAGCCGGGTGGCAGGTCGGTCTGGTGGGCCGCCGCGAAAGCGCGCTGGAAGAGACGGCTGAGGGCAACGAGAACGCCCTGATTCTGCCCTGCGACGTCACCGACGCGGCGCAGGTCGATGCGGCCTTTGACAAGGCGGTATCGGCCTGGGGCCGGGTGGACGCGCTTTTTAACAATGCGGGCGTGTCGCTCAAGGGGGCGCCGGTTGACGAAGTCTCGGTCGAGGACTGGCGCACTCTCATCGACATCAACGTGACCGGCAGCTTCATCTGCGCGCGCGCTGCGTTCCGGGTGATGCGTCATCAGGACCCGCAGGGTGGCCGGATCATCAACAACGGATCGGTGTCGGCCTATGTGCCACGCTGGGGATCGGTGGCCTATACCGTGTCGAAACACGCGATCACCGGGCTGACGCGCAGCACGTCGCTGGACGGGCGGCCGTTCAACATCGCCTGCGGGCAGATCGACATCGGCAACGCGCTGACCGACATGGCGGCCAAGATGACCTCGGGCGTGCCGCAGGCCGACGGGTCCATCGCGGTGGAGCCGGTGATGAGCGTGGACAATGTCGCCTCATCGGTGCTGCACATGGCGTCGCTGCCGCTCGAGGCGAATGTGCAGTTCATGACGGTGATGGCCAGCCACATGCCCTATATCGGGCGGGGGTAATTTTCGAGCTTTGCCAACTTCAGATTGACGAATAATTGCCAGACCGCGGGGTGGCGATCCAAACGCTATGCGGCGCACTTTATGCCAGCCACATCCGAAAGATCGGTCCGCGGAGCGCGTTCGTCAACCAATCGCCAGCCCGGGGGGCGGTCTGGCGATCGCGCGGCGGCCTTTGGCCGCTGTTCGCGCGAGGTCGGCGCACCAACCCCGTTTCGCTGGCGCAGCTCAAAGCCGTTCCGCTTCCAACCTTTCCCAATCGAATTCCACGCCCGTCCCGGGGGTGTCGGGGGCCACGGCCAGGTGATCTTCGACCACAAGCGGGCGGGTCGTAAAGCTGTCGATGGGAAAGCTGTGCACCTCGATCAGGCCGGGGTTGGGCCGGGCCGAAACGAGGCTCACGTGCAGTTCCTGCATGCCGTGGCTGCAGACCGGCACGCCGTGCTCCTTTGCAAGCTCCGCCACCCGCAGCCAGCCGGTGATCCCGCCGCAATTCGACGCATCCGGCTGGATGAACGACAGCTCTGCATCTCGAAAGGCAAAGCCGAATTCGTGCAGGGTGTGCAGGTTTTCCCCCATCGCCAGCGGGCAGCCGGTGTCGCGGGCGATTTCGCCGTAGCCGCGGTAGTTGTCGGGTTCGATCGGCTCCTCGAACCACAGGATATCATACTCCTGAAAGGCCCGGGCGGCGATCTTGGCGCGGTCGACATCCAGCGCGTAATTGGCATCGACCATGAAAGCGACGTCCGGTCCGATCAGGTCACGCACCGCCGCAGCACGCTCCAAATCGACCGACAGATCGCCATGCCCGACCTTGATCTTCACCCCGTTGAACCCGGCTTCGAGGTAGCCTTCGACGGACCGCAGCAGCTTGGGCAGCGGGTCGTGCAGGTCGATGCCGCCGCGATAAGCGCCGCAGCGCTGCGCCGTGCCACCGGCCATACGCCACAGCGGCTGGCCACTTTCGCGCCCGCGAATGTCCCAAAGCGCGATATCGAGCGCCGAAATGGCAAAGGACGCGATGCCGCCACGTCCGACGTAATGGACGTGCCAGCCCATCGCGTCATGAAGCCCTTCCACATCGGCGGCGTCCTTGCCGGTCAGGAAAGGGACAAGATCGTGTTGAATCATCGCGCCGATCGCCTGACCGCCCTTGCCGCCGGTGTAGGTGTAGCCGGTGCCGGTGACGCCAGCCTCGGTCGTGACGCGCACGGTCACGAGTTCGAAATGGGTGTGATCGCCGTGCATCGCGTCGGTCAGCACCTCGGCGAGCGGCAGGGCGTAGCAATCGACCTCGATGGATATGATCCGTGCCATGGGGGACCTTTCAGGGGTGCGGGGGCCGGGGCACCGCCCCCTTGCCGCGTTCGCGGTGCCAGATGTAGATGCCCGACGCGATGATGATCGACCCGCCGCCCAGCGTATAGATCGTCGGATACGTGTCGAAGATCAGGATGCCGACAAAGGCCGCCATGAAAATCTGCGAATAGATCAAGGGCGCCAGGATCGACGCATCGGCCCAGCGGTGCGCGATGGTCACGCAGATATGCCCCAGCGCGCCAAAGGCCCCGATGATCAGCAGCACCGTCAGCTGGCCCGCGGTTTCCGGCCAGCTCCAGACATACCAGGCAAAGGGCGTCAGGATCGCGGTGGCAAGCGCGCTTGACCAGAGCTGTTGCGTGGCGATGCTGTCGACCCCGGCCAGCATCCGCGTCATCACGAAATACATCGACGCAAAGAAGAGCGCGGCAAGGCTGAACAGCATTGCGGGGTGAAATTCGGCGCCCCAGGGCTGAACCACCACCAGAACGCCCAGAAAGCCGGTGCAGACCGCCAAAAGGCGGCGGATGCCGACCTTTTCCCCCAGGATCGGGATCGCCAGAAGCGTCACGACGATGGGACCGGCAAAGGCGATGGTCGTGGTCACGGTGATGGGCAGATACTTGAGCGCCTGAAAGTTCAGCACCGTGCTGGCCAGCAGGAAGAGCGAGCGCAGGAACTGCTTTGGCGCGTGGTTCGAGCGGAAGGCGTTCAGCCCCTCCTGCGGCAGGTAAAGCGCGCTGGCATAGACCAGATGCCCGGCATAGCGGGCAAAGACGATCTGCATCACCGGAAAACCGGCGAGGTTCAGCCACTTGGCCGAGGTGTCGATGCAGGTAAAGAAGACCACCGCCAGCGCCATCATCGCGACGCCCGCGGCGGTGCGTTCCTCGCGCGGGGGGACGGGGCCCGACATGGCGCGCTAAAGCGACATGCCGCCGTCGATGGTCAGGCACTGGCCGCTCATGTAGCGGCTTTCGTCGCTGGCCAGGTACACCACCAGATCGGCGATTTCGGGGCTGCTGCCGATGCGGCCCATGGGCTGACGCGCGACGAAATCGGCCATCGCCTGGTCATAGTCCCCGGTGGCGCGCAGACGGTCGTGCAGCGACGGGCTGTCCACCGTGCCGGGGGCGATGCAGTTGCAGCGGATGCCGGTGGCGATGAAATCCATCGCGACCGATTTGGTGAGCCCGATCACCGCCGCCTTGGACGTGGAATAGGCAAAGCGGTTCCTGACCCCCATCAGGGTCGACGCGACCGATGCGATGTTCACGATGCTGCCCGCGCCGCGCGCCAGCATGGCAGGCAGCGCCGCCTGGATCGCCACGAATTGCGAGCGGACATTGAGGTTCATCGCCAGCGCAAAGTCATCATCCGTCGCCTGCTGGATCGTGCCCGCGTGCACGATGCCCGCACAGTTGACGAGGATCTCGGGATCGGCCTCGCGTATCGCGGCCTCAAGCGCGGCGCGGTCCAGCACGTCGACCCGGCCGGTCGTCGCCCCCTCCAGATCGGCCAGCAGGTCGGCGTTGATGTCCGTCGCCGTCACGATGGCCCCTTCGCGGATCATCGCTTCGGCCGTGGCGCGCCCGATGCCCTGTGCCGCGGCGGTGATGAAGGCCCGCTTGCCCTGCAGCCTCATGACTTGGGCTTGCCCAGGTTGGCGACCATCCAGTCGGTGATCTGTGGCACCATGAGGTCGCCCGACCCGCCGTCGCGCACTTCGGTCAGGGTGCCAAGGGCGGCGACGGACATGCGGCTTTGCTTGCCCAGATCCTCGGCCATCGCGGCGTAATATCCCACGTCCTTGCAGCCGTTGGCGGCGGAAAACGCGAGATCAATCTGACCGCCGATGGCGTAGTTCTTGATGAAATCCATCATGCCGGAATGGTTGGGACCGGCCGCGATCACGTCGTAGAGCGCCTGTCGCTCGATATCGGCGGCATCGGCCATGGCAAACGCCTCGGCCATGGCGCAGGCGGTGGTCATGGCATAGAAATTGTTGATCAGCTTGATCGTGTGGCCGTTGCCCAGCTTGCCCAGGTGAAAGACGTTTTCGCCCAGTACATCCAGCACCGGCTTGACACTGTCAAAGGCCGCCCGGTCGCCCGCGCACATGATGTTGAGCAGTCCGTCCTTGGCATGGGCCGGTGTGCGGCCCAGCGGCGCGTCCAGATAGGCCGCGCCCTTTTCCGCCAGATCCGCCCCGATCTGCAGCGTGGACGAGGGCAGGGAGGTGCCGAAGTCGATCACCACCAAACCGTCGCGCGCGCCCGCCAGCACGCCATCGTCGCCATAGATGCGGCTTTCGACCTGATCGGAGGTGCCGACGCAGAGCATCACGATATCGCTGCCCTCGGCCAAGGCGCGGCCATTCTCGGCCTCAGCCCCGCCACGCTCCAACACCTTGTCGATGCCGGTACGGTCGCGGTTGGCAAGGCCGGTCACGGCATAGCCCGCGCCCTGCAGGCAACCCGCCATCGCCTCGCCCATCAGGCCCAAGCCGATAAATCCGATCTTCGCTGTGCTCATGTTACGTTCCCTTTCTGGTCCTTGATGTCACGCGGCGGCGCTACATCACCGCCCCGATCTGCCAGGGCACGAATTCATAATCGCCAAGGCCCTGCACCTCGGATTTGGTCTGCTCCCCCGAGGCGATGCGCAGCCAGGCGTCGTAGATTTCGCGGCCGACCTCTTCGACCGGGACGCCGTCCGACAGGATGCGCCCGGCGTTGATGTCCATGTCATCGCTCAGCCGGCGATACATCTCTGTATTGGTGGCGATCTTCATCGAGGGGCTGGGTTTCGCGCCAAAGGCGGATCCGCGCCCGGTGGTAAAGGCCACCAGGTTGCAGCCTGACGCGATCTGCCCGGTCACGCTGGCCGGATCGTAGCCGGGGCTGTCCATGAAGACAAAGCCGCGCGCGGTCACCGGTTCGGCGTAGTTGTAGACCCCCATCAGCGGCGTGGTGCCGCCCTTGGCCGCTGCGCCCAGAGATTTTTCGAGGATCGTGGTCAGACCGCCCTTTTTGTTCCCGGGGGAGGGGTTGTTGTCCATGCTGCCACGGTTGCGGGCGGTGTAATCCTCCCACCAGCGGATCAGGCCGATCAGCTTTTCACCGATCTCGGGCGCGGCGGCCCGGGCGGTGAGCAGGTGTTCGGCGCCGTAGATTTCCGGCGTCTCGGCCAGCACCCCGGTGCCGCCCTGGGCCACCAGCAGGTCGCAGGCGTGCCCCAGCGCCGGGTTCGCGGTGATGCCCGACCAGGCGTCAGACCCGCCGCATTGCAGCGCGACCATCAGCTCGGATGCGGGGCAGGGTTCGCGGCTGACATCGTTGACCAGCGGCAGCATCGCCTCGATCTTGGCGATCCCCATCTCGACCGTCTTGCGCAGCCCGCCCACGTCCTGAATGTTCATCGTCTGAAAAAGCGGCCCCGGCGTCAGCCCGTAGGCCTCGATCAGCCAGTCGATCTGCATCATCTCGCAGCCCAGCCCGGCCATCAGCACGCCGCCGACGTTGGGGTTGCGGGCATAGCCCCAAAGCGTGCGTTGCAGCGCCTCGAACCCGGTGCCATCGCCGCCCATGGCGCAGCCGGTGCCGTGCACAAAGGCCACGACGCCGTCGACGTTGGTATAAGGGGCCAGGCGTTCGGGCGTGAAATTCTGTGCGATCAGCCGCGCGGCGGTGGCTGAACAGTTCACGGATGTCAGCACCGCCAGATAGTTGCGCGTGCCGACCCGACCGCCGGCACGGCGGTAGCCCATGAAGGTATCGGCGCTGGCGGCGGGGGCGACGGGGCGCAGGTTGGTGCCGAATTCATAGGCCGTATCGACGGCGCGGAAGTCGAGGTTGTGCGTATGCACATGCGCGCCAGTGGCGATATCCTCGGCCGCATAGCCGATGACTTGCGCGTATTTGCGCACCGCTGCCCCCTTGGCGATGTTCTGCGTGGCCATCTTGTGGCCGCGCGGGATCAGTTGGGTCGCTCCCTCTTGCCCGACCTCAAGGGCGGTGACGGCGGTGACCACGTTGTCATCATCGGACAGTCTGACGGTTGTCATGGGCGACCTTCGGTTTGCCGCGCGGCGTCACGCCGGGGAGTCCCCCGGCCCGCGGCGACGCGATCAGAGAAACAGGGTGACGATGGGCGGCCAGATCAGCAGCACCGACAGCGCCAGAAGCTGCAGGGCGATGAACGGCAGGAAGCCCCGGAAGATGTCGGTGAGCGAGATATGCGGCGGCGCCACGGATTTGAGGTAGAAGGCCGCAGGCCCGAAGGGCGGCGACAGAAAGCTCACCTGCATGTTCATGCAGAAGACCACGCCGAACCAGATCGGGACATAGCGCGGATCGACCTGGCCCAGCCATCCGATCTCTTCCGCGGGCAGCCGCACGACGATGGGCAGGAACACCGGCATGATCAGCAGCACGATGCCGATCCAGTCCATGAACATGCCCATGATCAGGAAAATGACCATCATCGCCAGGATCACACCCATCGTCGGCAGATCCGCCCCGACGATCATGTTGGCCACATAGGTCGGGCCGCCGGCCAGCGTGTAGGCGGCGGCCAGTGCCGCGGCGCCGATGGTCACCCAGATGATCGTCCCGGTCGAGCGCAGCGTGCGCATCAGGCTGTCCCAGACAATGTCGAAGGTCATTTCGCGCCGCAAAAGCCCGATCACAAAGACCGCCACCACGCCCATGCCCGCCGCTTCGGTGATGCCGGTGATGCCGCCGTAGATCGACCCCAGCACCACGCCGATGACGACGGTGGGCGCAACAAGCCCCTTGCCCATTTCCCAGCCCGTCGCCGTGCGCTCGCGTCCGACGACGACAAAGACAATCAACGCGAAGATCACGAAGGCACCGATCAGCCAGGGAATGTCCGACACCATGCCCAGCGGGATCGGATCGACCCCTTCGGTCACGACGTTCTGGCCCAGCACCGTGAAGAACAGCGCCCGCAGCAGCAGCACGCCGGTGACCCACATACCCAGGCGGCTCAGGAAGCCCAGGAACATCAGCCCCTTTTCGCGGCCCGCCGGATCGTTCGGGTCGGGCTCGGGCAGGGGCGCGAGGCTCGGGTTCATCCGTGTGCGGATGACGATGTAGAGGATGAAGAACGTGGCCAGCATGAACCCCGGCAGGAACGACGCGGTGAACAGCGCCTTGATCGAGGTTTCGGTCACCAGCCCGTAGAAGATCAGCACGATCGACGGCGGGATCATCGTGCCGAGCGAGCCAGAGGCGCAGATCGTCCCGATGGCAAGGTTCTGGTCATAGCCCAGCCGCAGCATCTGCGGCAGCGCGATCAGGCCCAGAAGCACAACCTCGCCGCCGATGATGCCCGACATCGCGGCCATGATGACCGCCATGATCGAGGTGACGATGGCGATGCCGCCGCGGGTGCGCGACAGCCAGACATTGAGCGACGAATACATGTCGCGCGCGATGCCGCATCGTTCCAGCAACGCGGCCATGAAGATGAACAGCGGCACCGAGATCAGCACATAGTTGGTCATCTGGCGATAGACCGCCTGGCCCAGCACCGACATCGGTCCCTGGCCGAAGGTGCGGAACAGGATGTCCACGTCGAACTTCAGCACCAGCGTGACGAAGGCCAGAAAGGCCGAGGCAAAGCCCAGCGGCATACCGATCGCCAGAAGCGCGAACATCGCCAGCAGCACGATCAGGCTGAGGGTGCCGATATCGACCATCGTGTTAGTCCTTCTTTTCCAGCGTGGCGCGGATCTTTTCGATCTCGTCCTCGTCGATCTCGTCGGCGGGGCTGTGGTGTTCGGGGGCCTTGTTCCAGTCGGCGATTAGGTTCGAAATCGCCTGGATCGTCACCAGCAGGATGATGAACAGGATGGCGGGTTTCACGGTACCCGGAATGGGCGGATCCCAGGCGGTGCCAAAGGTCTCCATCCGCAGCATCCGGCGCAGGGCGTCGTTGTAGCCACCATAGACCAGCGCAAAGAAAAAGGTGCAGATCAGCCCGACCGAGATCACGTCGGCGGTTTTCTGCATCCAGCGTGGCATGATGTCGTAGATGACGTAGATGCGGATATGGCTGCGCTGCTGCATGGCGTATTGCCCGGCGAAGAGGAACACGAAGGCCGCGATCCAGAGCGACAGTTCATTTGCCCAGAGGGTTGGCGCCGAAAAGACGTAGCGCGAGACCACCTCGTAGAACATCACCAGCACGATCATGCCCGTGGCGATCATCGCCAGCCGCGAACAGACCAGCGACACCACGTCGAAAAAGCCGTCCGCCGCAGGTTCGATGGCGCCCTTGAAATCCGAAAGGTAGATCGACGTGAAAAGCAGCAGGCCGCAGATCGCGACCAGCATCACCTGCACCAGCGGCTTGCCCGCCGGGCGGATCATGTCGAACATGGTGTAGGGGTCGGCAGAGAAAACGTTGCTCAGCACCATCCAGGCAAAGATCACTCCCACCAGGGCGGCAAAGCCCAATGCGGCCATCTTCACCGGTCCGCGCATCCGTCCCAACCAAAGGCTGTCGTCAGTCATGCCTGCTCCCCTCCCCAAAGGCGCCGCGGTCAAAAAAGGCAGGCCCCCGGTCAAAGGGGCCCGCCCAAAGCAAGGTCAGAGCCTCGGCATCAGGCGCAGCGGCCTAGTTCACCAGGCCAAGCTGCTTGAGATAGGCCTTGTGGCTTTCGACCAGAGCACGGGTTTCCTCGTTCTTGTCGGCCCAGACTTCCCACGCTTCCTGCGCGGTCTTGCGGAAGGTGGCGCGATCCTCGGGCGACCAGTCGTAAAGCGTCACACCCTGTTCCTGAAGGGCGGCGGCCGCTTCGGTGTTGGCCTTTTCGTTGTAAAGCGCGATCTGGAAGGACAGCTTTTGCCAGGCGGTGTCGATGATCCGGCGGTGCTTTTCGCTCAGCCCGTTCCAGATATCGAGGTTGCAGGCCAGATGGTCCGACGGCATCGAGTGGAAGCCGGGATAGGTGGCGTGCTTGACGATGTCGTAGATGCCCAGGCCCACGTTGTTGGCCAGACCCGACGCGTCGGCGCCGTCGATGATGCCGGTTTCCAGCGCGGTGAAGATCTCGGTGAAGTCCATCACGATCGGCGAGGCGCCCATGCCTTCGAAGATTTCGGTCTCAAGACCCGGGGGCGAGCGGAATTTCCAGCCCTTAAGGTCTTCGAAACCGGCGATGGGCTTGGACGAGGACAGCGATTCCTGGCCGTAGATCGACCAGCCGATCAGCTGCATGTTCTGCGCGTTGTAAAGGTTCTGCGCCGCTTCGTAACCGCCACCGTGATAGAGCCAGCTGTACTGCTGCCATGCGGTGTCATAGCCGCCCATGATGTCGCCGACGAACTGAAACGCCGGGTTCTTGCCGGTCTGGTAGGCACCGCCGGTCGCATCGCAGTCCAGAATGCCGTTGATGGCGGCGTCAAAGGTTTCGGTCGTGGCCACGACCGACGAGCTGTAGAACATTTCGATGGCGATTTCGCCGCCCGACATGACCTGCACGTCGTCGATGAACTCGGCCAGACGCTGCCCGGTGGGATGCTCGGTCGCATAGTGGGTCTGGATCCGCAGCGTCACTTCCTGCGCCATCGCGGTACCCGACACCAGCGCCGCCACGACGGCGGTGGTGAACATTGATTTCATCTTCATTTCGTCCTCCCTAGTCGGCTTTGTGCCGGCTTTTGTCTCGCGCGCCATGCCGCGCCGATGGTATACCATCTGCCCGGACGCTAACAAACGCTGGCTCGACAATCAATCCACTTTGGTATACCAAATCATTGAATTTTTGACGCCACGCCGGGCGGTGCTAGTCTTACACGGTTTGTCGCGGTCAGGTCGCCGGGGCGGCCAAGACAGCGCAGCACGGCGTGAAAAGGCAGGCGATGGCGGAACAGAACCTACCCGAACAGGTCGCACAGCAGCTTCGGCGCGATATCCTGCGCGGCGTGCTGAAACCCGGCGCATCGATCAAGGAACGCGACAGCGCCGCCGAATTGGGTGTCAGCCGCACCCCCATGCGCGAGGCGATTCGTATCCTCGCCAAAGAGGGGCTGGTGCAGCTGCGCCCGGCCCGAAGCCCCATCGTCGTGCAGATGAGCCTGTCGGAGGTCGCCGATTCCATCGAGGTGCTGAGCGCGCTGGAACTGCTCTCGGGCAAGCTTGCCTGCCTCAATGCAAGCGACGAGGATATCGCCGCCGTGCGTCAGGCCGAACGCTACGTGGCCGAGAACTTCGACCGGCTGGACGATATCGACCGGTTCGAGGCGGATATGGAATTTCACCTTTCCATCGCGCGCGCCTCGCGCAATGCCGCGCTGATCGGCACGCACAGTTCCTACCTCGCGCGGCTCTGGCGGGCGCGCTTTCTGTCCGCCGCGCGCAAGCGGTCGCGCGACCGGGTGCTGTCCCAGCACGAGGCCATCGTGCGCAGCATCGAGGCGCGTGATATCGAGGGCACGCAAAAGGCGCTGGGGGAACACCTCGAACATCTGCTGATCAACGTCGAGGAATTCTACGAATCCGAGGACAAGACCCGCGATCAGGGCAGGGGCGACGCCGCAAGCGCCTGAAGACACGACAGAAACAAAGGAATACCCAGATGAAGCTACTACGGTTCGGACCCGCAGGACAGGAAAAGCCCGGCCTTTTGGATACCGATGGCCAGGTGCGCGACCTGTCGGGCAAGGTTGCGGATTTCGCGGGCGCGGGCGTGTCGCTCGAGTCGCTCGACAAGATCCGCGCGCTGGACGTGGACAGCCTGCCGGTGGTGTCCGATCCGGGCCGCATCGGCGCGTGCCTTGCCTGGGTGCCGAACTTTTTCTGCATCGGCCTCAACTACGCCAAGCACGCCGCCGAAACCGGTGCAGAGCCGCCGAAAGAGCCGATCCTGTTTTCCAAGGCGACCTCGGCCCTGTCCGGCCCCTTCGATCCGGTGATGATCCCGCGCGGATCGGAAAAGACCGATTGGGAGGTCGAACTGGGCGTGATCATCGGGCGCGAAGCCTCCTACGTCTCCGAAGACGATGCGCTGGACTACGTCGCGGGCTATTGCGTCATCAACGACGTGTCGGAACGCGCCTTTCAGGCCGAACGCGGCGGCCAGTGGATCAAGGGCAAATCCGCCCCCACCTTCGGCCCGTGCGGGCCCTGGCTGGTGACGGCGGACGAGGTTGGCGATCCACAGACCCTGGCGGTGTCGCTCGACCTCAATGGCGAGACGGTGCAGGACAGCTCGACCGATGACATGATCTTTACGGTGCGCGAAATCGTCAGCTACATGAGCCAGTTCATGAAGCTGGTGCCCGGCGACATCATCGCCACCGGCACCCCGTCGGGCGTCGGTCTGGGAATGAAGCCGCAGCGCTTTCTGAAACCCGGTGAGGTGATGACCGTGCGGGTCGAAAAGCTGGGCGAGCAGCGGCAAGAGGCTGTCAGCGCAGATTGATCCGGGGCGGGGCCGTGTCCCAGCCGCTCAACCTCAACGCGCTGGCGTATTTCGAAGCGGTGGCGCGGCGCGGGTCCCTGACCCGCGCGGCAGAGGAACTGTCGGTTTCGGCCTCGGCTGTCAGCCAGCAGATCAAGTTGCTGGAACAGCAGATGGGCGTGCGGCTTTTCCGCAGGCAGGGCAGGCAGATCAGTCTGACGCTTGAAGGCGAGCAACTCTTTCAGGCCAGCGCCACGGCGATCCGCATGCTGCGCGACGCCCGGCGCAACCTGGGCAAAACGCACGAGACGCGCCGCCTAAACCTGCGGGTGACGCCCAGCTTTGGCGTGCGCTGGCTTGGTCCCCGGCTGGGCGATTTCATCGCCCGCCATCCCGATTGGGATCTGCGCGTCGATGCCGCCCCCGATCCGACCGATTTCGACCGAGAGATCATGGATCTGGATATCCGCTATGGCACGGGCCACTGGACCGGGCTGCATGCGCAACCGGTCGTGTCGGACGATGTGCTGCCGCTGTGCAGCCCCGCCTATCTGGCGGGCCTGTCTGCCGACCCCGATCCTGCGGCGCGGCTGGCGGCGGCGCGGCTGATCGACAGCGCCCGGGCGCTGTGTCAGTGGGATGTCTGGCTTTACCGCAACGGGATCGAGACCCCCGCCAACCGCAAGAGCATCCTGATGGACCGGTCGAGCATGGCGCTGCAACTGGCGCTGGACGGGGCCGGCGTGGTGCTCGAATCGCTGGCCGTGGCGGCGACCGAGGTTGCGGCGGGGCGGCTGGTTCCGGTGACGCCGACGCTGCCGATCCTGTCGTTTCCGGCCTATTGGGCGATCTGCCCGCACCGGTTCCTGCACCGCCGCGCCGTACGGCTGTTTCTGACCTGGCTCGACGGGCAGGTGCAAGAGCATGAGGCGGCGGTCAGGGACATCGCGGCGCAGCATGGCATGACGATCGAAGCGGACGATCCGTCGACGGATGGGCTTCGCGACGGGGCGTAGGTGTGATTTTGAAGTCTCTTTCAGCGACTGCTGTCAGACCCGCCAAGCCAGAGCGGCGGACCCGCCGTCCGCGCGCCAGTTTGCTGATGCGCAGCCGGTGGGAGGACTTACTCGGTGTCGCGCAGCCAGCTGGGTTGCAGCACCACCACCGTGGGGCGGCTGGGCAGATCGCGCAGCGACACCTCGATGCTGCTGTCGGTCCGGCGGTCGATGGCGAAATCCTTGCTGATCCCGTCGAGGAAGAATTCGAGCGACCGCCCCGAAAACCAGTGCATCGGAATCACCACGCTGGATTTCAGCCGCTGCACGACGCGGATCATCGACGGTAGCTCCATCGTATAGCCGCCATCGACCGGCACCATCACCACGTCGAGCCGCCCGAGGGCGGCGTATTGCTGGTCGTTGGGTTCGTGGTGCAGATGGCCCAGATGGCCGATGCACAGGCCTTCGACCTCGAAGACGAAAATGGAGTTGCCGTTGTCTTCGCGCCCGCCGAACTGCGACCGGATGTCGGTCGACACGTTGCGCACCAGCATCTCGCCCAGATCCAGGTGGTGGTCGATGCCGACGCCGAAGGGGCCCCAGCCGGGCAGAGCGTGCGGGATCGCCGGGTCGGGATTGGGCGTCCAATGCGTGTCATGCGCGTGGTTCATGGTCACGACATCGGGGATCAGGGTGGTGTTGCCGATAAAGCCGGTGAAATCGGTGACCGCGTTCAGCCCGCCCGGCGTCTGGATCAGAAAGGACGCATGCGCGATATAGCTGATCCGCACGTTGTACTCGGCGACCGGCTCGCGAAAGCTGGCCTTGTGCAGGTACTCAAGACCGGGCGCGGCATCCGCCACGGCGATGCAATGGCTGGGGCGGCGGGTGTCCTGGGCGCTGGCGGCACCGGCGGTCAGAAGGACAAGGGCGGCGGCAAGTCGGATCATCGTCGGCTCCTTCACATCTGGACAAAGCCTAACGCAAGATCGCCAAAGGTCAGCCCACAAATGCGTGGGTCAGATTGCGGGCAGATACCCGCGCAAGGCCTAGCCCACCTGCGTGCGCCCGCGCCGGTCCAGCCGCAGCGAGGCATAAAGCACATGCGTCCGCCAGCGGCCGTTGATCTGCAGATAGCTTTGCGCCACGCCCTCGTACTTGAAGCCCGAGCGTTCCAGCAGCCCGCGCGAGGCGACGTTTTCCGGCAGGCAGGCGGCCTCGATACGGCTCAGATCCATGCGTTCAAAGGCGTGATGCACAACCGCCTTGATCGCCTCGGCCATGTAGCCTTGGCGCGCGAAGGGCGCCCCGGTCCAGTAGCCCAGCGTGCCGGACTGCGCCGGGCCGCGGCGGATATTGTCCAGCGTGATCGCGCCCAGCAATGTATCATCGACGCGGCGGACCAGGAAAAGCGGCATCGCAGAGCCGCTGTTGACCGACCGGTTGGCCCAGTAGACGCGGTTGGTAAAGGCCTTGCGGCTCAGGTGGTCGTCGGCCCAGGTCGGCTCCCACGGGGTGAGGAAATCCTCGGACTGGCGGCGCAGCGCGGTCCAGCTGTTGTAATCCGCATGCTGCGGCGGACGCAGGGTCAGACGCTCGGTCTCGATCCGCAGCTTGCGCCGCATCAGCATCATCAGGCCACCCTGCGGGCCTGCAGATCGGCCAGC
Source organism: Thalassococcus sp. BH17M4-6 (assembly GCF_049323015.1). Lineage (NCBI taxonomy): Bacteria > Pseudomonadati > Pseudomonadota > Alphaproteobacteria > Rhodobacterales > Roseobacteraceae > Thalassococcus > Thalassococcus sp. BH17M4-6. The sequence goes on from NZ_JBMPGU010000002.1 coordinate 97,558, forward strand.
ACGGGCGCGCCCGACACCGGCCCGTAAAGCGCCATCGCGGCAGGCGCGGCCCCGGCAATATGTTCGGCAAAGACCCGGACATCGCCGGTGGTCACATTGTCGATCCGGGCCACCGTCTGTTCGATGGGCGGCACCTCGCCCCAGATCTGCACCATGCGGGCCAGCCGTTCGGCGCGGCTCGATGGGCTTTCCAGGCCCATGAGCAGCCCGGCCTTCATCTGGGCGCGGGCACGGGCGACCTCTTCGGGGCTCATGTCGGTGGCGGCGCGCTTCATCTCGTCCACCGTCAGATGCGCCAGATCGCGCAGCTCGTCACCGCTGGTGCCCGCGTAGATCGTGGTCATGCCGGTGTCGGCATAGGCGCCGGTCTGGGCGAAGATCGTGTAGCACAGCCCGCGTTTCTCGCGCACCTCCTGGAACAGACGGCTCGACATGCCGCCGCCCAGGGCGATGGAATAGACCTGCGCGGTATAGAACCCGTCGTCGCGGTATCCCGGGGATTCGAAGGCCAGCGCGAAATGCGCCTGTTCCAGCTGCTTTTCATGGCGGCTTTCCCCCCCGGAAAACGTGGCCGGATCGGCCGCATCGGCATCGCGCGGCGCCATATCGGCGAAAAGCAGCTCGGCCTGCCGGACAAGGCTGCCGTGATCGACGGCACCGGCGGCGGACAGGATCATCTGGTCGGGGCCGTAATGTTCGGTCACAAAGCCCGCCAGGTCATCGGCATTGAAGCGATTCACGTTCGCCGCCTCGCCCAGAATGGTGCGCCCGATGGGCTGATCGGGATAGGCCATTTCCTGCAGCCAGTCGAAAATCACGTCGTCGGGCGTGTCCAGCGCCTGACCGATCTCTTGCAGGATCACGCCGCGCTCCGTCTCGATCTCGCGCGGATCGAAGACCGGGTTGCGCAGGATGTCGGCGATCACGTCCAGCCCCAGGCCCACGTCGGCCTTGAGGACCCGCGCGTAATAGGCCGTGCATTCGCGACTGGTGTAGGCATTGATGTAGCCGCCCACATCCTCGATCGCCTCGGCGATCTGCAGCGCGCTGCGCGTCTTAGTGCCCTTGAACGCCATGTGTTCCAGAAAATGCGCGATGCCGTTCTGCTCGGGCCGTTCGTGCCGCCCGCCCGCGGTCACCCAGATCCCGATCGAGGCCGATTGCAGGCCGGGCATGTGTTCGGTGACGATGCGAAAGCCGTTGGGCAGGGTGGTGATGTTGACGCTCACGAGGGGATGCGCTCCTTGATCAGGGTTTTGAGGTCGGCAAGATCGTTGCGCGCGCGGGTGACGCGTTCGGGCCGGTTGTAAAGGTCGGCCATCCGCTCGGGCAGGGGCGGGCGAATGCCGCTGGCCTGTTCCACCGCGTCGGGGAATTTCGCCGGATGCGCGGTGGCGAGCGTGATCATCGGCACCTGCGGATCACGCTGCGCCTCGGCCACGGCGACGCCGACGGCGGAATGCGGACACAAAAGCTCACCCATGGTCGCATGGGCCGCGGTGATCGTGGCGAGGGTTTCGTCCTCGCTGACGCGACCGCTGTCGAAATGGTCGCGCAGGGTTTCCAGCGCGCCCTGGCTTACCTTGAAGCCGCCGGTCTTCAGCTCGTCCATCAACTGGCTCACGGCATTGCCGTCGCGACCGTAGGCGTCGAACAGCGCGCGTTCGAAGTTGGAGCTGACCTGGATGTCCATCGACGGCGAAATCGACGGTGTCACCTGATCGGTGCGGTACTCGCCCGAGGTCAGGCAGCGGTGCAGGATGTCGTTCTGGTTCGTGGCCACCACAAGCCGGCCGATGGGCAGGCCCATCTTCTTGGCGATATAGCCCGCGAAGATATCGCCGAAATTGCCGGTGGGCACGGTAAAGCTGACCTTGCGGTCCGGCGCGCCAAGCGAAACGGCGGAAGAGAAGTAGTAGACAACCTGCGCCAGCACCCGCGCCCAGTTGATGCTGTTCACCCCCGCTAGCCGCACGCCGTCGCGGAACTCGAAATCGTTGAACATGTCCTTGAGCCGCGCCTGGCAGTCGTCGAAATGTCCGTCCATCGCGACCGCGTGCACGTTGTCCTCGACCGGCGTGGTCATCTGCCGCCGCTGCACCTCGCTGACGCGGCCATGCGGGTAGAGGATGAAGACATCGACCGCATCCAGCCCCCGGAACGCCTCGATCGCGGCGCTGCCGGTGTCGCCCGAGGTGGCACCGACGATGGTCACGCGCTCCCCGCGCCGGGTCAGCGCCTCTTCGAACAGCTGGCCGATCAGCTGCATGGCGAAATCCTTGAACGCCAGTGTCGGCCCGTGAAACAGTTCCAGCAGGAAATGCCCCGGGGCAAGCTGCACCAAAGGCGCGCGCGCGCCGTGGCCGAATCCCGCATAGCTCCTGGCGATGAGATCGGCAAAGACCTCGTCGGTGAAACCCTCGCCGACAAACGGCCGCATCACCCGGAACGCGACCTCCTCATAGCTCAGCCCGTGCAGCGCCCGGATGTCATCGGCGGACATCTGCGGAACCGGCTCGGGCACATAAAGCCCGCCATCGCGCGCCAGCCCCGACAGCATCGCCTCTTCAAAGCTGAGGGAAGGGGCTTTTCCCCGGGTCGAGATGTATTTCATGCCTTGGGGCCTTTGTCTTTGTTGCGCTGGCGCAGAATCAGGGCGCCGGTCATCACCGCCCAGACCGCCGCCAGCGAAAACCATGTGATCGCGTACTGCAAGTGATCGTTCGGAATTCCGGTCGTGTCCACCGGCAAGGGCCGCAGCCCCGGATCGGTGGGGTCGACCTCGCGGGCGATCACCAGCAGCGGTTCGGTCTGCAGCACCTCGGCCATTGCGCCGATGTCGCGGGCGAACCAGATGTTACCCTCGACGTCATTCTCGGGCGTCGACGCATTGCGGTCGTCGGGCCAGTGCAGGTTGCCGGTGACCTGCGCCGCCCCGCCGCTGCGTGGCGCGTCGCCATCCGCCACCGGGACAAAGCCGCGGTCCAGCAGAACCCGGCGGTCGCCGGTGTCGAAGGGCGAAATGATCCGGTAGCCCGCGCCGACCTGTTTGACCGACACCAGAACCCGCAGCTCCTCGTCGCCGATCATCCCGTCCAGCACCACCGGCTGATATCTCTGTTCGGTGGGCGAAACCATGACCGGCAGCGGCTCTGGCGCGCCCGCGATGCGCGTTTCGATCTGATCCAGAATGCCGCGCTTCCAGTCCAGCCGCTGCAGCTGCCAGATGCCAAGGCTCAGCAGGATGCCGACCCCCAGAAGGCCGAACAGCAATGGCGCCAGAATGCGTTTCACCTGCAACGGGTCACGTCCTTGTCTTGCGCGCCAGCCCGGGCGCGACATGATGCGCACCTGCCTTAGCGCGGTGGCGCGGCGGTCTCAACTCGAATGCAGATGTTTCATCTGCCCGGAAATACTTCGGGGGAGTCGCGGCCTGCCGCGACGGGGGCAGCGCCCCCGAAATGCAAAACGCCCGCCGAAAAGCGGGCGCTTGCGTTTTTCAAAGCAGACCGGTCTCAGCCGCCCCAGACGTAGACCGCGGCAAAGAGGAACAGCCACACGACGTCGACGAAGTGCCAGTACCAGGCCGCGGCCTCGAAACCGACGTGTTTGGTCGGGGTGAAATGTCCCTTCATCAGCCGCAGCAGGCAGACAAACAGGAAGATCGTGCCGATGATCACATGCGCGCCGTGAAAGCCCGTCGCCATGAAGAAGTTGGCACCGTAGATGTTGCCCGAGAAGCCAAAGGCGGCGTGGCTGTATTCATAGACCTGAAAGGCGGTGAAGAGCACACCCAGCGCGATCGCCAGGATCAGGCCGTTCTTCATGTCGGTGCGGTTGTTCTCATGCACCAGCGCGTGGTGCGCCCAGGTGGCCGCAGCGCCCGAGCACAGCAGGATCAGCGTGTTGATCAGCGGCAGGTGCCAGGGGTCGAAGGTTTCGATGCCCACTGGCGGCCAGACGCCATCGACCGCCGGGCTGTCGGGGCCCATCGGGTACATCGCGTGTTTGAAAAAGCTCCAGAACCACGCGAAAAAGAACATCACCTCGGACATGATGAACAGGATGAACCCGTATTTCAGACCGATCTGGACGACGGGCGTGTGATCGCCCACCTGGCTTTCGGTCACCACTTCGGCCCACCAGCCGAACATCACGTAGAGCGTGCCCACAAGGCCGATCAGCAGCATCCACGGACCGCTGCCGTGGAAGAAAAGCACGGCCCCGAAAAGCATCACGAATCCAGCCACGGCTCCGAGCAGCGGCCAGATTGAGGGGTTCAGAATGTGGTAGTCGTGGTTCTTAGCATGCGCCATCGTGGGTCCCTCGTTGGTCAGGCATATCGGTTAGTTGACGGACGTATCCGCATCGGTGTCCAGCGCGGCCTGCGTGTCTTCGGGCAGGTCGATCTGGTAAAAGGTATAGGACAGCGTGATTTCGTTGATGTACTTCGCATCGCGGTCGGTGGCGATCTCGGGATCGACGAAAAAGTTCACCGGCATCTCGACGCGCTCTCCGGGCATCAGCACCTGTTCGGTGAAGCAGAAACATTCGATCTTGTTGAAGAATCCGCCTGCCTCGAACGGCGTGACGTTGTAAGACGCCTGTCCGGCGATTGGCTTGTCGGTGGGATTGTAGGCTTCGTAGAACGCCAGCCCGTCTTCACCGATCTTCATTTTCATGGTGCGTTCCATGGGCTTGAATTCCCAGGCCATGCCTTTCTCGACATTGCCGTCGAAGCGCACCGTGATTTCGCGGTCCAGCACCGTGTCGCTGCCCGCATCGGCCACCTGCGTCACCCCGCCGAAGCCGGTGACGCGGCAGAACCAGTCGTAGAACGGCACCGACGCCCAAGCCAGCGCGCCCATGGTCAGCACGACGCTCAGCAGCTGCACCACCGTTTTCGATTTCGGATCCATCGCCATCAGTTCGCCTCCACCGCCGGGGCGCGCACGGGTTCATAGTCACCGCGCGAGACCTTGACGACCGTCAGGCCAAAGATCACCGCGATGAACGACGCCAGCACCAGGCCGACGCCCAGGTTGCGCCCGAACCGGCGGGTGTGAATTTCGTGGGTTTTGTTCAGGCTCATGACCAGACCCCCAGGTCCAGCCCGGCAAAGCCCAGACGGGTCAGCGCCGCTTCGATCAGGATCGCGCCGAAATGCGCGAAAAGATAGAGGAGCGACAGCTTGAAGAAGCTCTTCTCGGCCTTGAAGTTGTCGGCCTCCGATGCCGCTTCGTCGCGGCGCCAGATGTCGATGGCGCCCTTGACGAAGAGCGTGTTGAGCACCAGCGCCGTCACCAGATAGATCGGCCCGCCGGCCGAGGTAAAGGCCATGGCCAGCGCCAATGCGGCCAGCAGCAGCGTGTAGACCAGGATGTGGTTGCGGGTACTGCGGCGTCCGTGGGTCACGGTCAGCATCGGCACGCCGGCATGGTCGTAATCCTTGCGGATGAAAAGCGCCAAAGCCCAGAAATGCGGCGGCGTCCACATGAACGTCAGGCAGAACATCAGCACCGATTCGGGTGCGATTCCACCCGTGGCCGCGGCCCAGCCGATCATCGGAGGAAACGCACCGGCGGCGCCGCCGATGACGATGTTCTGCGGCGTCCAGCGCTTGAGCCACATGGTGTAGATCACCACGTAGAAAAAGATCGTAAAGGCCAGAAGCCCACCCGCGACCCAGTTGGTCGCAAGGCCTAGGAACACGACGGACAGGACCGACAGGAACAGACCGATGGCCAGCGCCTCGTCTCCGGTGACCTTGCCCGCCGGAATGGGGCGGCGCGCCGTGCGCTTCATCACCGCGTCGATATCCGCATCCCACCACATGTTGAGCGCGCCCGACGCGCCGCCGCCCACGGCGATGAACAGGATCGCGCAGAAGGCCACGAAGGGGTGCAGCGGCACCGGCGCGGCCAAGAGGCCCACCAGCGCCGTGAACACGACAAGCGTCATCACGCGCGGTTTCAGCAGGGCGAAATAATCGCCGAACTGCGCCTCGCCCTCAAGGCCGCCCTCGTTGATGCTTGCATCGGTCATGTCGTGCCTTCAGTTTCCGAACTTCGCCCGGAGCACCTCGGATGGGCGCCCCGACGCAGGTTTACTTGGATGCCACCTGGTAGCTTTGCGGCGTGCCTGCGTATTCCTCGATCGCGCCTTCGAGCCAGGCGTCATACTCTTCTTGGCTTACCACCTTGACGGTGATCGGCATGTAGGCATGCGCCTGACCGCAAAGTTCCGAACACTGGCCGAAGTAGATGCCTTCCTGCTCGGCCTTGAACCAAAGCTGCGCAAGGCGACCCGGAATGCCATCCTGCTTTACGCCGAAGGCGGGAATGGTCCAGCTGTGGATCACGTCGCCGCCGGTGACCTGAATGACCACGGTCTTGTCCACGGGCACCACGACGGCGGTATCGGTCGCCAGAAGCCATTCGTCCTCGGAATATCCGGCCTCTTCCAGCTGCGCGACGACCTCGTCGGTCTTGCGGTTCTCGCCGCCGGTGGCGGGCGAGCCGATCATGTAGCTGTCGAAGGCGAAATCGTGATCGACGTATTCATAGCCCCAGTACCACTGGTAGCCGGTCGCCTTGATGGTCACGTCGGCGGCCGGGATTTCCTGCTGCTTGAACAGCACCGGCAGGGAGAAGGCACCGATGAAGACCAGAATCACGATCGGGATGATCGTCCATGCAATCTCGATCGGGGAGTTGTGGGTGAAGGTCGCGGGCGTCTTGTTGGCGCGGCCGTTGAACCGCACGATGCACCAGCCCAGCAGGACCACAACAAAAGCGGTGATGGCGAAGATGATCACGTTGACCATGCCATCGAGCCAGTGAATGTCGCGCGCCAGTTCCGTCACGGCGGGCTGAAAGCCCATCGCGCCGTCGACCGGGCGTCCGATGATCTCAAGTCCCTCTTGGGCCAGTGCCGGTGTGGCCGCGAGGGCACCCATAAGGCCCGTCAGCATTGTTTTAAGTCGCATGTCTCACCCTGATCGGTTGCTGTTCGTCATTCTGCGCCGCGGGGGTGGTCCGGTGCAAGCCTGCATCGGCCGCGCATGCACCCCCATTGTGCTCTGGACGCTTAAAACCATATTCTTGGATGTAGATAAAGAATGATGCTTGCGGCAAACGGACGCTTGCACCCAAAGTATGAGAGCGAAATCCAATGTCAGACCAGCCTTTCCGCCCGTTCGAGACGGCGCTCGACCTTGACCGCAGCCTTGCCACGCTGCGCGAAACGCTGGTCGGGGCCGATGACGGCGAGCTTTTCCTCGAACGCCGCCGGTCCGAGGGGCTGTTGCTGGACGACGGGCGGGTCAAATCCGCGAACTTCGAGGCGTCCGAGGGATTCGGCCTGCGCGCCGTGCGCGGAGAGGTGGCGGGATACGCCCATTCCACCGATCTGAGCGAGTCCGCCCTGACGCGCGCGTCGGAAACCGCGCGTCTGGCCGTGGGCGCGGGGGGTGGGCTGCTGGCCGATGCGCCGCCGCGCACCAACCGCACGCTTTATACAGATGCCGACCCCATCGCCGGGCAGGCCTTTCCGGTCAAGATCGGCACCCTGCGCGACATCGACGCCTTCGCCCGCGATCTCGACCCCCGGGTGGTGCAGGTCACCGCGTCTATCGCGGCCTCGTGTCAGGAGGTGGCCATCCTGCGCGCCGACGGCACGCTGGTGACGGATGTGCGCCCGATGACCCGCGTGAACGTCAGCGTGATCGTCGAAGAGAACGGCCGCCGCGAGGCGGGCAGCGCCGGTGGCGGCGGGCGCGTCACGCTGGACGGTCTGCTGGAGCCGCAGGACTGGCAGTCCAAGGCGCGCGAGGCGCTGCGCGTGGCGCTGGTGAACCTGTCGGCCGAACCTGCGCCCGCAGGCGTCATGGACATCGTGCTGGGCCCGGGCTGGCCCGGCATCCTGCTGCACGAAGCCGTGGGCCACGGGCTCGAGGGGGATTTCAACCGCAAGGGCAGTTCGGCCTTTGCCGGGCTCATGGGCCAGCGCGTCGCGGCCCCCGGCGTGACCGTGCTGGACGACGGCACCATCCCCGACCGGCGCGGGTCGATCACCATCGACGACGAAGGCACGCCGTCGGGCAAGAACGTGCTGATCGAGGACGGCATTCTGGTGGGCTACATGCAGGACCGGCAGAACGCGCGCCTGATGGGCGTGGCGCCCACTGGCAACGGGCGGCGCCAATCCTACGCCCATGCGCCGATGCCACGGATGACCAACACCTACATGCTGGGCGGCGACGCCACGCCGGCCGATCTGGTCGCGGACCTCAAGGACGGGATCTATGCCGTGGGATTCGGCGGCGGCCAGGTGGACATCACCAACGGCAAGTTCGTGTTTTCCTGCACCGAGGCCTACCGCGTGAAGAACGGCAAGGTCGGCCATGCGGTCAAGGGCGCCACCCTGATCGGTGACGGCGCCACGGCGTTGCAGCAGATCCGGGCGCTTGGCAACGACATGGCGCTTGATCCCGGCATGGGCAACTGCGGAAAACAGGGCCAATGGGTGCCGGTCGGCGTGGGCCAGCCCACGGTGATGATCGGCGGGCTGACCGTGGGCGGCGCGCAGGCGGGGTAGGGGCCGCCCCCCCCCAACAATCCGCGATCTGTTCATGTCCGGTTAACCAACCGTACGCTATCACATCCTGGCAAGCGACGGAGTCAGGATGACAGGGCAAGCAAATTCTTCCACTCACCCCCTACTCCCACCCACCTCGGAAGACGACCGGTTGGACTGGCTTCGTCTCTTGCGCTCGCGCCGTGTCGGCGTGTCGACCTTCTACCGGCTGATGGCCGATCACGGCACCGCCCGGGCGGCGCTTGCCGCCCTGCCCGAGGTGGCCGCCGCCGCCGGGGTCGAAGGCTACAAGATCTGCCCCGAAGGCGTCGTTCTGGCCGAATGGAAATCGGCGCGCATGGCCCGCGCCCGGCTGATCTGCCGGGGCGAGGCAGGCTATCCTACCGCCCTTGCCGATCTTGCCGATGCCCCGCCGATGCTCTGGGCGGTGGGCGATCCGGCGTTGCTGATGCGGCCGATGGTGGCGCTGGTGGGGGCGCGCAACGCCTCGTCGCTGGGGACCCGCATGGCCCGCGCGCTGGCCCAGGGGCTGGGCGAGGCGGGGTTCGTCATCGTGTCGGGCCTTGCCCGTGGCATCGACACGGCGGCGCATATGGCCAGCCTGGGCACCGGCACCATCGCGGTGCTGGGCGGCGGGGTCGACGTGCTTTACCCATCGGAAAACGCCAAGCTGGCCGAGGATATGGTGCATGCAGGCGGCCTGCGCCTGAGCGAACAGCCGATGGGCCTGCAACCGCAGGCCCGCCACTTTCCTGCCCGCAACCGCATCATCTCGGGCCTGGCACAAGCCACCGTTGTGGTCGAGGCGGCGGCGAAATCCGGCTCTCTCATCACCGCGCGGTGCGCGCTCGATCAGGGGCGCGAGGTGCTGGCCGTGCCGGGCCATCCCTTCGATGCGCGCGCGGGCGGCTGCAACATGCTGATCCGCGACGGCGCACGGCTGGTGCGCAGCGCCGAGGATGTGATCGAGGCCCTGCCGCCTGTCGACGCGCCCGCGCCGCAGCCCGTGCTGGACCTGCCGGAACCGGCGGCGCGCCCGGCAAAACCGCTGCCCGACACCGCGCGCCTGCACCGTGCGATTCTCGAACGGCTGGGACCGTCGCCTATGGCCGAGGATCAGTTGATTCGCGACATGGATGCCCCGGCGCATCACCTGGGCCCCGCGCTCACCGACCTGGAACTGGCAGGCCAGATCACCCGCCAGCCTGGCGGGCTGCTGGCGCGGACGGTCTGATCGTCCTCAGCCGCACACCTCGGGGATCACCGATTGCCAGAGCGGGCAGAATTCGGGGTTGTACCACCAGGCGTCCGTCGCCCCAAGCGCCCAGTGCACCGCGACCCAGGTGTCGCCCGACCGCCGGAACAGCGCCTGGTATCGCGGTCCGTCCATATACTCCGGATCGATCAGCCCGCGCCGGTAATCCGGGGTCCGGTAAAGGTCGATCTCGCCCCCTCCGGCGCGGGTCGCGCGCAGGTTTCCGAACGCCACGTCCCCCTGCACCCGCAGGTCCGACACCACAAAGACCACCGGCGCGCCCAACTGCCATTCCGCATGCGGGCGCAGCGCATCCATCAGCGCGGCGCGCGTCGCTGTGCCGCGGTCCGGCGTGCTCCAACCCAGGGCCGAGACGGGCAGACAAAACAGCAAAATCCCCAACAAATACCGCATTCCGATCCTCCCCTGCGCCTGCTTCCCGTCATGCCACAAACCGCGCCCGGCCCCAAGCGTCAGAGCGGCGCGGATTGACAAATATCCCTTGCACCCCACATGCCAGAACGCCATACGCGAGCCATCTGTTGCCCCGAAAGGTCCATTTTTCATGCCCGTCGTTGTCGTAGAATCCCCGGCCAAGGCCAAGACGATCAACAAATATCTCGGGTCCGACTACACCGTTCTGGCCTCTTACGGCCATGTGCGCGACCTGCCGCCCAAGGACGGGTCGGTCGACACCGAAAACGGCTTTGACATGACCTGGGAGGTGGCCAACGACAGCCGCAAACACGTGTCGGCCATCGCCGAGGCGCTGAAATCCGACAATGCGCTCATTCTCGCCACCGACCCCGACCGCGAGGGAGAGGCGATCAGCTGGCACCTCAAGGAGGCGTTGACCAAACGCCGGTCGATCAAGAAGGACACGGCCGTCAGCCGCGTGACCTTCAACGCGATCACCAAACAGGCGGTGACCGAGGCGATGGCCAATCCGCGCGACATCGACGCGCCGCTGGTCGAGGCCTATCTGGCGCGCCGCGCGCTTGACTACCTCGTCGGTTTCAACCTGTCGCCGGTGCTCTGGCGCAAGCTGCCGGGGGCCCGGTCGGCGGGCCGGGTGCAGTCGGTATGCCTGCGCCTCATCGTCGAGCGCGAGATGGAGATCGAGGCGTTCAATCCGCGCGAATACTGGCAGGTCAAGGCGCAGCTGGCGACGCCGCGCGGCCAGGAATACGAGGCGCGGCTGACGAAGCTCGCGGGCAAGAAGCTTGACCGTTACGACCTTGAAAACCGCACCCAGGCCGAACTGGCCGTGCAGGCGGTGATCAGCCGCGAGCTGAGCGTGACTTCGGTCGAGGCCAAGCCCGCCAACCGCAACCCTTCGGCCCCGTTCATGACCTCGACCCTGCAGCAGGAGGCGAGCCGCAAGTTCGGAATGGGCGCCAAGATCTGCATGTCCACCGCGCAGCGGCTTTATGAGGCCGGGCACATCACCTACATGCGGACCGACGGCATCGACATGGCCCCCGAGGCGGTGCAAGAAGCGCGCAGCGCGATCAAGGATCGTTACGGCGACAAATACGTGCCCAGCAGCCCGCGCATCTACAAGAACAAGGCCAAGAACGCGCAGGAAGCGCATGAATGCATCCGGCCCACCGACATGGCCAAGGATGCCGAGGCGCTGAAACTGCGCGATGCCGACCAGCGCAAGCTTTACGATCTGATCTGGAAGCGCACGCTGGCCTGCCAGATGGAAGCCGCGCGGATGGAACGCACCACCGTCGACATCGGCAGCCGCGACGGCCAGGTCGAACTGCGCGCCACCGGTCAGGTGGTGCTGTTCGACGGCTTCCTCAAGGTCTATGAGGAAGGCCGCGACGAACCGGTCGAGGATGACGACAAGCGCCTGCCGCAGATCAGCGAGGGCGAGCCCGCAAAATTCGGCAAATCCGGCCTCAAGGCCGATTACACCAAGGCCACCACCCGGGCCGAGGACGGCGGCGCCGCCGACAAGGGCGCTGTTGCGGTGCTGTCGGACAATGCCGCCGTGCTGGCCACGCAATCGCACACCCAGCCACCGCCGCGCTATACCGAGGCGACGCTGGTCAAGAAGATGGAAGAGTTGGGGATCGGCCGCCCGTCGACCTATGCCAGCGTGATCACCACGATCCAGGACCGCGAATACGTCCGCAAGGACAAGAACCGCCTTTTCCCCGAGGACAAGGGCCGGATCGTCACAATCTTTCTGCTGAATTTCTTCAAGCGCTACATCGAGTACGATTTCACCGCCGCGCTTGAGGACGAGCTTGACGACGTCAGCGCGGGCCAGAAGGACTACAAGGATCTGCTGGGCCGGTTCTGGCGCGACTTTTCCGCCGCGATTTCCGAAACTTCCGATCTGCGCATTGCCGAGGTGCTGGATGTGCTGGACGACGCGCTTGCGCCGCAGCTTTATCCGCCGCGCGAGGATGGCAGCGATCCGCGCACCTGTCCGCTCTGTGGCGAAGGCAAGCTGCACCTCAAGACCTCGCGCACCGGCGGCTTTGTCGGCTGCGGGCGCTATCCGGAATGCCGCTATACCCGCCCCATCGGCGGCGACGCGGCCGAGACCGAAGACAGGGTCCTGGGCGAGGATCAGGGGGACGAGATCTCCCTTCGCACCGGTCGGTTCGGGCCTTACGTGCAGCGCGGCGAGGTGACCGAGGAGAACAAGCGCCCGAAACGCGCCAGCTTGCCCAAGGGCTGGCAGGCCGAGGATATGACGCTGGAAAAGGCGCTGACGCTGCTCAGCCTGCCCCGCTCCATCGGCATGCACCCCGATGGCGGCGAGATGAAGAGCAATTTTGGCCGGTTCGGCCCCTACATCATGCACCAGCTGCCGGACGAGGCAAAGCCCGTCTACGCCAGCCTCAAGGACCCGCAGGACGTGTTCGAAGTGGGCATGAACCGCGCGGTCGAGCTTTTGGCCGAAAAGCGCGCCAACCCCGGCGGGCGCGGCAGAACGGCGGCCAAGCCGTTGAAAGAACTGGGTGAACATCCCGAAGGCGGCGGCGCCGTCAGTGTCATGGAAGGCCGCTATGGCCCCTATGTGAAGTGGGAAAAGGTAAATGCGACCCTGCCCAAAGGGACCGAACCCGATGACGTGACCATGGCCATGGCGGTAGACCTCATCGCTGAAAAGGCCGCCAAGTCGGGCAAGAAGGCGCCCAAGAAAAAGTCCGCCGCCAAGAAACCCGCCGCGAAAAAGGCCGCGGCCAAGAAACCTGCGGCCAAAAAGGCCGCATCCAAAGGCAATGACTGACCGGATGGGCCGAAAGCCGCCGGTCTCACGCCGCTTCAAGCGCATGTGATTGGTCAATCCCGGGGCCGGTCGGCAGGTTGCCGGAAAACAGGCAATTCCGAAAGGTCCCGTCATGGCACACCATCTCAACCGTCGCGCGCTGCTTTTGGGCGCCGCCGCAACCGCCCTGCCGCTGCAGGTACTGGCCGCGCCGTCGATCAACCGCGCCAACATCTCGAGCTTCGTGAGCCAGGACTGGCGCGATCACTTCGAAACGCTGGGGCAGGGGGCCATCGTCTGCGACACCGCCAGCCGGGCTCTGCATTTCTGGAACGCCGACGGCACCGATTACCGTATCTACCCGACCTCGGTGCCCCGGACCGACGAGCTGACCAAGCGCGGCTATACCAGCATCGTGCGCAAGAAGGTCGGGCCCAGCTGGACCCCGACAGCCAGCCAGATGGAACGCTTTCCCGACTGGGAGCCGGTGGCAGGCGGCGCGCCCGACAATCCGCTGGGCACCCATGCCATGTACCTGGACTGGCCCGCCTATCTGATCCACGGCACCCACGACACCCGCAAGATCGGGCGGCCGTCGTCGGATGGATGCATCGGGCTTTATAACGAAAAGATCGCCGAACTCTTTGCGATCACGCCCATCGGCACGCAGGTGCGGCTGATCTGAGGTCGCGCCGCACTGCGGCATCCGCGTTGACTTATCCCCTTGCGCGCGCCACAACTCGGGCCAATCAGCAAGGAGCGTTGTCATGAAGAAAGTGTACGGCTCGGCGGCAGAGGCCCTTGATGGGCTTTTGCACGACGGCATGTTCATCGCTGCGGGGGGCTTTGGCCTCTGCGGCATTCCCGAACTGCTGCTGCAGGCGATCAAGGACGCCGGCACCAAGGACCTGACCTTTGCGTCCAACAACGCGGGCGTCGACGATTTCGGCATCGGCATCCTGCTGCAGACACGGCAGGTGAAGAAGATGATCAGCTCTTACGTCGGTGAAAACGCCGAATTCATGCGGCAGTACCTGTCGGGCGAGCTTGAGCTTGAATTTAACCCGCAAGGCACGCTGGCCGAGCGCATGCGCGCGGGCGGCTGCGGCATCCCGGGCTTCTACACCAAGACCGGCGTCGGCACGCGGATCGCGGAAGGCAAGGAACACAAGGATTTCGACGGCGAAACCTACATCATGGAGCGGGGCATCGTCGCCGACCTGTCGATCGTCAAGGCATGGAAGGCCGACGACACCGGCAACCTGGTGTTCCGCAAGACCGCCCGCAATTTCAACCCGCCCGCCGCAATGTGCGGCAAGACCTGTGTGGTCGAGGTCGAAGAGATCGTCGAACGCGGCAGCCTTGATCCCGATCACATCCACCTGCCGGGCATCTTCGTGCACCGGATCATCCAGGGCACGCATGAAAAGCGGATCGAAAAAGTCACCACACGCAGCCGGGAGGACGCATAATGCCCTGGGACCGCAACCAGATGGCCGAAAGGGCCGCGCAAGAGCTTGAAGACGGCATGTACGTGAACCTCGGCATCGGGATTCCGACGCTGGTGGCAAACTACGTGGGCGACAAGGACATCACCCTGCAGTCCGAAAACGGCATGCTGGGCATGGGGCCCTTCCCGTTCGAGGGCGAGGAAGACCCCGATCTGATCAACGCGGGCAAGCAGACAATCACCGAACTGGCGCGGACCTCGTATTTCGACAGCGCCATGTCCTTTGGCATGATCCGCGGCGGCAAGATCGCGGCGGCGATCCTGGGCGCGATGGAGGTGGCCGAAAACGGTGATCTCGCGAACTGGATGATCCCGGGCAAGCTGGTGAAGGGCATGGGCGGCGCCATGGACCTCGTGGCCGGCGTCAAGAAGGTCATCGTGGTCATGGATCACACCAACAAGGCTGGTGAATCGAAGCTGCTCAAGGAATGCACGCTGCCGCTGACCGGTACGGGCGTGGTCGACCGGATCATCACCAACCTCGGCGTGCTCGATGTGGTCGAGGGCGGGCTGAAGATCGTCGAATGCGCCGAGGGCGTGACCGAGGACGAGATTCGCGCCGCGACCGAGGCGACGCTTGTCTGAGTTCGACATCGCCCGCGAGGTCGAGGGATCGCGCGGGCGCTACGTGATCCGGCAGGGCGGGCACGAGGCGGAGCTGACCTATTCCATCTCGTCCCCGACCATGGTCATTGCCGATCATACCGGTGTGCCTGACGCTCTGCGCGGCACCGGGGCGGGGCTGGCGCTGGTCGAGCGGCTGGTCGCGGATGCCCGCGCCGAAGGGTTCCGGATCGTGCCGCTTTGTCCCTTCGTAAACGCGCAGCGCCGCCGTCATCCCGACTGGGCCGACGCCTTCAACGTCTGACGCGGGGCGTCAGGCCCCGTCAAAGGTGCAGAGCGCATGCACCTCCATCCCCAGCGCCTCTATCCGCTTGCGACCGCCCAGTTCGGGCAGGTCGACGATGAAGGCGCAGCCGATGATCTCGCCGCCCAACCGCTCGACCAGCTTGATCCCGGCCTCGGCGGTGCCCCCGGTGGCCAGCAGGTCGTCGACCACCAGAATACGTTCGCCCGGCTGGATCGCGTCGTCATGCACCTCGACCACGGCAGAGCCGTATTCCAGTGTGTATTCCTCGGAAATGACCTTGCCGGGCAGCTTGCCCTTCTTGCGGATCGGGACGAAACCGGCCGACAGCTGATGCGCCACCGCGCCGCCCAGGATGAATCCGCGCGCCTCAAGCCCTACGACCTTGTCGAACCGTACACCCGCGTAGGGGTGCAAGAGCTGGTCAATGGCCATGCGAAACCCGCGCGGATCGGCGAAAAGCGTGGTCACATCGCGGAACATGATCCCCTCGTGTGGGAAATCCGGGATGGTGCGGATGTAATCCTGAACGGTCTTCATGCGCTTGCCCCCAGCACCCGGCCCGCCACCGCGTCGAGCTTGGCCATCAGCTCCGGGTCGCGGTTGGGTTCCTGCGTCAGGATGGCGAATTCGAGCGCCCGGTCGCAGCCGTGCGGGCAGGGCGCCCGGTCGGGGCCGAGAAGCGCGGGCAAGCGCGCGACGAGGTCCCGCCCCTTGTCGGCATTGCCCATGAGCGTGGCGATGATTTGCGTCACGTCGACCTCGCCGTGGTCGGGATGCCAGCTGTCATAGTCGGTGATCATCGCGACAGAGGCATAGCAAAGCTCGGCCTCGCGCGCGAGCTTGGCCTCGGGCATGTTGGTCATGCCGATGACATCCGCGCCCCAGCTTTCCCGGTACATCTTCGATTCCGCCAGGGTCGAGAATTGCGGGCCCTCCATGGCCAGATAGGTGCCGCCCTCGTGCACGGTGATGCCAGCGTCGCGCGCGGCCGTCAGGCACGCCGCCCCCAGACGCGGGCAGGTCGGATGCGCCACCGACACATGCGCCACGCAGCCCGTACCGAAAAAGCTCTTTTCCCGCGCAAAGGTCCGGTCGATGAACTGGTCGACGATCACGAAATCTCCTGGCGCCATTTCTTCGCGGAACGACCCGCAAGCGCTGACGCTGATCACATCCGTGACCCCCAGCCGTTTCAGCGCATCGATATTGGCGCGGTAGGGCACGGTGGTCGGGCTGTGCACATGACCGCGCCCGTGTCGCGGCAGAAAGGCCATCCTCACCCCGCCCAGACTGCCGGTCAGGATCTGGTCGGACGGCGCGCCCCAGGGGCCCGTCACGGTCATCCATTCCGCGCCGTCCAGCCCGTCGATGTCATAGATCCCCGACCCGCCGATCACGCCAATCATCGTTTCCGTCATGTCACACCCCTTTGGATTGCAGCGGCAGACTGCACCGGGCGGCGCGCGATGAAAAGTCAAACCGACGCGAAGCTGCACCGGTTGCGCAAAGCCTGAGCATCGGGCGCGCCCGATGGGCCGACCGTTCCGCCGCGCACCCGGGGCCGGGTGGCCATTCGCGTCGTGGTGCAGTAATAGCGCAAACAACACCCCGAGAAGGACGCCCCATGGCCAATAAATCGATTCTGGCGAACTTCGCCGACCGCATCACCTTGCCCGACCTCAGCCTGGCCCCCAACGATGCGCTGACCCCGTCGCGCCTCCGGATCGAACTGCTGTCGGGCCTCACGGTGGCGCTGGCGCTGGTCCCCGAAGCGGTGGCCTTTGCCTTTGTCGCCGGGGTGCACCCGCTGGTCGGGCTTTATGCGGCCTTCATGGTGGGGCTGATCACCGCGCTCATTGGCGGCCGGCCGGGCATGATCTCGGGGGCGACGGGGGCGCTTGCCGTGGTCATGGTGGCGCTGGTGGCACAGCACGGGGTGGAATACCTCTTTGCCACGGTGGTGCTGATGGGCATCTTGCAGATCATCGCGGGGGCGCTGAAATGGGGGCGGTTCATCCGTCTGGTGCCGCATCCGGTGATGCTGGGCTTTGTCAACGGGCTGGCCATCGTGATCTTCCTGGCGCAGCTGTCACAGTTCAAGGTGCCCGGCACGATGGAGGCGACGGGCCACGGCATGGGCGGCGGCGAATGGCTGTCGGGTCTGCCGCTGGCCACGATGCTGGCGCTTGTGGCGCTGACCATGGCCATCATCTGGGCGCTGCCAAAGCTGACACGCGTGATCCCCGCACCGCTGGCGGGCATCGGGATCGTCGCCGCCATCGTCATCGCCTTTGGCATCGACGTGCCGCGGGTGGGTGATCTTGCCTCGATCCAGGGCGGGCTGCCGTCCTTCCATATCCCGATGGTGCCGCTGAACCTGGAAACGCTCGAAATCATTCTGCCCTACGCGGTCATCCTCGCCGCGATCGGGCTTATCGAATCGCTGCTGACGTTGAACCTTGTCGGAGAAATGACCGGCCAGCGCGGCGGCGCGAGCCAGGAGTGCATCGCGCAAGGCATCGCCAACACCGCCACCGGGTTCTTTGGCGGCATGGGCGGCTGCGCGATGATCGGCCAGTCGATGATCAACGTGAAATCCGGCGGGCGCACGCGCATCGCGGGCATCGCGGCGGCAGTCTTTCTGCTGATCTTCATCCTCTTCGCCGCGCCGCTGATCGAGCTTATCCCGCTGGCGGCCCTTGTGGGTGTGATGTTCATGGTGGTGATCGGCACGTTCGCCTGGAACTCGCTCACCATCCTGGCCCGCGTGCCCAAAATCGACGCCTTTGTCATCATCCTCGTCACCATCGTGACCGTCTACGAGGACCTTGCCGTCGCGGTCGTCGTGGGCGTGATCGTGTCGGCGCTGGCCTATGCCTGGAACAACGCCCGCCGCATCCATGCCAAGACCTATGCCACGCCGGAAGGCGCCAAGGTCTATCAGGTGCAGGGGCCGCTTTTCTTCGGTTCGGCCGAGGGCTTTGCCGAGCTGTTCGATCCCGTCGCGGACCCGCAGACGGTGATCGTCGATTTCGCCGACAGCCGGGTGGTTGACCAGTCCGCCCTGCAGGCGATCGAGGCCGTGGCCGGCAAGTACGAGGCGGTGGGCAAGCGGGTGCAGCTGCGCCACCTCAGCCGCGACTGTCACCGCCTGCTCAAGAAAGCGGGCCACCTCATGGTCGACAGCGACGATGACCCCGATTACGCTCTGGCCGTGAACTACGGCGTGCGCACCGGGGTGCTGGGCGGCGGCCACTGAGGGCACACAGGCTTGCCTGTGCGCCCAGCGGGACAGAGCGGAAATTCAACGAATTTCTGCGGAGTCCCGCACGGTTCGGGCGCTGCGAGGAAGTGCCGACCAGCCCCCCCCGGCAGGTAACAGGCAACAGGACGCACGCCCGCGCCACTACGGCGCGAGCCGCGCCAAGGCCGCCACGTCGCCCGCTTGCAGCGCGTCCTGCGCGGCGGCGATCCGGTCGGTGGGCCAGTCCCACCAGGCCAGCGCCAGTAGCTGCGCGATGTCGCGATCCGGGAACCGCATCCGCACCACCTGCGCCGGATTTCCGGTGACAACCGCGTAATCCGGGATGCGGCCACGCACCACCGCGCCCGCGCCGACGATCACGCCGTTGCCGATCACCGTGCCGGGCGTGACCATCGCGCCGTACCCCAGCCAGACGTCATGGCCAATCAAGGTGTCGCGGGTGTCGGGCTGGTAGCCCAGCATCGTATCGGGATCGAAGACCTGGAACGGAAAGGTGCTGATCCCCCGGCTTTCGTGGTTGGCCGAGGATCCGATGAACCGCACGCCGTGCGCGATCTGGCAGAACTTGCCGATCACCAGCTTTTCCTGGGCAAAGTCGAAGAGGTAGGGCGCCAGCCGCGCCGCCCAGCCATCGGGCTCGGGCGGGTCGAAGTCTGAGGCATAGGTGTACTTCCCCACCTCGAATCGCGGATGGTCGATGGCGTGTTTGAGGAAAACCGTGCCCTTGTGCAGGGAACCGTCGGGCAGGGTGATGGGATGGACGCGGGATGCGTCGGGCAGACGTGCAGGCATGACAGCCTCCTTTGACGTGACAATTGGGGTCAGGGGGTCAAAGGGTCTGGTCCATCACACTCTCCATCGGGTTGGTGCGCCCCTATACCACGGGCGGTCGCATTTGTCAGGCGTTAGTCGCCTGGACGTTTGAGCGAGAATTTCTCGCGCACCACGGTGTAGTCGCGGTAACCCATGCGGCTGAGCGGGTTGAAGCGCAGCACATCGAAAATGCCGTCCACCAGGCAATCGTCCTGGATATGCACGCCCACGACCTCTCCGAACACGGCGAAATTGGCCTCACCGGGCAGGTCAACGATTTGCGTCAGCTTGCACTCCAGGTTGGCGGGCGCGGCGGCCACACGCGAACAGGCGATTTGCTTGCACGGCGCCTTTTCCAGCCCTGCCAGTTCGAATTCGTCGGTGCCCTTGTCCCATGGTCCCGAGGTCTTGTTCATCGCGTCGCGCAGCGCGTAGGACACGATGTTGACGCAGAACACCCCGGTGTCGCGGATATTGGCGACGCTGTCCTTGGTGTCGCCCCGGTCGGGCTTTGCGCTGGTCGAGGAAAACATCACCTGCGGCGGCACGTAAGCCACGGCGTTGAAGAAGGAATAGGGGGCGAGGTTTTCCGACCCGTCCGACCCGCGGGTCGAGATCCAGCCGATGGGGCGCGGCGTGACGATGGCGTTGAACGGGTTGTGCGGCAGGTCGTGGCCATCTTCGGGGCGGTAGAACATGCGGGTCTCTCTTGTTTGCCGAAGGATTGGCCCCGTGATAGGCCGGATTTCACCCGAATGCACGAGGCCAGCCCCTTGTTCACGCTGAAAAAGGAAGAGCCCGAAGATTACTGGGCGGTAGAGGCGCTTTATGACCTGTGCTTTGTGCCCGGGCGCACGGCGCTGTCGTCCTACCGGTTGCGCGACGGCGTCGATCCGGTGGTGTCGCTTAGCCGTGTGGCGTTGGACGAAGGCGGTTTCATCGGCGGTGCGATCCGCTACTGGCCGGTGCGCGTGGCGGGGCATCGCACGCTGCTTCTGGGGCCCGTCGCGGTGCACCCCACGGCCCAGGGCGAAGGGCTGGCCGCGGCGATGATTCGCGATTCCCTGGCCGCCGCCGAGGCTGACTGGGAACGGGTCCTGCTGGTGGGCGATCTGCCCTATTACCAGCGCTTCGGCTTTGTCCGTCTGGACGGGGTCGAGATGCCGCCGCCGACCAACCCGGAACGGGTGCTGGGCGTCGCCTTGCGCCCCGGTGCCTGGGACGGGATCGCGGGCGAGGTCACGCCGGACGCTTGAAACCGCGCCCCGCGCTGCCAATCTTACAAGGACAGCGAAGGAGAGCGCGATGACCGGCACCGACCTTGTGGCGATTGATATCGATGGCGAACTGACCGAACTGGCGCGCCGTCACAGGGCGGCGGGCGGGGTCGGCCTGCAGGTGCTGAACTTTGTCGGCGGGCAGGCGGAAAACCTGCTGGAGCGCCTTCCCGACGGCGCCAAGAACCGGCTGGAAGAGGCGACGGAACGCGCGCTTCAGGTGGCGCTGCGCGCCGCCGCGCAGTCGCGCGGGGTGGTGCCCGACCAGAAAAGCTGGCTCAACACCGCGATGACCACGGCCATGGGCGCGGTGGGCGGTGCGGGCGGCCTGCCCACGGCCCTGGCCGAGCTGCCGGTGACCACGACGGTGCTTTTGCGCACGATACAGGGCATCGCGGCGGAACACGGCTACGACCCGTCCGATCCCGAGATCCAGAAGGAATGCCTGCTGGTCTTCGGCTCTGCCGGCCCGCTGGAGGCGGACGACGGGGTCGACATGGCCTTTCTGTCGGCGCGCATCACTCTGACCGGCACCACCGTGCGCGCGATCATGGCGCGCATCGCGCCGCGCCTGGCGACGGTGCTGGGTCAAAAGCTCGCCGCGCAGACGGTGCCGGTGCTGGGCGCGGCTGCAGGCGCGGCGACCAACTATGCCTACACCAGCTATTACCAGGAAATGGCGCGGGTTCATTTTGGCCTGCGCCGATTGTCGGAACGTACCGGCACGCCGCGCGCCGAGCTGGTGAACGACCTGCGGCAGCGCCTGAAAAAGCGGCCCAGCCGACCCGCACGGCGGTGACGGGCCGTTCGCGCGCCTGACGCGCCCTGTTAGATCTTGTCCCGCAGGAAGTTCATGACCGGCCCGCGGACCGATTGGTGGCCCTGATCGCGGGCCTCATCAATCACGGCCCGCACCTCGCCGAGCTTTACCCGCATCAACAGATGCTTGACCGGCCCGATGGACGCGGGACGCATCGACAGGCTGTGCAGGCCGATGGCTGCCAGGCAGATCGCCTCGATCGGGCGGCCCGCGTCTTCGCCGCAGAACGACAGCCGGGTGCCGGTATCGCGGCAGCGGTCGACGATGCCCTCGAGAAAGGTCAGGAAACTGACGTTCAGCGTGTCATAGCGTCGCCGCACCCGTTCGTTTTCGCGGTCCGCGGCAAAGAAGAACTGTTTGAGGTCGTTGCCGCCGATGGACAGAAACTGCACCTCTTCAAAGAATTGCTGCGGCGCGAAGGCCAGGCTGGGGGTTTCCAGCATCGCCCCTACCTCGAGCGTTTCGGGAATGGCGTGGCCCAGAATTTTCTCGCGTTCCAGCGCCTTCTCCATCTCGGCCCGGGCTTTGCGGAACTCCTCGAACTGCGCGACGAACGGGAACATCACCGACAGCGGCCGCCCGTCGGCGGCCCGCAGAAGCGCCTGCAGCTGCATCCGCAGCACGCCGGGCTTGTCCAGCCCGACGCGGATCGCGCGCCACCCCAGCGCGGGGTTCGGCTCGTCATTGGGCTTCATGTAGGGCAGGACCTTGTCCGACCCGATGTCGAGCGTGCGAAAGACCACGCGCCGTCCCAGCGCCGCGTCCAGCACCCGGGCGTAAAGCGCGGCGAGTTCCGTCCGGCGCGGCATCTGGTTGCGCACCAGGAACTGAAGTTCGGTGCGGAAAAGCCCCACCCCTTCGGCGCCAGAGCTGGTGAGGCTGGGCAAATCGGCCATCAGACCTGCGTTCATGTGCAGCTCGACCCGGGTGCCGCAGGCGGCGACGCAAGGCGTGTCGCGGATCGAGGCATAGCGTTCCAGCGCCTTGGCTTGCATCGCGATCTTTTCGCGGAACGCGCTTACCACGGTGTCGTCGGGGCGCAGGTGCACAACGCCCTGATCGCCGTCCACCATGATGTGGTCGCCATTCAGCGCCTCGTTGGTGATGCGGCCCGCGTGGATCACCAGCGGGATCGCCAGCGCCCGCGCGACGATGGCGGCATGCGACCCGACCGACCCTTCCTCGAGCACGATGCCGCGCAGCTTGCGGCCGTAATCCAAAAGTTCGCCCGGCCCGATGTTGCGCGCGATCAGGATCGGATCGTCGGGCATGTCGGCGCCGGTTTCGCGCCCCTGGCCGGTCAGGTTGCGCAGCAGCCGGTTGCTGAGATCATCGAGATCCTGCAGCCTTTCGCGCAGGTAGGCATCGGTTACCTGGTTCATCCGCGCCCGCGCCTGGCTTTGTTCCTTCTCGACCGCCGCCTCGGCCGACAGGCCGCGGCTGATGTCCTCTTCCATGCGGCGCATCCAGCCCTTGGAATTGGCGAACATCCGGTAAGCCTGCAGCACCTGTGCCTGTTCGCTGTCGCCCGAGGCATCGGCCAGCAATTCGTCGACGCTGATCCGCAGCGCCTCGACCGCCTCGGTCAGGCGCTCGCGTTCCCGTTCGGGATCATCCGCGACAAGGTTGGTCACCACGACGCGCGGTTCATGCAGCCACACATGGCCTTCGGCGGTGCCTTCCTGCCCGGTGGTGCCCCGCAAAAGCGCAGGCTGGGTGTGCCGCGCCGTCAGCGCCGCCCCTTCGCCGACGAAAACGCCAAGCTCCGTCATCTCGGCCAGCACCATCGCCACGACCTCGAGCGCATAGATCTCGTCAGGGGTGAATTCGCGCGCCTCCTTCGACTGCACGACCAGCACGCCCAGCTTTTCGCCCAGCCGCTGGATCGGCACGCCGAGGAAGCTGGAATAGATTTCCTCCCCGGTTTCCGGCATGTAGCGGAAGCCCTTGGCCTGGGGTGCGTCGGCGGTATTGACGATCTTGCCGAAGCGCGCGACGCGGCCGACAAGGCCCTCGCCCAGCCGCATCCGGGTCTGGTGCACCGCGTCGGGGTTCAGACCTTCGGTGGCACACAATTCCAGCGTTTCGTCATCGCGGAAAAGGTAGATCGAACACACCTCGGTGCCCATGGAATCGGCGGTCAGATGAGTGATCTTGTCCAGCCGCGCCTGACCCGCGGCCTCTTCGGCCATGGTGTCGCGCAGCCTGCCCAGCAGTTTGCGGCTTTCACTTTCAAATCCGTCGGCCATGGTACATCCGCTTTGATCCCGGAGGTCAGGTATAGGCCGAACCGGCCCGGAAGGGGAGAGGCGTTTTCACAACTTTGGCGTGCATGGCGCAAACGGCAGTCATTTGTGCGCAGCCAGCCGCGCCGCCCCCTGAATGGGCACGGCGCTTTGCCCGTCGGCCCGGATCAGGCGGCTTTCTCAAGCTCGAACGCGTCGTGCAGCGCCTGCACCGCCAATTCCATGTACTTGCGGTCGATCAGGACCGAGATCTTGATTTCGGACGTGGTGATGACCTTGATGTTGATGCCTTCCTGGCTCAGCACCGAAAACATTTTGGCCGCGACGCCGGTGTGGCTGCGCATGCCGATGCCCACCACCGACACCTTGGCGACGCCGGTGTCGGCCACCAGGTCGTGAAAGTTGATCTGGCCCTGCGCCTTGGCGTCGGCCAGCGCCTTGTCGGCGCGTTTGACCTGATCGACGGGGCAGGAAAACGTCATGTCCGTCCGCCCCTCTTCGGAAATGTTCTGCACGATCATGTCGACGTTCACGCCGGCCTCGGACAGCGGCATGAAGATCGCCGCCGCGATGCCCGGACGGTCGGCGACCGACACCAGGGTCATCTTTGCTTCGTCGCGGGAATAGGCCACACCGGCCACAACATTGCTTTCCACGATATCCTCCTCTGCGCAGACCAGCGTGCCCGCGTCGTCCGACTGTTCCTCGAAACTGCTCAGCACGCGCAGCTTCACCTTGTAGCGCATTGCCAGTTCGACCGACCGGGTCTGCAGCACCTTGGCGCCCAGCGATGCCAGTTCCAGCATCTCCTCGAACGCGATGCGGTCCATCTTGCGGGCCTTTTCACAGATCCGCGGGTCGGTGGTATAGACGCCGTCCACATCCGTATAGATGTCGCAGCGCTCGGCATCAAAGGCGGCGGCAAAGGCCACGGCGGTGGTGTCGCTGCCGCCGCGCCCCAGCGTGGTGATCCGCCCCTCGGGGCTGACACCCTGAAAGCCCGCGACCACGGCGACCTGCATGCCTTCGCCGAATTTGCGGGTGATGTTGGCGGGCGGGATGTCCTCGATCCGGGCAGAGCCATGCGCACTGGTGGTCTTGACCGGGACCTGCCAGCCCTGCCAGCTGCGGGCGGGAATGTCCATTTCCTGCAGGGTCAGCGCCATCAGGCCTGCGGTCACGTTCTCGCCGCTCGACACCACGGCGTCGTATTCGCGCGCGTCGTAGAGCGGAGAGGTTTCGCCCACCCAGCCGACAAGTTCGTTGGTCTTGCCCGACATGGCCGACACGATGACGATCACGTCATATCCCTTGGCCACCTCGACGCCCACGCGCTTCGCCGCCCGCCGGATCCGGTCGAGCGTCGCGACAGAGGTGCCGCCGAATTTCATCACGAGAACGGGCATCTGGCTCTCCCGGTGGAACAATTGCGCCCCGTGCTTTACGCGGCGGCCCTTAGCTGCGCAAGAGGCCGTGCAGCTTACCTGCTTCTCTGGTTCTCAAATACCTCGGGGAGCGCGAGGGGCAGCGCCCCTCGCATGTCGCGCGCCTCAGGCGCCGCGGTAATCCGCCGGGCCGAACCGTTCCGCGTTCACATGGGTTTCGGCCCCGGGCACCACGTCGGTGTTCTGCGCCGCCATCGCGATCCAGCCCGGGCCGTCGCGCCGCAGGACGAAGCTCAGAATCGTCTGGCGTGTCCCGGCGGGCGATCCATCGGGGGCTGTCTGCCCGGTCAGGGTGAAGCGGGCCTGCACCAAGGCATGATCCGACCCAAGCGCGCGGTGACGGACCGCGCCGACGCGCAGCGTGGTTTCGGCGAAAAAGCTTTTCAGGGCGTAGTCATGAGCCTTGGCGATGCTGTCGCGGTCATGCCACCACAACCCCACGACATTGACGAATTCCGCATCCTCGGCAAAGAGCGCGCCGATGGCCGCGCCCTCGCGGCTGTGCCAGGCATCAGCAAAGGCCTGCGGAAAGGCGGCTGGGTCGGTCACCGCGCTCAATAGGGATGCGCCCGCCCGTCCCAAGTCTCGAAACAGCCTGTCGTGTCGAGCGACAGCGCGTCGATCCGCGCCACCAATCCCTTTGCCGCATCTTCGACCGCTAGATCGGCAGACTCGCCCCCCATATCGGTGCGCACCCAGCCGGGGTGATAGATTCCCACGGCGATGCCCAGCCCCTTGAGATCCTGCGCCAGGTTGCGCCCCAGGTTCAGCGCCGCCGCCTTGGACGCGCGGTAGATGTAGCTGCCGCCGGGGGCGCGCTCGCTCGACGCCATCTGCGACGAGATGATCGCGATCTTCGGCGCCTCGGCCCGCTGCAATCCCGCCAGCATATATTGCACGGTCAGGAACACGCCGGTCACGTTGACGGCAAAGCTGTCTGCCCACATCTGCGGCGCATAGCCATCGGCGAGCGACTGGCCCTTGTCCAGATAGACCCCGGCATTGCAGATCAGCGTGTCCAACACCTCGCCTTCCAGCTGCCCGGCCAGGGCGCTGTGCGACTGGGGGTCCGTCACGTCGAGCGGCAGGTAGTCCTGCCCGTGACGCGCCGTGGCCAGCACCTCGTCGCCGCGCTTGGCATAGGCGGCGTTCAGTGCGGCGCCAATGCCGCGATTGGCGCCCGTGATCATCACCCGCATGTGCCGTCCCCTAGTTGGTTTTGCGTTTCGGCAGGCCCGGCAGCGGCAGCACCGGCACCCCGTCCTGCAAGAGTTTGCGCGCCTCGTCGGGCCGCGCCTCGCCCCAGATGGGCCGTTCCGGGCTGATGCCGTCATGCATGTCCCGGGCCTGTTTAGCGAAATCCTTGCCAACGTAATCGGCGGTCGATTCGACCTTTTTGCGCAGCTCTGCCACCGCCTGTTCGGCGGGCGACCGCGGGCCGCTCAGCGGGCGTGCCTCGCGCTCCGAGGTGCTGACGCGGGGGGCCATGATCGCCTTTTCCACCTCGGTCGATCCGCAGACCGCGCAGGTGACCATGCCGCTCTTGCGCAGCTTGTCGAAGGCGTCCGCCGACTGAAACCAACTGTCAAAGCGGTGATCGTCGCGGCACCGCAGGCTGTAACTGATCATCGGACTAATCCTGATAACGGTTCTTTTAACGTAGCTTTTTGCGCAACGGCTTCAAGCCGATCTATCGCCGCAGCAGCCGTGGGTCGAACTGGCGCAAAAGCTGCGCCAGCTCCGGTTCGCGGACCGCGGCGGCGGCTTTATTGCGGCTGAACCAGGCGCGCTGGCGCAGGTTGCGTTCGGGGAACTTGTCCGACAGCTTGCGCACCTGCAACGGAAACACCAGCGCCACGCAGGGCAGGCGCTGCGCATCGCCGACCTTGACGTAAGAGAAAAGCCCAATGGCCTGCTGCGCCACGTCGCCTCGCACGCCCGCCTCTTCCCAGGCCTCGCGCGCCGCGCTTTGCGCAGGCGTCAGGCCATGCTCGGGCCAGCCCTTGGGCACGATCCAACGCTTTGCCGACAGGCTGGTGATCAGCAGAATCTGTGGCTTGTCGTTGGTGATCCGGTAGCAAAGCGCCGCGAACTGCGTGCGCACGTCGGTCTTCTGCGCGCGCCGCAGGGACAGGGGCAACTGGCTGAAACCTTCTGGACGCATGCGGCGGCTCTCGGTGCGGGCAGTCTGTCTGACCTCTGCGTACCGTAGCACGAAAGGTCTGGCCAGTCCCTCAATGCCGGGGCAGGTGGTCCAGGACATGCGCGATCAACTCGTCGCTGCCGGTGGCCTGTGCCAGCGCGCGGTGCGCGGCGGCCCCCTGGTTCTCCTGATCCGCCGGGGCCTTCAGCGCGATCAGCGCCTCGGCCAGCGTGGCGGCGTCATCGATGCGGATCGCCGCCCCCGCGGCATGCAGCCGGGTAAAGGCCGCCCGAAAGTTGCGCACATCCGGCCCGTGTATCAGCGCCGCGCCAAAAGCCGCCGGTTCATAGGGCGTGTGCCCGCCGCGATCGGTCAGGGTGCCCGCGATAAAGACCGTGCCGGCCAGCGCGTACCAGCGCGCCATTTCGCCCAGGCTGTCGGCCAGCAGCACCTCGGCCCCCATCTCTCCGGCGGAGCGGCGCGAAGTCGCAAGTCCTGCCTCGGACAGCAGGGCAGCCACCTCATCGCCGCGGCGCGGGTGGCGCGGGGCCAGGATCAGCCGCAGGCCTGGGCGGTGCGCGCGGGCGGCAATGTGCGCGGCGATCACCACCTCGTCCTCGCCTTCGTGGGTCGAGGCCGCCAGCCAGGTGTCTGTGCGCGAATAGGCGGCGCGCAGGGCGGCATCGGGCACCTGGTCTGCGGGAGGCGTGTAGAACGCCTTGAGATCGACCACCGGGCCCGCGGCGCTGTCGGGCAGGCCAAGCGCGCGAAACCGCTCCAGCGATGCGGTGTCCTGCGCCGAAAGATAGGTAATTTCGTTCAGCGTCCGCGCGGCAAGGCCGGGCAGGCGGCCCCAACCGCGCGCGGTGCGTTCGGTCATGCGCGCGCCCAGAACCAGCACCGGGCCGGGGCAAAGCCGCACCCGGTTCGGCCAGATCTCGGTCTCCATCGTGATATGCGCCGCGATGCGCCAGCGGCGCAGCATCCGACGGACCGCCCAGGCCAGATCGAAGGGGGCAAGCTGCGCGGCGTGGCCCCAGCCCCGCGCCAGGTCAACGCCGGAGCGGCTGTTGCAGGTGATGAGCAGCGGCAGATCGGGGCGCGCGTCGCGCAGCGCGTCGATGACCGCCCGGGCCGAACTCAACTCGCCGTTCGAGGCGGCGTGCAGCCAGAGGTGCGGCGCCTCACGGTCGGGGCGCGTGCCGCCCAGCCGCGCCGTCAGCGCTCCGGTGTCGCCCCGCAGGAGTAGGCGCAGGCCCTGCCAGACAGCGAAGACCGAAATCAGCAGGCGATACAGCAACATGGGGCAGGCTCCGGTCGGCGCGATGCGGCCTGCTTAGGGCGCGCAGGGCCCGCTTGGCAAGCGGTCGCTGTGGCGGTGCTGAGGGCGTTGTAACGTGATCAGAGAGGCTGAAGGCGACGAAATGCGCCGCCTTGGTGGATATATCAAAATATCATTTAAATTAAAGTATTTGAATATCGAAGCTGAGTTCCGGTTTGAGGGGCGCAGACAGTGCCAATTCAGCCATTCCAGGCGAAGTTTGATGCATCGAATTTTACCTTTATCTGCTTATAGTTCGGATATTCTCACCAGATTTGGCTATAAATTTCACTTTTCGAACATTCTTGTGACTTCATCGTCTTCTCTGGCGTTTCCAGGGCGGATTGCTGCCCATCAAGCGCACAGATCATGCGACGTCAGACGGCCTGCCTCCGGTTTTCGCTTTTGAGCGAACGACTTGCCGCGCACTGCTCAGATCGTCCGGTTTCAGCGTCCGAGCGTTTCGCGAATCCGCGTTTCCAACCGAGCCAAAAGCACGTCGTTGTCGAACCGCGCCTCTGCGACTGTGCGGGCGCGGGCGGCCATGGCGGGTTTGTCCCCAACGTCCATCGCCTGGCCGATTGCCGCGGTGAAACCGGCGGCATCGTGCTCGTCGACCAGGAACCCGGTCTCGCCCTCGTCGATGGCCTCGGGGATGCCGGCGTGGCGGGTGGAAACGGTGATGCAGCCGCAAGCCATCGCCTCTTGAATGGCGGTGGGCAGGCCTTCGGTATTGCCATCACGCGCGGTGATCGAATGCTGCAGGAAGAACTGCGTCTGCTGCAGCGCCTGACGGACCATGTCATGCGGCTGCGCGCCGTGAAACATGACCTTTCCCGACACGCCGAGCCGCTCCGCCAGCGCCTGCGCAGGCGCAAGCAGAGGGCCGTCACCGACAAAATCGAGCCGCGCGTCGGGGCGGTCCGCCGTCGCCTCGGCAAAGCTTTGCAGGGTCACCAGCGGGGCCTTCTTTTCGACGAAGCGGCCGACGGCAAGACAGCTGAGCGGCTGCTTGTCGCCCGGCGCAAAGCGGCGCACGTCGACGCCCGAGGGGATGACATGCGCATTGTCGTGCCGCACACCGTGCCGCGCGAGGTTGTCGAGCAGGAATTGCGAGACCGAGAACACCCCGGCGAGCCGCGGCATCAGCTTGCGATAGGCGGACTGAATCCGTCGCGATTGCAGCGCCTTGGAGGCATCTGTGCCGCGATAGTACGTGAAGATCGGCAGGCCCAGCTCATTGGCCAGCGGCGCCAGCGCCAGCGCCTGCGTGCCGAATTCCGCCAGGATCACCTCGACCCGCTGATCGCGCAGAAATCGCGCCAGATCGCGTTTGCCCCGACCGAAGGGCAGGCGCGAGGTGCTGTGCCGCGCGCGGTTCCAGAGGGTCCAAAACGGCGCGGTGATCAGATCGCCGCCGGTGAGCTTTTCGCGCCGCACGAAGAGCGGCTTGCCGTAGGGATCGTCGCCGTTGAACCGGCCGCAGATCACCACGGTATCGCCGCCGAACAGCAGGTTGATATGGCGGTTGATGAAGGTTTCCCCGCCGACGTGGTAATCGCTGGTGCCGATGGCTGCGCGCATGTCTGGCCTGTTCCCCCCGGGGTTTCGGCGGATTTAGCAGGCGACACCGGGCCGGGCAAGCTTAGCGGCGAAAGCCGCGCGCGGCACGCGCCAGAAGCGACCTGTCGCGGCGCGCGATGGCCTGCACCCGCTGCCACAGCGCGGCCTTGCGGGCACTGTCCACGGGGCAGATGTCGGCCACGTCGCGCAGCGTCTGAAACCGCTCTTCGGCGGTGGCACGGGGCATCTGCGGCGGGCTGACATCGCCGAACGTCAGGCCGAATTCACCCTCGAGCCAGTCCAGATCGGTCGTGCGCGCCTCGATCACGGCGCGCAGGCTGTCGTGCAGGCGCGGGCGGGTCTTGCCCTCGACCTCGGCATCCGCCTGGGCGACGAGGTTCTTGAACCGCTGCGGGCGGCGCGCGTACCAGGCATAGGGCGCCTGTACCTCGCCGCGGTGAAAATCCTGCAGAAGATCCATCGCCTCGGCGCTCAGCGTCGGGTTGGAATAGCCAGGATCGGCGAGCCGCGCGCGGTCGAGCTCGGGCAGGAAGCGCTGGCAGAAATCCGCGATCACATCGCCCTGGAACAGCGCCTCGCGCCGGTATTCGACCACCTCGACCGGGCCAGGGCCAAGGTCGCGCCAGGGCGCCAGCACCCGGCGGTAGTGATCCGGCGGAATGCGGCTGGGTTCGGGCCGTTTCTTGAGGTCCTGCTGCACCCGGCTGACGAAAAAGCTTGCCGGGCTACGCAGATAGGCGACGACCCTCACCTTGTCCACGACGGCGTTCAGTGTCTGGACAAGACGCTCGAACCCGGCCTTGGGGTAGCTGCGAAACTCTGTCTCGCTCGACAGGATCAGGCGCCGAGGCGGCGCGGCCTGCATCTGCCTGAGCGTGTCGGCCCACATCGCCTGCGCCGTGGCGAAGGCCGCCGCTTCGGACTTGGCGAGCGTCTTCATCTGCACCGGATCCTCGGGCAGGCAGCCGGTCAGATGCGGAAAGATCTGGCGATGGCTGGCATGCCCGCCGGGGTCGGGAAAATACAGCCCCG
This sequence comes from Thalassococcus sp. BH17M4-6, assembly GCF_049323015.1. Taxonomy (NCBI): domain Bacteria; kingdom Pseudomonadati; phylum Pseudomonadota; class Alphaproteobacteria; order Rhodobacterales; family Roseobacteraceae; genus Thalassococcus; species Thalassococcus sp. BH17M4-6. The sequence continues at coordinate 128,973 of NZ_JBMPGU010000002.1, forward strand.
CATCGCGCAGTGCGGCGGGGGAGCCGTAAAGACTGCGCTGGATTGCGGTCGATCCGGTCTTGTCCTGACCGAGATGCAGCAGAAGGTCGGGCCTGGGTGTCATGACGCCCGTTATAGGCCGCGCGGCGTGGCCGCGAAAGCCGCGATTGCCGGGCGGGTGGGCTTGCGGACCGGCCAAAAGTGGAGGTCCGGCGCGCCCGTTCAAAAAGCTTCTTTTGTTGGGGGAAATGTCCTAATATTCGCGGACCTACTTGTAATAAACATATTTTTCAGCGGCTTGCTTGCTTCTGGATCTTAATTTGGAGCATCGCCATGGCGACCCGGAACGACACGACCAATTTCATCCGTCACATCACGACGATCATTCCCAACCCCTTTTCCACAACCGTCGACGGATCGAGCGGGGCTGACAACCTTGATGGCGGCGCGGGCAACGACACGATCAACGGGCTGGGTGGGAACGACACGCTCGAGGGCGGGACCGGCAATGACAATATCTATGGGGGCTCCGGAAATGATTATATCTTGGGCGAGAGGGATGACGACCGACTGTTCGGCGGATCCGGAAACGACAGTCTTTATGGCGGGGATGACAACGACTCCGTCTATGGCGACACCGGCAACGATTCGGTCGTCGGAAACGCGGGCAACGATTACCTGAGCGGCGGTGACGGTGAGGACTACCTGAGCGGCAACACCGGGAACGATTCGCTTTATGGCGGGACTGGCAACGACAGTCTTTTCGGGCGCGAAGACAGCGACCGGCTTTTTGGCCAGGACGGAAACGACAGCCTGTATGGCGGATCCGGGAACGACGAGGTCCGTGGCGGCAACGGCGCGGATTCGGTCGTGGGCAACGACGGCAACGACAGTCTTTATGGGGAAGGTGATGACGATTACCTGAGCGGCAACGCCGGCAACGACACGCTCTACGGCGGCGATGGCAACGACAGCCTGTGGGGACGCGACGACGACGATCTGCTGTACGGCGAGGCTGGTGCCGACATCCTCGAGGGGGCCGAGGGCAACGACATCATGTATGGCGGGGCAGGGAATGACTCTCTTTATGGCTGGTTGGGTAATGACTACGGTTTTGGCGGCGACGGTGACGATTTCATCAACGGCTATGATGGCGCCGACACGCTGTATGGAAATGGCGGCAATGACCGGATCTACGGCGATGATGCGCGCCTCGACTCGTCAGCGCTTGGCGGAGACGACCTGCTTTTTGGTGAAGCGGGCAGCGACGCCATTTACGGCGAACTGGGCAACGACTACGTCGACGGCGGCGATGGCGACGACACCCTTGGCGGAAACGCGGGCAACGATACACTGCGCCCGGGCGCGGGCGAGGATACCGTGGACGGCGGTGCGGGCACCGACACGCTGCTGGCTGACGAATTCAGCTACAACGTGAATGTCGAGGTCGTGGGCGACGCCATCCACATCATCGTCGGCGATCAGCGCGACGAGGTCGAAGGCGTGGAGTTCTTCGAGTTCGATGACCAGACGCTCACCCTCGCTGAGATGCAAATTTACCGCCCGCCCAGCATCACCTTCAACGGCACCCCGATCGGAGAGGAGATCGACGGCTTCGCGGGCAGAGATGACCTGCGCGGCGCGGGCGGCGACGATACGATCCGCGGGAATGACGGCGACGACCGGCTGGATGGCGGCCCGGGCAACGACACGCTCGAAGGCGGGTTTGGCGACGACGGGCTCAAGGGCGGGGAGGGGGATGACCTTCTCGAGGGCGGGCCGGGCAATGACCGCCTGCCCGGCGCGGGCGGCAACGACACGATCCGCGGCGGCGACGGTGACGACCGCATCGGCGGCGGCGACGGCGACGATGACATGGACGGTGGTGACGGCAACGACCGCGGCGGCGCCGGTCCCGGCGAGGATACGATGCGCGGCGGGGCAGGTGACGACACGATCAACGCCGGTCCGGGCGACGACCGGGTCGAGGCGGGCAACGGCGACGACCGCTCCGGCGGCAGCGACGACAACGACACGGTGCTGGGCCAGGACGGCGACGACACGCTGGGGGGCGGTGCGGGCAACGACGAGGTCTATGGCGGCACGGGCAATGACGCCATCGGCGGCGGCGACGGTGCCGACAGGGTGTATGGCGAAGCTGGAAACGATTTCCTGGGCGGTGGTGCCGGGCCTGACCAGATCTTTGGCGGCGACGGCAACGACACGATCAATTCGGGGTACGGCAGCGATACCGTCGAAGGCGGCGCGGGCGCCGACACCTTCGTGTTCAACGCCCAGTCCGGCGGTGGCCGCACCGTGATCGACGATTTCGAGGACGGCACCGACATTCTGCGCGTCACCGGCCTGCGGTCCGTGGGGGATGAGCTTGGCCGCCTCGACATCACCGATATCACTTACGACGGCCAGGCCTCGGCCCAGTTCACCTACGGTGATCACACGGTGATCGTGGTGGGCGTCAGTTCAGGCGATTTGACCGAGGCGGATTTCCTGTTCTCGTAGACAGCAACGCGCACCGGTCTGCATCGGTGCGCGGGTTCGTTTAAGGGGGGTGGATGGTGCAGTTACAAAGAGATAGTTTGAACTCTCTGTTTGACGTCCTTCTTGAATGGGAAACCCATCTCGCACAGCATGATCTAAGCGATCTGAGGTGCGACGATGAGCACACCAGACAATAGTTTCAATGCGATAGCGGGAAAGCAGGCGAAGAAGAAGCCTGCGCCGTTCTCCTTGCGCCTGACTTTTGAGGAAAGAAGCCGCCTGGAAGAGCTAGCGGGCGATGAGCCGCTCGGCAGCTACATCAAGCGCAAGCTCTTCGATGGGCATGGTGCGTCGCACAAACGCGCCCGCTCGAAGCTGAGACGCCCGATCAAGGATGATGCTAGCCTGGCAAAGCTCCTGGCGCTGCTGGGCAGTTCTCGCATCGCCAACAACCTCAATCAGCTCGCCAAGGCCGTTAATCTGGGATCGCTCCCCGTCGTCGCAGAAACTGAACGCGACATCCGGCAGGCCTGCGCTGACATTGCTGCGATGCGCCAAGACCTGCTGCGCGCTCTCGGGCAGCGGAGCGATGCGGGGTCGCCATGATCCTCAAAGGCTCTCAGCGTGGCGGTGCCAAGCAGCTTGGACTTCATCTCCTAAAGACCGTCGAAAACGAGCATGTCGAAATCCACGATGTCAGAGACTTTATGACCGATGATGTCGTGGGCGCGCTCCGCGAGGCCGAAGCGGTCTCGAAGGGTACGAAGTGCAGGCAGTTCCTGTTTTCGGTCTCGCTCAATCCACCGGAACGCGAATCGGTGCGCATCGAGACGTTCGAAGATGCCATCGCCAAGATAGAAGAAAGGCATGGTCTGACCGACCAACCCCGCGTCATCGTCTTTCATGAAAAGGAAGGGCGGCGGCACTGTCATGCTGTCTGGAGCCGGATCGATGCCGAGACGATGACAGCCAAACCGCTGCCGTTTTTCAAGAACAAGCTGATGGAAGTTTCAAAGCAGCTCTATCTGGAACATGGCTGGCAGATGCCGAAGGGCTTGGCCAACGCGAAGGACCGCGACCCGAAAAACTTCAGCCTGGCGGAGTGGCAACAGGCCAAGCGGATCGGGCGGCACGCGGGAGACTTCAAAGGCGATATTCAAGAGGCCTGGGCGATCTCAGACAGCCGCCAAAGCTTCTCGCACGCGTTGGAAGAGCGCGGGTTGTATCTGGCGCGTGGGGATCGGCGCGGTCATGTTGCCGTGGCGTTTGAAGGCGAAGTGATCTCCATCCCGCGCGCCGTAGGGAAGCCGTCGAAAGATATCACATCCCGTCTGGGAAAACCGCAGGCACTGCGCAGCGTTGAAGAAGCGCGCCAGCGCATTGCCAAAGACATTCTGCCGAAGCTCGCCTCTCATGTGGCAAAAGCTCGGACGGACGCCGACGCGGAGAAATCCGCGCTTGAGGCACGACGTCAGGAAATGCAGACCAAACACCAGGCTGAGCGTGCCAAGCTCGATGCAGGGCAGAAGGCCCGCGCCGACGCTGAAGCGCTGGCACGCTCTGCACGGTTTCGGAAAGGTTTGCGCGGCCTGTTGGACCGAATGACCGGAAGGCGCGCTGCTCTGGACAAACAAAACCAAGTGGAGGCCATCTGGGCGCTCCAACGAGACCGCGAACAACGCCACGGCCTTGTCGAAGAACAGCTCAAGGAACGGCAGATGTTGCAGATGCATATTCGGGCCGCGCGCAGTCGCCATGCCGAAGACTTGCGTGAGTTGCATCACGACCGGACGAATTACCGGATGATGAAGCAAGGGCTGGAGCCGTTAGCGAGGCGCGCTTTCTCCCCTCTGAAACGTGCCATTGATGCCGCCGCGAAGGTTGAGTTGTCCGCGAAGCCCGTGACCGATCTCGGCAGGCAACATATTCGAGCGCTTTCCAAAGCGTTTCAGTCCGGGCAGGCAAAGCGCGAACGCGCAACGCCGACGCCGGTCCATCCCGCACGCAAAACAACGCCAGGCAAGCCCGCTGACAAGGCCGTCCAAGCGACATCGCCGCAGCAATTACCCGAAAGAAATAATCCGAAGAACGAACTATCCCGGCAGATCGAACAAATCGCCGTCCGCAAGCCCTCTCGGTTACAGCCGTCAAGATCGACGGGACGTGAAAGCGAGCCTGCGACGATCAAATCCGCACGGCGGGCCTACAAAGATGCACATGACAAAGTATCGGTTGAACGGGTGAAGACCGCACAAGAACGGCTCGAAAAGCTGCGAAAAGAACAGCAGCAGAAACCATCTTTGCAAGTACGCCGGAGCGGGCGGGACATTGTGTCTCCGCAAGACCGCCTGCAACGATTGCGTGAAGGTCAAACGCGGAAACCGCGCGGACCAGAAATCGACAGATAGGGCAGAAGCTTTCTTCCAAGGATGTGAATTGTGCAGTTCAGCAGAAATTTGCTGCGCTAATCGAGCGGCTTCCTCTCTGTGATTCCTAACTGCCACGACAAGCAGACCAACCAAACCATCAAGGGCCTTGATGGGTGTGTGGGCCGAAAGGCCCTGAGTGGTTTGGGGGCCTCCCTGACGATGGAGGATCACATGAAACTCGTCACTCGATTTGAAGCAGCATCCCGCAGCACCGAACAACTGCAAGGCCTCTACAGAGAAGCTTTCAACGCTTTTTCTGTCGCACCGCGCGGCTCGCAAGAGTACCGCAGCGCCCTGCAGTCGATGCGGATTATAGAAGATGAACTGGCTACGCGCATGCCGGGCTTCTAACTCTGGCGCGGCTGGCCTTTGGGCTGGCCGTGTTCCTTTTGCGACGCGCTCTACGGGACTGCCCTAAGTGTTGATTGCCGCATAAATGGCCACCAACATCGAAATCACGGCAACAAGCAGCGCCAATACCGCAACCAATTCCATCCTCCGCTGCGCGGCAATGCTCTCTTTCGTGCCCATAGCCGAGGATAGCTGGTTAAGGAATTCACGGGTGTCCTGATCTTCTTCCAATAGCTGCCGCGAAAGTCGCCCAAGAAATGATCTCAAACCCTCTTTGATCTCGTAGGTTTTGTCTTCGTCAGGCCGTATCTGCTGCGTGAAGCCAGTCGCGTTCCAACGAAACGACGCATCGTTCTCAGACAGTGCCAATACTTCGCGTGCAATAGACGGGATGCCGACAGAGCGCCGGAAAAACGCGCTTATCTGTTCGACTGTGTTTATGGAACGGCGCGCTTTCGAACGCACCGACAGTGATTGACGGGTCTCTTTTAAGCTTCGCAGCAACTCACGCAGATAGCTTGCAAGCGCGTATCTAGCGATTATACCGTCCAGTCTGTTATTCGCGAAATAGGTTCTGGAACCCAAGGATTCGCCGCCATAGGTCTTCAAATCCTCCTCGCTCAATGTATCCCAGCGAAGCGCTACGGTCATATGATTTGGGGTTTTGTCTCGCCGCCCAGCATCGAATGAAAACTTCAAAGAAGGCACAGATGAACATGTCCAACTACGAAAGTCATGCTCGACATTGACGTAGCGTGACCAATGTTCCCAGCCCCGGTCTCTGGGTGCGTCTTTGTCAAACGGCGTGAAGCCCTCCAATGAAAGAAATTCCGCCGTTGGAAAATGGCTTTTCTCGCAATGCGCGCTGAAGAATCCGGAGAAGTTCTTCGACAACCATTCGATACCGATGTTCCGGTACTTTTGCCTTACGCGCCGGACACGCTCTTCTTTCACGTGCTCTACGCCCATGATCGAATACGCCCTGGAGCGCCGTTTTGGAATACGTGTCGTTTTTGCAGGCTCGTTAATTGCATTTGCATATTCGAGCGCAGCATCGTCAGTCAGAATAAATCCGACGCTCAAGCAGGTCGTTGAAGGTGTAAGCTGCGAGATTGTGACGAGAAGAGAAGAAAACTGCTGCGGAAATTCCGCTGTGTACCGAACGCCGACATATCTCTTGGTGTCTTCTGGCCGATGTATCCAGCCGAGCGGCAAGTGACCTTCGCTGCCGTAGAGGCGCTGCTTTTTCAGCCAGTTGATATTTGAATCATCGCGTACCGGTGTTCTTTCCCTGTCCCAGCCGAACTTCTCAAGGCCGTCATATAAGGTCTCGATCTCGTTCGGGCCGAAAATCTCACTGACCATGATGCAGCCGAGACGGAGCGAAACATCTTCATCAAGCGCTGACTTCGCGTTGGTCTCTGCATCGCGCTCCCTATAGTAGGCTTTGTCTTCGCCATACGGGTTGGGAATGACGTTCGGGTAGCGGGCATGAAGCGGCCAAACCATCTTGCGTGCACGCTGTTTCCACTTCGGAACGGGTGCGTGTTCGGCGTTTGGCGTGACCTCCGTCTCTTCTTCTTCCATATCTTGCGGCTGCGCGTCTTTCATTGGATATATATAGCATTCCGTGAACGTATTTGAATACCATGTCCGCTCAAAGAGCGGACGAAAATTTTTCATTCGTGGAGCCGCCTTACGCGGCGGCTCCTTGTTTCTCCAGTTGCGCCTCAGGCTGCAGGCCATTCAGGAAGTCTGCCGCGCGTTGCGCGTGGGCGGCGGCGCTAAAGATCGCCCGCTTGTCTTCCTTCAAAACCTGCAACCAGCTCTGGATATAGGCGGCATGATCGGTGCCGGGCTCCGGCGTCAGTGCTAGATCAGCGCATAAAAATGCTGCGCCAAGTTCGGCAACCAGTTCCTCTCGGGCATAACCTTCATCGCCCCATTTCTTGCGCCCGAAATCACGATCAAGGCGGCTCTTGTGTTTTGTCCAGTGGGTCAGCTCGTGCGCCAGCGTGGCATAGTAGGCCTCGGGGCTGCGGAAGCTCTCAAAGTGCGGCATCTGCACGTGGTCCGTCCCGCCACTATAGTGGGCAGAATTCCCGCCGTGGCGAATGTCTGCGCCGCTTGCTGCGAAGAATTGGTCCGCATGCTTGATCCGCTGCGCAGGGTCGATGATCGGTTCTGGCTTGACATAGAAATGCTCAGGCAAACCTTCGATCTGCTCGACGTTGAACACGCTGTAGCCTTTCATGAACGGGATTTTACGCTCTTCCTCGCTGCCATCGTCCTGCTCTTCCGTCTTCGTGATGGTGTTCGCATAGACAACAAGATTGCCGCGCTCGCCCTTGCGAACGTGTGCGCCGTATTCCATGGCTTGGCGATAGGTCATCCAGAACGGCGATAGATAGCCACCTTCAATCGCTGCGCCCCACAGCATCAGCACGTTGATTCCGCTGTAGGCCATGCCGTTATGACGCAGCGGCTTGATGATCCGTCCGTCCATGTTTCCGGCGGACCACGGCTTGAGCCAAGTCAGCTCGCCTTGCTCCAGATCGGCAATAATCTTGTCTGTCACTTTCTGATAAATGTCCTGTTTCATTGGCCTTTCTCCTTTCAAAGCCGGTTGCGCATGCAACCGGACTAGGCCCGCGCCAATGAGCGGGGTGAGACCGTCAAGACCGTAGACAGCGGAGGGGGATCACCCGTCCTGCACAAGCAAAGCGCGGAAGGATGGGGAGACCGCTGGCTGCGCCCGAAGCTTTTGCAGAGGGCTTGGTCTTGACGGCGGCGGGGTCGCAGACCTCAAACAGAAGAAAGGAACGTCAGTCCATCAGGGCTGGCCGACGTAGCGCAAGGGATGGAAGCCGCATGGCCGAGACCGCTAAAGGCGGGCTCGGTTCACGACAGCCTGATCTGGTGAAGCTTAGCGAAAGCCGGTGCGCCCAACTACAGATTTAGTAATCTCGTTCCCTCGATGGTCTTACCGGCCAAAGCTTGCGAGGTGGCGGTGGTTCTGAGAAATTAAGCCACACAAATTTATGTTCTAATGATGAAGGCGGGATATCCAACGTTCAATTTCTGAGTAGCCTTCTTGTTCTCCCCACTGCTTTTTAGCAGCCTCCAGCTCAGCTTGCGCACTCGCGATAGAACGCCATGGAACCTCGGTTTCTGGGGGCGTGCGAAAGCGCTCTTGGATGGCGACATCCATCCGGGACTTCTCTTGCTCGGTGAGAAGACTAGGAGCTGACGCATAGACTATCCGGACAGCTAGGCGGCGAAAGCGATTGTCAGAGAATTCATTTGCGATTTCGCTACGCTCCGGCCAATCCGACCGCTGAAATCTGTCCATCAAACAAGCGTCTAACTTATCTGCAAACCCATCATAAATAGTTTCCTCCAACTCCGGCGTTCGCTCTGTCGAGCGAGCTGCACGTTTGTCCACCGCCTCAGAGAGTCCTTCAATCCAATCGGCCTTCTTCCACAATGCCGACTGAAAAATGATCTCCTGTGTTGGGCTCTCTGAAAACAACTCTTCAGCCTCATCTAAAGTGAAGAATACAGGAGACTTATTGAAAGAGACTGTGCGTAGGTGCTGCGAGTAGGTACTCTCCGGCGTAGCATTTTCGTCTTCGTGGTCGGACTCTAAGCGCTTCCAATCAAAAGCTAAGTCTGCAACTATCGCATCCGATGTATTGCTATGCCGATCAACTCGTTGTGCCCAAAGCATTTGGGGAGTGCTCGGGGAATTGCCGAGAATATAGATAAGCTTCTCGGGGGTAAGGACTGACGAAACAGCAGACTTCAATGTTCTTCTAGATAATGTCTTCCAGAAATCCGGCGCTCGTTCAGCAACTCTTCGCGCTAAAAATATCGTAGCCTCAACGTCCCCCAAAGCGTCATGGGCATTATGCGAAACGAAGCCGTTTGCGGGAGCCAATCTGTCAAGCTTAAAGGTCTTGGTTCCTCGATCATTAAGCGGGATATCGAGGGCCTCGGGTCTCAAAACTGACAGCGCACGAATAACAGGGAGTAAATCAAGCCTGGAATTGCCATTTGTAACGGTCACATATGGTGGGTTAAGGGTCTGCCAAAACGCGCGATGTAGCAAAATTTCATCGAATTTCATCGAATTGTAGCCGACAAAAACAGACGGTTGCCACCTGCTCAGCCAGGCTTTAATCTTTGCCATCATTTCAAAATGCGATGGAAGATCAGGATCGGTTAAGTTCCTGGGTGAGGTATTTGTCACTAAAAGCGCAACGGGAGAAGGTACAATCCATGGCAATAGCCTGCATCTGATATTTAGTCGGCCTAGTTCGACAAAATTCTCATCAGTTACAATAGCTGCAAATTGGACTATCTGATCGAACGCAACATTTACGCCAGTTGTCTCGGTGTCATAAAATAAAAAATTCATTATGTCTTCGCTCGTTTTTGGCTACTCAATATGAATATCCGTTTTAGTGTAAATTGCACTCATAACACCTCATCCTTTTCAACTAATTTCCAAAAATCTTTATATCCAGGCGGAAGGTTCTTAAATCTACCACTTTTAGTGCTACCGGATTGTTGAAGTCTAAGGCTTTCAAGCGGCAACTCGACAATCTGAGCATTTGGAAGTTTTAGTCCTGAGTGTCGATAAACCGTACGTTCGTAAGACTCCCTGAAGGGACTCACAGCGAGAGAGTCTCCATAGTATCCGCAATTGCAAACTACTACATTGCAAAATACCGTTCGAGAGATGGATTCAGCCATATGATGGAACGAAGTTGTATCGCGGTTATAGGCAAGAATAAAAAGTGTCTGTATTTTTGTTCGATACATAGATATTCTGTCTAAATCCATAAAATCGTAACACACCGCTACGCCAAAATCTCCAAGTTCACCACTCTTAAAAAGCCAAACAGTCGGATTGGGAACGAACTCTATTGACCCCTTTTCAAGAGCCGCAGCTTCTTGCGGTGCGGCATACGTTTTACCGACCCGCCGTACAGATGTACTCGCGGCAATTCGTTTGCCGTTTATTTTGGAGGGAACTATCACAATCGCTTCATTTGATACCTTGCGAGGGTTGAACGACTCAACTTTGTAGTCCAAACCCGCAATGACAATAGACTCAAGTTTTTCCGCTGCCTTTATAAGTTTGTTTTCATAACCAATAGGCACTGACAATTCGGGTAACATCACAATGTCTGCCGGGTGTTCAAAACCACGCAGAGAGGCAAGATGATGCCGAATTTCTTTCTTGGCTCGAGCCTCTTCTAGAAGCGATATTTGAACCGAGCCGGGCCAAGCAGCCGATTGATCCCAAGCGTTACTATAATCGAGCGATGTCTGAATAATTCCGACTCTGAGAATGTCGTTAGCCATTTTCTTGGTCCTCTTCGTTATTATGCTCAGCGCCCGCGGAAAAATCACTGAGCCTAAACGGAATCAACTGCCGGGGTTGGTTCAAGGAAACAGCAAGTTGATTCTGTTCCAGAACGGATTGCGCTTTCTCTAACGCTCGCAACAAAGGCCCCGGCCCTAGAAGCGGTGGAGGATCGTATTCTGTGTCATTCGTTTCTTCGCCTTCGTCCCAGTTGAATAATGAGGAGTTTGCCACAATCTCTCTGTTCTCCGCACTTCTGCCAGACAAGCATTCGTTCAGAACAAGCAAAGTAGGCGAGGATATTGCGAGCGACTGCAAAAGATTTCTTTTCACAATTGGGTTGACCCTTTCCAACCCTCGTATATTCCAGGTTCTGGGAGATTCGAATTTATGCTGCAATAATCCTAGTAAGAATCTACCGATAGCCGTTAGTCGTCTTCCCCAGATATCCGGTTGTAGTGTGCCACCGTCATAATAATAATACCGATAGTCCACCACCGAGGTTTCCGAATTTCGATACTTGACTGCATGCTCGCCTCTTATTGTATCTCGCCAAGTCTGCCAACCCAAGGTGCCCTGAACCTTTGGCGTTTTGAGGCTGGCGTTGATCAAGACGTTGCATTCATGGATACGATCCAAAGAGGCTGTATCGGTGCCCATTTCTTTCGTTAGTGAAACAAGCTGCTGCGTGATTTCTAACGCAGTCCATTCGCTTACACGAGGATCAAAAGGACTCAAATCTGCAGTGAAACTAGCCCATTCTCCAGCGGTTACCCAGCCATCCTCAGTAGCTTGAAGCGAAGAGGCGGCGCGAGCCATTGCCGCTTTGCCTGAGGATATAGCGGCACTGACGCGTTCGGGTGCGGACTGGAGCATTTCGCGATACCAACCGGAATCTGAAATATCAGGTTCCTCTTGTTTTGCAAGTTCGTGTTGCCATGCCGGGTCGCTATAATGCTCGGGGTAGCGCCGTTGACTCTTTAGGTCGGCAGCAACACCAGGAACGAAAGCATGTGAGAATAGATGTAGCCAGGCTTCCGAAGGAGCCCCGCCGAGGCTCAAGGTATTTTCAACTCTATGCGCCCACACGCCTAACGATGGCGAGAGATTGGCCCAGTCAGTCGAAATAGAATCCATCAGCTTCACAGCCTTTCGTTTAAGCCGTCCGACCAGCCCTTTCTGAGCGTCGTTTACCTCCAGCTCTGTTGCGGCCGCGAGAAGAGAAACAGCCAACTCGCGCTGAGCCGTCTCGTGATACCAAGAGCGACGATTTGGTGGAACGATGTGAGATCGCAGATCAATATTCGAGATATCTGTGAGGTGGTTCAACGCAGCCAGTTTATCAGATCGTAAGCTTGCGGGGCGCGTTAGTGTGCGGGCAGCCTTTAAAGAGGTATTGGACAATATCTGGTGTGATAGGCCCGCGTAGTAATCGGCCCATGTCGGATTACCATTATCTCGAAGCGAGCTTATCCAGTTCCTGATCTCCCCAACACCAGCATATCCTGTAATTTGGCAGTACTGGTGCAGGCGGTAATACAACCTTGCTTTGGTTGGAAACTCTTTAAACGATTGGAGTAGCAAAAGGAAGTATTTTCGCAAGTAAGCTTTTTCAAACTGTCTGTGCTTTTGCATTTTTCGACGAAGTGCTGTTTCCTTCTCCCGAACATCTGCTGCTTCTGTTGCCTTCTGAGACCTCTGCAAGACTGACAGCGCGCGAGCGTCAGCGAGCAACCCGTCGCCTTCTTGGACCAGCGCTGGCACTGTTGCGGCGATTTGGCCAGCCGCAAAGGCAGCTCTGGTATCAGGGCGTATTTCTCTTTCCGGAATATCCGCGAGAAGTAGCCATTCTAATAACTTCAAGCGTTCTTTTAGATCGTCATCATCCATCAAATCGCTATTCGTGTGCGCGATTTCTGATACCTGTGCCAATGTCTTTGTGAGTAGCTTGGTCGGATTTTCACCATCGATTTCGGTATCGGCAATTGCTGCTGCGCGAAGCTTTTGTAGTTCCGTTTTGTCTGTTTCGATTCTTTGACTTTCGAGGATGAATCTAGAGAGGCTTTCAGGGTCATACTTTTCATTGTTTATGACCGCTCCAATGCTTTTCTCAGCTAATATCATTTGGTAGTCTGATATCCACTTGCATAGACCATCAAAGCTATATGCCAGGATCACGTGGTCATCGACAAATCGGAAATGTGCGACGGTTCGGTCGTTTTTCAGCTTCTCCTTGATTTCCAAATCAACGCCAAGCATAGCCGCATTGGCGAGGAAGCCAGATACGAAAAGGCCAGTCGGTATACCTGCGGTATCTTCTGGCGAAAAGCTAGGCTCTACATTATTAAGTAATTGGGTCGGTATCCCTTCAAAATTAACATCAAAATCGAGCAACGATTTTAAGAGGCGTACAAGCCTTTCATCCTTTGCATCTTCGCCTATAGCGGTGAGCAATCCACTTACAACTGCCGACCTCTTTAATCGTGGGTAGAACTTTTCGAGGTCAATTCCGGCATAATAGATCTTCGTGCCTTTGGCGTTTGGAGTTTCAGGCCAATAACCAGACGATAGATACGCTAGTTTTTCAGTTCTGGCTGATGCAAGAGCGTTCTGATCCCCTTCGTCCAAATCTTGGCTCAATGGAGCATTTGATCGGCGAGCCATTGCCCTTGCAGTCAAAGAAACGTGGCGCCTGAATAGTGGCCAACTATGCTGAAATTTTCTGTAGAGATGGCCGCTTTGATGCCTGTATGGTCCGCGCTCCAGTTTAGAGCCCTCATCGGTTTTTTCATACCAAGCAGCCCTGTACATTCGATTTCCATAGCTCCAAGGTGGCATCATCTCGTCAATGATCGGCCCCAAAGCATTCACAACCGCTATCCACGCAACCTGATCCCGAACCGAAACATGAAAGTATTGGCGGCTCAAAGCCTTACTCTCAACAATTTTCTTGGGACGCGGTATCGGACGCAAAGAAGTTAAATCATAATTACCAGAAACGAATGTCTGCTGGATGGACGATAGTTGGTTTTCGAGATCGAGTTCGAACGCCGCTAGCTCTGCTTGATCGACATAACCATCGGCGGTTTGAAACATGCGCCGCGCTTTCTTCCACGCGTAATAGAAGTTTTCCGGCAAAAGTATGTTGTCGTAAATGCTCAAACTAGCCCCCGTTCCGACATCAGAAATTGGTTCATGTCCTTCACTCCCGGACCGGGTTGAGATTTTCGCGTCACCATTACTCCATGCCTACAAAGTTCTGCCTCTAGCGTTTTAGCTCTCATCTCCCCCGGGGTATCCCAATCGAGAAGCAAGATGATATCTCTACCTCTCATTTTTTGAATTTCATTTTTGGAGAATCCGTCTGAAACGCCGAGTATCCCAATTGATGGAAGCCCTAGTTCCTCCGCAGACAATGTATCTGATACACCCTCACAGATAGCCAAAGAAGACCCTTCCTCGTGAAGTCGGTCGGCGTTGAATGTTCTGCGCTTACGTCCAGGTAAGTTAAACCATTTTTGTCCAGATTTAGCGTCGCCGAGCACTCTCCCTTGAAAATAGGTTGTTTTCCCTTGCTCGTTAAAGGGGAAAACTATCGTATGATCAGGCATCGTCAGGCGAATATTGGTCGCTGTCGACCTTTTTGTAATTAGACCCGCATCAATCATGCGCCTGATTCCAAATTTAAGAACAAGTTCTTGTGCAATAAATCTGGCACTTCCTATTTGACCGATACGAAAATTCCTTAGAAGTTCTTTGGAGAATCCGCGTCTGTTGAGATAAGCGCTTCCACTCTCTTGTAAGGGACACATTTCGAGAAACGTTGCGTAAGCATCATAATCAATAAGTTCGGTGACTTGGACTTTCCGTTTTGAAGCAGACGCTTTTTCCAAAACTGATTTCACGGTGGCGTGGTTTGCTTCCAAGCCAACTTTCGACGCGAGCCACTTTTTCGCCGTTATAAAGTTAGTGCCGAGATACACTGAGACAAAGTCAATCGATCCGCCTGAACGATTGCAGCCGTAGCACTGCCATCTAACTCCGCTTTTCTTTATCTCAAAGGATTTGTTTTTTTCTGGATGGTCAGGAAAGGGACATAACGCGGCCCCTCGCTCCGGAAGACTTTGTCCCAAAAATGATGCGATGTCCCGTATCGAAATTAAGTTCAGCGCAGCAGTTTGTTCCTTGTAATCCATCGTTTTAATATATGCGATCATTCTTCATTTGTCAGCACATTCCACCATGATTTTAGCTTACTTTGCGACCTGTTGGCGCAAGAGAGAGAACACTCTTGACGCATTGAGGAGTAAAGGCCTTTCTGCCAACTATCAGGGCGATCTCAAGGGGCGTGATTGCCCTTTGTTCGGGTTCAGCGTCGATAAGCTGGCGCTCATCCAATCCGTGCAGTGTGGTCAGGATTGTACAAGGTTGGGAACGCCCTTCGCTCTCTATGAAGTCGTCTCCATGACATGGCGTCAATAGAGTTGTCAGGGGTCTTGGGGCAGGAATGCCTGCCAAGTCGATGGGGTGCAGGGGAGCGCCGAAGGCTCCCTGACGAGCTGGGTTCAGGGGCGGCGAGAGGCCCCTGGGAGTGTTCCATCTTCGGCAAGATGGCGGCTTCCAAACCGCGCAGGGTTGGTCTCCATGGAATGGCCTCAATGGAATTGTCAGGGGTCTTGGGGGCAGGAACGCCCGCCAAGTCGATGGGTGCAGGGAGAGCGAAGTCTTCCGCGAGTGGGTTTCAAGGGGGCGCGATAGCTCCCTAATCCATGGTTCGGTGCAGGTGGAGAGGGACGTCTCCAAGCTCTGCGAGTGATTGATCGGCGATACGATCTACTGGCTCTGGAGTGGGTTCAATACCCTAGAAGAGCCATTGCCGGAGGGATGCAACGGGAGCGCGCAGCGGGCTCCCTTGCCAAGATGTGGGGTACTACCCCACACATCTTGCGGGTGAGAGATATCGGAAATCGTTGAAAAGTATGCCTGTTCGCGAGCCGTGCCGTCAAAACATCCAAGGCATCATGTTCCCGACGGGTAGCTTGCCATTGAAGTTGACAGAGCGTTCCTGCTTGAAGCCGTCTCGTGAACTCAGCTATTCACTCCAGTCAACAGATCGCATGAGGCTTTCGTCATAGACAATCGTTTCGCGACCGCTAGGCTTGGTTTCGACATCTGCAACGGGTTGTGTTTTGGCCGACAAACAAGTTTTCGCACCAACGGACACGTCAAAGCGGTACGAATATGCGCTAAAGACATTCACGGGCACTGATAGCCCTGCCATGGTCGAGCAGGTCGTCGACTTCTCACTTGCGGCTCTGGAAGACATAAAGGCTCTCGTAGATTACCTTCTTCCCTATTGTTTCTTAGATCACCAGGTACCCTTCAACTACCGAATTACGATTGATCCGTCTGATCTGGGAGTTGATGCGCGTGTTATCAAAGAAGAGGATCAATTCAATATCAACGTGTCGGCGGGCATGGTGTTATCCGTCGACACAGCGAGCTCTTACCTCTGTCGGATGCTCTTTCCAAATGCGGAAACACTTTACGACAATACTGAGCGCTTCCGCACAGTCGAGCCTTTGATGCTCGACTACTCATTCATTTTGAACGATGAACTCACAGACCCACCTCGTCACAATTTGATATACGCCTATCCAGTGACTTTCATGGACAAGTCGTATCGCCGGTTTCAGATGTGTCAGGCCAATTTCGCCTTGGTTTGGATAGTGCTGCACGAGGTCGCGCACATCCAACTTGACCATTTTTCAGAGAAGTGGATCAAAAAGTTAGAACGCATATCCGCTTCAGATGCAGCGTTTAATGATGGCAGCGGTAAATTCAAAGCGATGGAGCTGTGCGCCGACATTTATGCCAACGTAAAGTTCTTCTCTACGTTCTATCGTAAAGACGCACTTGAAATGCTGCCTGACTTGGCCAGAAGCAAACTTGGTTCGTTGCAGTTCTTGATGCTTTCCGGAGTTATACCATGCATGCTTATGCACCGCATGCAGTTGTCATTTGCTGGCAAAGGAACCGCTCACGATGACACTCATCCTGATCCGCGAGTGCGACTATACAATCTCTTAGGATGCGTAACGCCCGCGTTAGATAACAATGTCAAATTCCTGAGGCCTGTTCTGGAACAATTTGGCCAAGAAGACTTTGTGGTCGATGTATCACTTCAAGAACTGACCTTTTTGACTTCTAATGCGACCTTACTAATCGATGATTTTCTAAAGCTTCTACACGCCATACCACTTTGGCCATGGCCTATGGCCCCAAATAGAACACTAACAGAAAGCGGCTCAAAAATGAGGGGTGCGATCTACGGAGAGCTAGAGAAAGGACCTCTCTTAGATGCAAGGTCAGAGATATCGTCTGCTATTGTCACCTATTGTTTGGGAGCGGCCTCATTTTCTGAGACTACGAAATTTGGAGGCACCCATCAGATTTGGAAGTCGACCATAGAACAGGCTCATCGTTTGATTTTTGGAGAGCAGGTTTCAGAAGCTGAGGTCGGTGGACTAATTCGAAATATGGATATGTCGATTTTTCAAACTCATTCCATATTGCACGAGATAGTTTCGTCGCAATCGAATTTCGAATCTAATAAAGAAAATAACATTGCGACTACGCGCATGATAAGGGAATTTATCTTGCGCACCGATTCCGTCTTTGCCGAGCTTCGTGAAGATGGCTAGTCAAAACCTATCGAGGCGACAGGTACGTTCTCCAGTAGATTTGCCAAGCGGTTGCGGGAACAAAAGTGACAGGGTCGGCTATCTTTTGGCATCTCGACAGGTTGGTAGAGAAAGTTGGCGCAATCCTGTCCAAAGAGAACAGCATCCGTTACGACGGGGCATAACGGCGTGGCTCTACAGGCTACATCAGGCTGAATGGACATGGACTTGATATGAGCGCACTAGAAACAGTAATTGACTTCTTCGTCGCAGAGCCGGACGCAAGAGAGCGGTATCTGGATGTTATCATTGATATTTTGAAGTTTTCTGGAAGCCATGGTATAATTAAAACTGGTGCATCTGAACGAGAGCAGCACCGGTTTGCTGGTAGCGAGGCTCAAAGTACTTCGGTATCGGATGACCAGCTTGCCAAGTATTTAGAGGTGCTTTTCCACTCCGGTGTCTTTCGAGAGAAGCCGGAGCCGATGGAGCTTAGCAAAACTGTTGTGGAGCTAACTGGCAAAACGGCACAGTTCGCGGATTGTGCTTTCGCCATCCAGGAATTTTATAGTGATTTGAACGAAGTAGCGCGGCTTACAGCGCCAAACAGAGTGAGTGACAAAGAAAGACAGGCTGACAGACTTACGCCGCTGACTTCCATTTGGGATCGTGCCGATGAGGTAATGCAGGCATCCAAAGGCGGGCGTCCTACTGAAGATCATGTCAAGCGTGTGGAGACCCGCATCCGACTTGAACCCGAGAACGTCGAATGGCTGAAGTCCAAAGGTCCAAACCATCTTTCGAGGATAAATGGCTTGCTTACAGCTCTGCGCGAAGAGGAAGAGCGTCAAGGCAACACACCTTCACCCAAGTAACCTGTGACACAGGTATTGACATAACCTATGACACAGGTTTATGTGACACTGTCAGCTCCGGTTGGCTGGTCGCAAATGTCTATGAAGGATTATCGCCGTGCCAAATCCAAGAATATCCAGTTGGAATGTCTTCTGTGCAAATAGCTACTGCCCGTTGCTGTCAGTCTCTGAGGTCTCTTGTCCCAGAAGGGTTACGGCTCTGAAGCGACGCATCCTAAGTCTGGGCGTCCATCATGGGAGGTTGCTTGATCACATCGTTGATCTGAACCGCGATTATTCAGGACGCTTCTTCGATCCTGAGACAGGATTTTTGGACCCACGAACAGGCAAGTTTCGAGAAGTCTTCGTGAACATAGACCCGTTGGAAGAAGCGCCTGTTGAGTGGTGGCGTGACAATTTCGGTCCTGCCGTCGCTTCAAGTCCCATCATCCGTGTGCGTTGCGAAGCGCAGCCGAGATGGCAAGCTTTGGGGAGCGTCTACTTTGCTTGGCACCCGTGGGAGCGGATGACATGGAGCCTTGAAGCCGCAAACGATAATCGTGCTCCTGTTTCGGTGTAAGTCTTATCCGCCGATAACAGCGCCTCTGGTCATCTAAGTTCTGAAGCACCGCCCGACTCGGAGCGGTGCTTTTCTTTCCTGACATCAAGAGGTGTGACCATGACCGTCGTGTCCTGGCTGAGCTTGCTTGCCTCCAGTGGGGGCTTTGCAGGCGGAAGCTACTTTCTCAAACGATATGCTGACCTCGGGTCGCTCGCTGATTTGGGATGCGCCTTCGCAATCTTCGCGTTAAGCAATCTCATCTACGTAAATGTCCTCGCCAAAGGGCTTGGGCAAGGTGCCGCCATGTCGAGCATGACGCATCTGATACTGATGACCATCATCGGTATCACCGCTTTTGGCGAGCGTCTGAACTATCATCAAGTCGGCGGCCTGATGTTTGCCCTTTGCAGCATCTGGCTGTTTGCCAGCTCTACGCAGTCAGTCACCAGTTAACGGTATCTATTCCCCGAAACGAGCTCGGCGGTTGATGTAGACAGTGAATCGAAACGACACGAACTCGTTTCAGAAATCTTCAAATCTCGGAACAAAGGAACATGAACACGAACCACGCAAAGGCGGGGCAGAATCTCTTTATGTCTTCTGTCACTGGCCTCGCCAATGTGCTGGCTTTCATTGCTGCGTTTCTCGGGGGGCCGACGCTCTACTACGCGACGGCACCCTACGTTTTGGAACTGACCTACCAGACCTATGGCGGTGAGATCATCGGTCTCGCAAAGCTGGTTTGGTACG
This sequence comes from Thalassococcus sp. BH17M4-6, assembly GCF_049323015.1. Taxonomy (NCBI): domain Bacteria; kingdom Pseudomonadati; phylum Pseudomonadota; class Alphaproteobacteria; order Rhodobacterales; family Roseobacteraceae; genus Thalassococcus; species Thalassococcus sp. BH17M4-6. The sequence goes on from NZ_JBMPGU010000002.1 coordinate 148,454, forward strand.
GCCTGAGCTACTTGCTCATCTTCTTCGTGGCACGCGCAACAATCGGAACGGCACTGATTTTCGGCGGATTGGCAATCGTCACCCGCTTCATGTGAGCACTCAACAAAGGAGGAAGTGCAATGCCCACGTATCGTCACGTCGGCAACGTCTACAAGAAAGAGGAAAGCGTTTGGCCTGCTGTGATCGCGGTGGTGATATTCCTGATCATCATCGGCGCGGCCATCGGCTGAGAAAGGAGGCACGAATGGCGAAATACAGTGAAGTGGGCAAGGTCTACAAAAAGGAGAAAGAACCTTTCTTCTGGACCCGCGTCTGCATCTCACTCTTCTTTTTGTCCTTTGCCGTCGGCTGGGCTCTGAACCACTGACTGTAAGACATCCAAGCAAACCAAGGGTCGCCAATCGGCGGCCCTTTTTCTTTGGGAGAAACAAATGAACTTCGACAATGAATCTAACCGCTTTGGTAGCGCCGTATGGGCAACCGAACGTCAACTATCCCGCGCTGATCTCCTGGGAGGCGCTGGCATGCAGTTCGGATACTTTGGCAACACCCCGATGCGGCTTGAGACGGATGCCCCGAGGCTTAGCGTGGCTGGTGCGGGGGCTGGAAAAATGAGAGATTTGCTTTCCATGGCGGTTGCTCAAGCCGCCGGAGAGCGAAATTTTATCCTTGATCCACGCGCTGAAATTGCCTCGGTCACAATGGTCAATTTCGCAATAGCGGGAGCGCATGCGTATTGCTGGAACCCAACGGGTCTACATGACCTGTCGCAACACGCCATGCAGCCGCTCGACATCCTGAAGCTGGAGAGCCCTTCATTCCATGCGGACTGCAAGTTTATTCTGCAAAGTCTAATTCCAGTCAGTGGCTCTGCGAGCGGGAAATACTTTGAGCTAAGAGCGCAAGAATGGGGGGAGGCCTTCGTCAAAATGCTCGTCGAGCGTGACGGTGAGGTGTCCTTCCCGTCGCTCTATCGTACCTTGAACGCCATTGAATCCAACACTGGTGAATGGCCTGACATTCTTGAATTCATGCTTGGCTCCAGCATGGAAAGCGTGCGTCGTTGTGCTGGCGAGATGCTGGCCAAACAGCAAGACAGCCCCCGCGAGTTCGGAAGTATCGTCGGCGAGCTTTATGCCTATCTAAACTTCCTTGATGATCCGATGCTTCAGCGCGCACTTGAAAACCCGCGCGCATCGTTGTCAGCGACATGTGATCCCGCTCAACCCGCAACCTGGTTCATCAATGTGCCTATCGAATACGTCTCGATCTGGGCTCCCGTGCTGCGGACGATGTTCACGGTGCAGATGCTCTACAAGTCTCGAAATCCATCCTCGCCTCCGGTGAATATGATCATCGATGAGGCGGGACAGCTCGGCAATTTCGATGCGCTCTTGCGGTCCTTCACCTTCGGTCGCGGTGCTGGAGTTCGTGCTTGGGCTTTATTTCAGGATGCAGGTCAAATCACCCGAAACTTCGGCCCGACAGGATTGCAGGGCTTCATGGGGTCAGCGGCCTTGCGGCAGTTCTTTGGCGTGCGCGACTATCAGACGGCCCAATTGGTCTCATCGATGCTCGGACAAGAAACTCTCGAATACGACGATACACTGCGCCAATCTCAGGCGCGTCAGGCTAAACGCCGTGCGGCCATGAGCATACTTGGCGGCAGTGATCCGTTCGCGGCGGCTCAGAACTTCCGTCACCATGCGTTCGAAGAGACGCACCGAACAAAGCAAGCCCGTGCTTTGATGACGCCTGATGAAATCTTGGCGATGCCAGAGGACAGGCAAATTTGCTTTGTCTCAGGCAAGAGCCTGGGGCCGATCCTTGGTCACAAATATCCGTACTACACGCGTCCTGAATTTGCGGGTCATTTCCTGCCCAATCCATTTCACCCGCCGCTTGATCGCGTTTCTATCCCCCGCAGGTGGGGGCGCGGAACGGCTAAGGTGATCACGGAAGCGGTGCCAAACAAGTTTGCGCACTTCCCTCAGTATGACGCTGGCTCTTGGTCTTACGTCCAAGGTTATCGCCCGCGCTAAACCCAATTAGGAGAAATGTATGTCCCAAGAAAGAGAGGAAGACAGGCGTCCCAAAGTGCGTCACCGCGACGGGCTTGTGGAAGTTGCAGTCTGGGAACGCGAGACTGAAAAAGGGCCAGTCTATAACACAGAGAGGACGCGTTTCTATCGCGACGAAGACGGGAATTGGAAAAAGACCCACTCCATTCCTGAACGTGATCTTTTGAAGGCCGCGCGCCTCGACCAGAAGGCTTACGAGAGCATCGCAAGGTTACGGCAACAAGCGCAAGACGGGCCTGAGAAGCGCGAACCGCGCCGCCGTCAACGCGATAACAGGGAGCGGTAAGCCAGTGTCAGTGGGATGTTCGGAGTTGCCTGAGCGTCCCGTCGCTTTGCCGCTGTTTTTGGCAAGGGCCTGCAATCCATGGTATAATTGGAAGTAGGTGCCGGGGCGAGAGCCCCACTCATCAAGCGTTAGACGCTTCATCGCACTAATAGCATCCGGATTTAGTTCCGGTTGCGGAAACTCCTAGACACGCAAGTGCCTGAACGCGCCGTTCTAAGATGGCCGCGAGAGGCGTCTTCGTGCCAGCATGATAAGGATCAATCGTCGTGAATGATGCTGAACCAAAAGACTATCCCGATCTGGCCGAGACCATGAACAAAGTGGCCAGCGCAAACCGCCATAGTCGGCTAGAGATCGATCTCGATCACTACCAAAGCTATCTCGATGATCCGGCTCTAACGCCCGACCAGAAAGAAGAAATCCTTGGCGCGCTTTGGACGATCATCACCTCTTTCGTCGAGCTGGGTTTTGGCGTGCATCCGGTCCAACAAGCCTGTGGAAAACACGAAACGACCCTTGATCTAACCACGAAATCGGAGTCCACTAAACCTAAGCAAAACAAGGAAAACCCAGATACAGACGCGCCCGCCATCTAGCGAGTGGCGCGAGAAAGAGAGGATTCATGGGTGTCCCAAAAATGGAAACAGAACAGGTCAACGCGCTGATTTATTGCCGTGTTTCGACAACCAAGCAAAAGCTGACCGGATCGGGCCTCGATAGCCAGGAACACCGCTGCCGCCAGTACGCGGAAAGCAAAGGCTACAACGTCGAGATGGTCTTTCCTGACGATGCATCCGGCGGGGGCGATTTTCTTAAGCGTCCCGGTATGTGTGGGATGCTGGCTTATCTCGATGCTCAGAAAGGCAAAGATTACATTGTCATCTTCGATGATCTAAAGCGCTTTGCACGCGATGTTGAGTTCCAAATCAAATTGCGCCGCGAGTTCGCCAATCGCGGAGCGAAGATTGAATGCCTAAACTTCTCCTTCGAAGACACGCCCGAAGGCAAATTCATTGAAACAATCATCGCCGCACAAAGCGAGCTTGAGCGCGATCAAAATCGTCGTCAGGTAAAACAGAAAATGACCGCGCGCGTTGAGAAAGGCTATTGGGTTTTTCAGGCGCCAACGGGATATAAATTCACAACGGATCGTATCCATGGAAAGCTGCTCGCGCCGGATGAACCGATTGCGGACTACCTGCGCGAAGCGCTGAACGGATACGCAAACGGGCGTTTTCGGTCTCAGGCTGAGGTTCAGCGCTTCCTTGAGAGCAAGCCCGATTTCCCAAAAGATTTACCGAACGGCAAGATCAGGGCGTGGAAGATCACCAAGATACTCAAGAACCCGATCTATGCAGGGTATGTGCAGGCCAAAAAGTGGGGCGTGTCGTTAAGGCGCGGCCATCATGAGCCGCTGATCAGCTTCGCCACCCACGAGAAAATTCAGAAGAACCTGGAGGAAGGTGCGCGCGGTCCTGCGCGCGCTGACTTCTGCGAAGACTTTCCCTTGCGCGGCTTCGTCACTTGCAGCGAGTGCGGAAACCACATGACCGGCGGTTGGTCGAAAGGCAAATACAAGCACTACGCTTACTACCGCTGCATGACACGTGGCTGCTCTCAAAAGAGTAAGTCGGTTGCACGCGCTAAGCTGGAAGGCGGCTTTGAGGACATCCTCAAGCGCCTTCAGCCGAGCAATCGATTGCTCGATCTGGCTATTGCGATGTTCAAAGATGCCTGGAACAGCCGCTTGGAGTTGGCCAAAGCCGAACGGGACGAGTGGCGGCGTCAGGCCGAAGCTGCTGATAAGAGTTTGTTGGAACTCATCGACCGCATGGTCGAGACCAAGAACGCCACAGTCATCAAGGCCATAGAATCCAAGATCGAGAAGCTCGAACGGGAGAAGATTGCGCTTGTCGAGAAGGCCTCTGAACCGCTGCCAAATGCGGGCAAATTTGAAGATTGTATTGAACTCTCCTTGCGATTCCTCTCAAGGCCTTGGGATATATACAAAAATGGAAGCTACGCGGTTTGCCAAACGGTCCTGAGACTGGCTTTTTCTGAGCCGCTCAAGTTCACGCCAGAAGGTGTGTATGGAACACCAAAAACCACCTTACCCTTCAGGGTGTTAGGAGGTTTTTCCGGAAAAAAGTGCGAGATGGTGCTGTGAGAGAGGATTGAACTCTCGACCTCACCCTTACCAAGGGTGTGCTCTACCACTGAGCTACCACAGCACCGGGCACCTTGTGGTGTGGGCGGCTGATTAGACGCAATTGCCCCACGGTGCAAGCGCAATCTGGACGCTTTTTGACCGCTGGGGTAAGGAGGGGCCATGGAGCAGAAACCGGTCCCCCATAAATCGCCGCAGGACACCCGCGAGGAACGGCTGAAGGCGGCGCTCAAGGCCAATCTGGCGCGGCGCAAGGCGCAGGCGCGGGCCAAATCCAACGGCACGGGGCCGGACCGAACCAAGGGCAGCGCCCAGGACAAAGGATAGACAGGCATGGATTCGATCATCGTCACCGGGAATGGCCCCCTTTCGGGCCAGATTCCCATTGCGGGGGCCAAGAACGCCTGCCTCACGCTCATGCCCGCGACGCTGCTGAGCGAAGAGCCGCTGACCCTGACCAACGCGCCGCGGCTGTCGGACATCCGCACCATGACGACGCTGTTGCAGTCGCTGGGCGCCGAGGTGCAAAGCCTGCAGGACGGGCAGGTGCTGGCGATGTCGAGCCATGACATCAACAACCACACCGCCGATTATGACATCGTGCGCAAGATGCGCGCGTCGATCCTGGTGCTGGGGCCGATGCTGGCGCGCGACGGCCACGCTGTGGTGTCGTTGCCGGGCGGCTGCGCCATCGGCGCGCGGCCCGTGGACCTGCACCTGCGCGCTCTCGAGGCGATGGGGGCCGAGCTTGACCTGCGCGACGGCTACGTGCATGCCAAGGCGCCTTCGGGCGGGCTGCGTGGCGGCACTGTGGATTTCCCGCTGGTGTCGGTCGGGGCCACGGAAAACGCGCTGATGGCCGCGACGCTGGCCAAGGGCACGACGGTGATCAAGAACGCCGCGCGCGAACCCGAAATCGTCGATCTGGCGGATTGCCTGCGCCGCATGGGCGCGCAGATCGAAGGCGACGGCAGCCCGACGATCACCGTGCAAGGCGTCGACCGGCTGGGCGGGGCGACGCACCGGGTGGTGACCGACCGGATCGAACTGGGGACCTACATGCTGGCGCCCGCGATCTGCGGCGGCGAGGTGACGCTGCTGGGCGGACGCATCGACCTGGTGGGGGCGTTCTGCGAAAAGCTCGACGCCGCGGGAATTTCGGTGACCGAAACGCCCGAGGGCCTGACCGTCAGCCGCAAGACGGACCGCACCAAGGCCGTGGATGTCACCACAGAGCCGTTCCCGGGCTTCCCCACCGATCTGCAGGCGCAGATGATGGCGCTTCTGTGCACCGCCGACGGCACCTCGGTGCTGGAAGAGAAGATTTTCGAGAACCGCTTCATGCATGCGCCCGAACTGATGCGCATGGGGGCCAGGATCGACGTGCACGGCGGGCATGCCCGGGTGACAGGTGTCGAAAAGCTGAAGGGTGCGCCGGTGATGGCCACCGATCTGCGCGCCAGCGTGTCGCTGATCCTTGCCGGGCTTGCGGCCGAGGGCGAGACTGTGGTGAACCGGGTCTATCATCTGGACCGCGGCTATGAGCACGTGGTGCGCAAGCTGTCCGGCGTCGGGGCCAAGATCGAGCGGGTCAAGGGGCAATGACCGAAGATGCCCGTTTCGAGGACGCCCGCGACCGTCCGCTGAACATCGGGGCGATGGACCCGGACGACCTGGCGATCCTGTCGGCGCTGGCGCAGGATGCGGTGTTTCCCGCGACCGAGATGACATGGCAGCCGCGCGCACGGCGGTTTGCCATCCTGCTCAACCGCTTGCGCCGCGAAGAGGCGGGCAGCCAGCGCCCGCCCGAGCGGGTGCAATCGGTGTTGGTGGTCGAGCACGCGCAAAGGCTGGCCAGTCAGGGCATCGACCGGTCCGACAAGGACACGATCCTGTCGCTGCTGTCGATTACCTTCGAACCCGGGGAGGACGCCGCGGGCCACGTGATCCTGACGCTCGCCGGTGACGGGGCCATCCGGGCCGAGGTCGAAGCGCTGGAACTGACCCTCAAGGACGTGACGCGCCCTTATCTCGCACCCTCGGGCAAGACGCCGACCCATCCGGACTGAACCGGCGGTTTCGGACTAAAGGTCGATCTCGATCACCCCGCCGGGCTCTGCCGCGCGGCTTTGACAGAGGATGATGCGATCCGTGCGCTGCGCCTTTGACAGCACGAAATCGCGATGTTCGACCGCGCCCGAGACCAGCCCGCACTGGCAGACGCCGCAGATCCCGTCGCTGCATTTGACATCCACGTGCCGCCCGTGGCGGGCCAGTGCATCGGTCGCATTTTCATCTTTTGAAACAGGGATTTCCCGTCCGTCTTTCAATCGAAGCGTGAAGGGATTGTTTGTATATTTCGGCACCTCCGGAACTGAGAAATATTCCAGATGCTGCGCCTCTTCCGGGTAGCCGCCCGCCTGCGCCGCTTCCATCACCGCCGACATGTACCGGTCGGGCCCGCAGGTATAGACATGTGTGCCGGGTGTGTGCCGACCCAGAACCTGCGCCAGGTCGCAGCGCGTGCCGTCGTCCGAAACGTGCAGGTGCACCGAAGATCGCCATGCAACCTCTTCCAGATCCTTTAGAAATCCTGCCGAGCCACGCGATGAAATCGAGTAGTGTAGCGCAAAATCCCGCCCCAGGGCGTGAAGCCGATGCGCCATGGCGATCATCGGCGTCACGCCGATGCCACCGCCCATGAGCAAGCTGAACCGCGCGTCTTCGATCAGCGGGAAGTGGCTGATGGGGCGGGAGACAAAAACCCGGCGCCCGGGCGTGAAGATCCGGTGCAAAAGCTGCGATCCGCCGCGTCCGCCGTCTTCGCGCAACACGGCGATGTCGTAGTGGCTGCGATCTGCCGGATCGCCGCATAAGGAATATTGCCTAAGATACTCCGGTGCCACGACAATATCGATATGCGCACCTGCCTCCCACGGGGGCAGATCCTGGCCTTGCGGAGAGCGCAACCGGTAGCGTGTCAGCCCGGGCGCCATCTCCTCGGCCTCGGCCACCTCGACCCGGATCACCGGGCTGTCGCCGGTCTGGTCGTAGCGGTGCACCGGCGCTTTGCCGCGCGCCGCACGGGCCTGGTATGCCTCGGCCGTGATCATCGCCTGATAGGCCTCGATCCCTGCCTCGCGGTCCATCGGATAGGGGTATGGATAGGGATGCGGGGCCAGGTTCGCAGGATAGACCGCCAGCGTCTGGTCCGCGTAATCCAGCTTCAGATCGCGCTGCAAGCCACGCGCATTCAATGTTTTTTTAGTCTGACGGTAAGCGCCGTCCGGCTGCAATTCCAGATCCCACCACCATTTCTTGACCGGGTTCAGCCCGCCACGCCCCGCCGCATCATCCAGCCGCGCCAGCAAGGGGGCAGCCTGCGGCATGTTCATCGCCGCCCAGCGAAACGGCGCCTCGGCAAAGAGGCCTTCGAGGTTCCACGGACAGGTCTTCATGCACCGCCCGCACATCGCGCCGCCTTCGGTGGTGATCCGGTATGTGGCGCATTTCTGCGAATCGCTTTTCCAGATTTCATAGCCGTTGAACATCAGCTTCGGCCCCGCCGTGATTGCGCCCGAGGGACATTCGCGGGCGCATTTCTGGCAGGACCCGCAAAACGCCTGCAGGCCGAAGTCGATGGGCCGATCATGCGCCAGCGGCAGGTCGGTCGTCACGACGCCGGATTTCAGGCGCGGGCCTAGGAAGGGATTCAGGATCACCTCGCCGATGCGGCTGACCTCGCCCAGCCCCGATAGCAGCAGCAGCGGCGGTTGCAGCACTTCGCCATCCATGACGGTATGCGCCTTGGCGGAGTAGCCCAGGTTCCGGATCTGCTTGGCGATGACGCCGCCCAGAAGCGAAAACCGCAGGTAGGCGCGCATGGATTGCGCCACGCTGATCCAGTCGTCGCCCGAGGCGCCCTCCATCGTTTCATAACCCTGATCGACGATCATGCTGATCGCCTGATCGTGGGGCGGGTCGATCGGATCGCCGGTGGCGTCGTGGCTGTACCAGGTCCACTCCGGGCAGCGGCTGATCCCGACTGCGTCGAGCCCCAGAAAATAGCTCGCCGCCTTGAGCTTTGCGGCGACATCGGCGGGGTCCGTAGAGTGGGTTTCCAACCCGCCATCCCCGTCCTGCAACAGCACGAACGCCCCCAGCGCCCGGCGCTGCGCCATGGACGGCGCCGCCTTGCGGGCGTAATGCCCGCCCTTCGCGCCGTCCTGCAACGGCTTGCCCATGTCGCCGAACTGCGCCCGGGCAAACATGTCGGTGCGTTTCGGCACCCGGGGCACGTTCGGCTCGTCAATATAGGTTGTGGGGCGGTCCACCCGTTTCAGCGTCTCGAAGGCATGCGGGCCATCGGCGTAGCGGCGCTGGGCAAAGGGGTCGCGGGTGCGGGCGGATTTGGCGCTGTGGCGGCCCAGCCACCAGTCCAGCCCCCTCAGGATGCCACGGGGCTGGTCGGAAAGCGGGGCCAATGGCGCGTCGGTCGCCATGTCCATCGTCGTGGACACGGCCGCCAGCCCAAAGCGCGGGCCGAGCCACGGCGCGTGCAGCGCGCCGTCCTGCACGACCGCCAGCCCCGCCGCCACCGCCAGCTGGCCCAGGTCCAGGTCCGAGGAGCTGCCGGTATGGGCCTTGGCGTCCCACCCCAGAAGCCGGATATAATTCGCGATGACCACCGCGGTTTCCGACGCCCGCAGGCAGGCGCGTTCGGCCTGCGCCTCGCGGATCCAGTCGTGTCCCGGCTCTGACGGGTCCGGATCGCGCAGGTATTCGTAAAGAAACACCAGCACATGGTCATGCGCCGCGATGGATGCGGGCGGGGCCTGCATCGATTCGCGCAGATCGGCCATGATCACATCGATGCCGCTGGCCAGGGTCTTGGTCTGGCGGGTCTGCAGATCGGCGCGCAGCCGGTCGATGCCGGGGTTGATCACGGGCTGGGACAGGCGCGCCTGATCGGGCAAGGCGGCAACGCCCACCATCGACGCGTCCGAGAAATAGCCGAACGCCTTGAGGTGATTGGCCCGTTCCTGCCGGTCGTCCGGAATGCCCGAGCGCACCTTGTTCACCAGCCCGTCGCGGATGGCGTCCATCATCGCCTGATGCTCTGCCATGGCGTTCACCAGGCTGAGCGGATGATCGGGCCGGGCAAAGCTGAGCGGCGCGAAGGCAGGCGCGCCGTCCAGCGACAGCGGACCGCGCCGCAGCCGTTCCAGCGGATAAGGGCCAAGATGCACCGGGCGCCCGGCGTCCGAGAATATCCGCAATGCCATGGCCCGTCCTCCCTCATCCGCAGCCTAGCGGAACCCGCGGGCGCGGCAAGCCACCGGCTTGAGGCCCCGCGTAAGCCGCTATAAGGAAAAGGGCCAACGCAAGGGGTCCGTCATGCCGGTCTTTCTCGACACCACTCAGCCCGATTTCGAAACGCGGTTTCAGGCGCTTCTGGCCGCCAAGCGCGAGGACAGCCCGGATGTGGACGACATCGTGGCCGGGATCATCGCCGATGTGCGCGCGCGCGGCGATCAGGCGGTGCTGGACCTCACGCAAAAGTTCGACCGGCTGCGCCTGACAGCGGACAACATGGCGTTTTCGCGCGAAGAGGTCGATGCCCAGATCGCCACCGTGTCGGCCGAGGATCGCACCGCGCTGGAGCTTGCCGCGCAACGGATTCGTGCCTACCACGTGCGCCAGATGCCGGCCGATGCCGAATGGACCGACCCCGAAGGCGCCACGCTGGGCTGGCGCTGGACGCCCGTGGGGGCGGCGGGGCTGTACGTACCGGGAGGGCTGGCCAGCTATCCGTCCTCGGTCCTGATGAACGCGATCCCGGCCAAGGTCGCGGGCGTGCCGCGCCTTTGCATCGCGGTGCCGACGCCCGACGGGGTGGTCAACCCGCTGGTACTGCTGGCGGCGCGGATCGCGGGGGTGGACGAGATTTACCGCATCGGTGGGGCGCAGGCGATTGCGGCGCTGGCCTATGGCACCGAAACGATTCCCGCCGTGGACAAGATCACCGGCCCGGGCAACGCCTTCGTGGCGGCAGCCAAGCGGCGTGTCTTTGGCAAGGTCGGCATCGACATGATCGCCGGGCCATCGGAAATTCTGGTGATCGCCGATGCCGACAACGATCCCGACTGGATCGCGCTCGATCTGCTGAGCCAGGCGGAACACGACGAAAGCGCGCAGTCGATCCTGATCACCGACGATGCCGCCTTTGGCCGCGACGTGGCCAACGCGGTCGAGGCGCGGCTTGAAACCTTGCAGCGCCGCGCCATCGCCGGGGCCAGCTGGCGCGACTTCGGCGCGGTCATCACCGTGCGCGATCTGGCCGAGGCGGCGCAGCTGTCGGACCGGATCGCACCCGAGCACCTGGAGCTTTGCGTCGCCGATCCCGATGCGCTGAGCGCAAGGATCACCCATGCCGGCGCGATCTTTCTGGGCCAGTGGACGCCCGAGGCCATCGGCGACTACGTCGGCGGGCCGAACCACGTGTTGCCGACCGCCCGGTCGGCGCGCTTTTCGTCAGGGCTGTCGGTGCTGGATTTCGTCAAACGCACGACGTTGGCGCGCATGACACCCGAAGCGCTGCGCGCCATCGGCCCCGCCGCCGAACGGCTGGCAAGCTCCGAAAGCCTCGAGGCGCATGGGCTGAGCGTCACCGCGCGGTTGCGCAAGCTGAACGGATAAACCGGCGATACGTCAGCAAAAACTGGCAATGCGCACGCTTTTCGACTAGCAAAATTTGGTCAACAATTTTGTCCGACCAGAAGTTGCATTCGATGACCTCGGCATTGCGCATGAAATCGCGGGCGTTTGCCCGCCCTGACGACCGACTGGCCAGCCTGCATCTGGCGATCTCGCTGGCGATGTGGGTCGGGGCCGTGGCGCTGGGCGCGGCCTATCCGGGCAACCCGGCAGCCATTGCGATGTCTGTCGTGGTATTTGTCGGCGCGTCCATCCGGCTTTTCGCAGTCCAGCACGATTGCGGGCATCTAAGCTATTTCCGCGGCCACCGGGTCAATGTCTGGACCGGGGTGCTGCTTGGCGCCTTTACCGCCAATGCGTTCCACACCATGCGCTATAACCACAACCGCCATCACGCGCATATCGGCAACCTGGACGAAATGGACAGCCACGAGGTGCTGACCTGGACCGTGGCCGACTGGCGCGCCGCGACGCCGCTGCAGCGGCTGGGCTACCGGCTTTACCGGTCGGTCCTGTCGATCTGCCTGCTGGGGCCGCTCTACATCTTTTTCCTACGCTACCGCTTTCCCAAGAACGCCCGCAAGGTCGGGCTTTGGGATTGCGCGTTGCAGAATGCGCTCATGGCGGCGCTTTGGGTCGGGGTCTATCTGCTGGGCGGCGTGGCGGCCTTTCAGGCGCAGCTTCTGGGGTCGGTCGCCACGGCCATCGTCGGCACGATCATGGTCTATTCCGGCCACAACCACGAAGACACCTACTGGAACCGTGCCGACGCGGTGGATTTCGAAGAGGCGTCGCTGCGCGGGGCATCGGTGCTGACGCTGGGGCCGGTCTTCGATTTCATGACCTTCAACTTTGCATATCATGACCTGCACCATCTGAACGCCCGCATTCCCTGCTACCGACTGCGGGCCTGCCATCGCGCGCTGCGCGACGATCTGCATCCCACGCGGCTGGGGCTGTCCGAGGCGCTGGGATCGCTGCGCTGGAAGCTGTGGGACGAAGAGCAAGGCCGCATGGTCCGCTTTGCCGATGTCGCCGCGTCGCCCGATGCGCGGCAGAGAGAGGAGCCGTTGCGCCATGTCTGACACCGCCCGCGATGAAATGGTGCTGTCCTACACCCGGGTGCGCATGGCGCTGGGCATTCTGGGTCTGATGCTGCCGCTGGTGCTGCTGATCGGCGGGCTGCTCGAAGAGCCGGGGATCGAACCCACGATCAGCGATTTCTTTCACACCACCTACCGCGACATCTATGTCGGCACGCTGTGCGCCATCGGGGTGTTCCTGATCTCCTACCGCGGCTACCGGCGGGAACCCGGCGAGATCATCGATGACGACTGGCTGGCCACGGCAGCGGGCATTTCGGCCTTTGGCATGGCGTTTCTGCCCACGGCCAGCCGGACGGGAGAGATCACCACCATGACCCAGCGCTATGTCGGGATGGAGGTGACGCCCGTGGCGCATTACCTTTTTGCGCTGGTGTTCTTTTCGTCGCTGGCGGGCTTCTGCTTTGTGAAATTCGCGCGCACGGCGCGGCTCGGACGGCGGCGCATCTACATCTTCAGCGGCTGGGTGATCCTGCTGTCGCTTCTGGCCACATCTGTCGCGGCGGCCTTCAAGAACTTCATCGGCGGAGAGGGCGCGCGGATCGTGCTCGACTACAAGCTGATCTTCTGGTTCGAGGCGATCGGCGTCTGGGCCTTCGGCCTGTCGTGGCTGACCAAGTCGCGGGCCGATCTGGCGCTGTTGCGGCGCGATGACTCCAACCGGACATGACCGGAATGCCACGCCACGGCCCTAGACAACCGGACGCATTGCCGCCCCGGCGCGAAGGCGCTAGCGTGATCGGCAAGGGGCGGGACGAACCGACGAACCAAGGGGCCAAAGATGAGCCGCATCGCACATATCGAACTGGACGACGCCGGGCTGCCGCCGCCGACGCCCGAGATCGAACAGGAACGCCGGGTGGCGATGTTCGACCTGATGGAGGAAAATTCCTTTGTCCTGCCCGCGCGGGACGACCGCACCGTGCCGCCGGGGCCCTACCGCGTGGGCCTGTCCATCCGGGAAAAGCGTCTGGTCTTTGATGTCGCCACCGAAGACCATGAAAAGGCGGCCGAATTCCATCTGTCTCTGTCGCCCTTCCGGCAGGTGGTGAAGGATTATTTCCAGATCTGCAAAAGCTATTTCGACGCGGTCAAGACCCTGCCGCCCAGCCAGATCGAAACCGTCGACATGGCCCGCCGCGGCATCCACAACGAAGGCGCGCGCATCCTGCAGGAACGGCTCGAGGGCAAGGCCGATATCGACGCCGACACCGCGCGGCGGCTGTTCACCCTGATCTGCGTCCTGCACTTCGGGGGCTGACGGGTGGCGCAACCCCTTCCGCAATCCGTCCTGTTCTGCTGCGATCACAATGCCGTCCGGTCCCCGATGGCCGAGGGGATCATGAAAAAGCTCTACGGCTTCGACACTTACGTGCAATCCGTGGGCGTGCTCAACGATCTGGACATCGACGGCTTTGCCATCGCGGTCTGCAAGGAAATCGGGGTCGAACTGTCACGCCACCGCGCCCGCAATTTCGAGGATCTGGAGCAGTACGGCGAGGCGCTGTCTGGCTTTGACCTTGTCGTGGCGATGTCGCCCGCCTCGCAGAAACAGGCGGTCGAAGCGACGCGGATGTTCCATCTGACGGTCGAATACTGGCCGATCATGGACCCGACCGGCCTGGGCGAAAGCCGCGAGGCGAAGCTGAACGCCTATCGCCAGACGCGCGACCAGATTTACGAGAATCTCAAGGGAAAATGGGGAAACTGATGTCCAAAGAGGTGCTTGCCCGGTATTTCGACGCCTTCAACCGCAAAGATACCGACGGCATGCTGGATTGCCTGGCCGAAGATGTCGCGCATTACGTCAACGAAGGCGCGGTGCGGATGGGCCGCGACACGTTCCGCGATTTCTGCGCCCATATGGACCGCTGTTATGACGAAAAACTGACCGAACTGGTGCTGTTCGAGGCCGAGGAGGGCGCGCGCGGCGCGGCGGAATTCATGGTCAACGGCACCTATCTGGAAACCGATCCCGGCCTGCCCGAGGCGCGCGGTCAGACCTACCGCCTGCCTGCCGGATCGTTCTTTTCGTTCCAGGACGGCAGGATCACCCGGGTCGTGACCTATTACAACCTTGCCGACTGGATCAAACAGGTCTCGTGATGCGGGTCGAGGTTCTGACCGGCGCGGCGCTGGACGCGGCCCTTGACGACGTGGCGCGGCTGCGCATCACGGTCTTTGCCGACTGGCCGTACCTTTATGACGGCGATCTGGACTATGAACGCCGCTATCTGCAGACCTACCGCGACAGCAACGATGCGATCCTCGTGGGCGCTTTTGACGGCGACACTCTGGTCGGTGCTTCGACCGGCGCGCCGCTTGAGGATCACGCCGAAGATTTCGCCGCCGCCTTCGACGGCACCGGCTACGCCTTGGATACGGTGTTCTACTGCGCGGAATCGGTGCTGCTGCCCGCCTATCGCGGGCAGGGCGTGGGCGTCCGGTTCTTTGAAGAGCGGGAAGCGCATGCCCGCCGACTGGGCCGCCGTCACGTGGCCTTCTGCGGCGTGGTACGCCCGGCCGATCACCCGCTCCGGCCCGCGGATTATACACCGCTGGACGGCTTCTGGCGCAACCGTGGCTACGAAAAGCTGGACGGCGCCGTGGCGCATTTCCGCTGGAAGGATCACGACCAGCCAGCAGAGACCGACCACCCTTTGCAATTCTGGATCAAACCGCTTTAGGGTCGCACCAGCCCGCGTCACAGGGATCAGCCGATGAAAATCGCCACCGCCGCCTATCCGATGGACCTGCTGGACAGCTTTGACGCCTATGCGGCGAAGCTCGGCGGCTGGGTGGCCGACGCCGCGTCGCAGGGGGCGGAACTGCTGGTCTTTCCCGAATACGGCGCGATGGAGCTTGCCACGCTCAAGGGCCGGGCCTTGGCGCAGGATCTGGAGGCGTCGCTGCACGCGGTGTCCGAATTTCTGCCGCAGGCCGACGCGCTGCATGCGGATCTTGCCACAAAGCACGGCGTGCATATCCTTGCGGCCTCGGGTCCTGCCTTCGATGCAGACCTGGGTGCGCGTCCGGTCAACCGCGCGCGGCTTTTCACGCCGACCGGCGCCATGGGCGTGCAGGACAAGCAGATCATGACACGGTTCGAGCGTGAGGAATGGCACGTGGCCCCCGGCGGGCCGCTGCGACTGTTCGATACCAGCCTGGGCCGGATCGCGGTGCTGATCTGCTATGACGCCGAGTACCCGCTGCTGGCCCGGGCGGTGAGCGATGCGGACCTGATCCTTGTTCCGTCCTGCACCGAGGCGCTGACCGGCTACAGCCGGGTGCGCATCGGCGCGATGGCCCGCGCGCTGGAACAGCAATGCGTGACAGTCATGGCCTCGACCGTGGGCACCTGCGACTGGTCCTATGCGGTCGACACCAACACCGGCATGGGCGGCATCTTCGGCCCGCCCGACACCGGATTCCCGGCCACGGGCGTCATCGCCGAAGGGGTTCTGAACCAGCCCGGCTGGACCTATGCGACGGTCGATCCCGCCGCAATCGCCCATGTCCGGGCCGATGGCGTGGTGCTCAATCGCCGCCACTGGGACGAACAGACGGGGCGTGACGGGCCTGCCGCGGTGCAGCGCCTGCGCTGAATTCGTCCTTGAAAAACCGCTGAAATGGTCCCATATGCTAGCGCGCTGGCGCAAAATGCGCCGTCCATTACCAAGGAGAGACCATGGCCAAGGAAGATACGCTCGAATTTCCCGGTGTCGTGAAGGAACTCCTGCCCAATGCGACATTCCGGGTCGAGCTTGAAAACGGCCATGAGATCATCGCACATACGGCAGGCAAGATGCGCAAGAACCGCATCCGTGTTCTGGCAGGCGACAAGGTGCAGGTCGAAATGACCCCCTACGATCTGACCAAGGGTCGGATCAACTATCGGTTCAAGTAAGGAGCGCCACTGGCGCGCCTAGCGCGGGTGAACGTGTCGCCAGAGGCGGCATGTGGCCGTCGTCCATTGGCCAATGTGGGTGACAGGATGAAGATGGACACCGAAGGCCCCCGCCTGATCCTCGGCTCCGGCAGCCCGCGCCGCCGCGAACTGCTGGCGCAGCTGGGCATCGTCGCGGATGACATCCGCCCCCCGGACATCGACGAAGACCCCCGCAAGGGCGAACTGCCGCGCCCCTATTGCGTGCGGCTGGCGCGGGAAAAGGCGCAGGCCGTCCAGGCCGACCCCGACGATATCGTGCTGACCGCCGATACCACCGTCGCGCTGGGGCGCCGCATCCTGGGCAAGCCCGAAACGGCGGCCGAGGCGGCAGAATTCCTGACGGCCCTGTCGGGGCGGCGGCACCGGGTCGTGACGGCCGTGGCCGTCCGGCGCGGCGACAGGATCTGGGAACGCGATGTGGTGACGGCGGTGAAGATGAAACAGCTGTCGAACGACGAGCTCAACGGCTATCTCGCGACCGAAGACTGGCTGGGCAAGGCGGGCGGATATGGCATTCAGGGGCCCGCCGGGGCGCTGATCCCGTGGATCAACGGCAGCTTCACTGCCGTGGTGGGCCTGCCGCTTTTGGAAACCGCGCATCTGTTGCAGGCGGCGGGCTATCCGCTTTGGAAGGAACGCACATGAAGGGCCGGACCATCGCACTGGATCATCTGGGGGATGTCGAGGCGGCGGCGCTGATCGTCGACGGGGTGTTGCAGGATCTGCTGATCGACAGCGACCTGCCGCGCCCGGGCACGATCTACCGCGCCATCGCGGAACGCCCGATGAAGGGGCAGGGCGGGGTGTTCCTGCGCTCGCCCGACGGGCCATGCTACCTGCGCCAGATCAAGGGCCTGTCCCCAGGTCAGCCGCTGCTGGTGCAGGTCACGGGCTATGCCGAACCGGGCAAGGCCATCCCGGTGACGCCCAAGGTCCTGTTCAAAAGCCGCTATGCCATCGTTACCCCCGGGGCGCCGGGGCTCAATGTCTCGCGCAGTATTAAGGATGACGACCTGCGCGACACGCTGCTGGAAATCGCGCATGAAGAGATGTCGGGCGAGGCCGGGCTGATCCTGCGGTCGTCCTGCGCGGCGGCGGCACGCGATGATATCGCCGAGGATATCCGCAGCATGGCCGCACTTGCGGCGCAGGTGATGACCGACGCCGAAGGCGATGCCGAAACCCTGGTCGAAGGCGACGGGCCGCATGCGCTGGCCTGGCGCGACTGGACCGACCCAGCCGAGATCGCGACCGAGGCGGGCAGCTTCGAGGTGCACGGTGTGCTGGACGCGCTGGAGGCGTTGCGCAGCGACCGCGTGCCCCTGGGCGGCGGGGCGTCGATGCATGTGGAACCGACCCGGGCGCTGGTGGCCGTCGATGTGAACACCGGCGGCGACACCTCGCCCGCCGCGGGGCTCAAGGCCAACATGGCCGCGATGAAGGACCTGCCGCGGCAGCTGCGGCTGCGGGGCCTGGGCGGGCAGATCACCGTCGATCCGGCGCCCTGTCCGAAAAAGGACCGCCGGCAGGTCGAATCGGCGCTGCGCGCGGCGCTGCGGGCCGACTGGATCGAGACGACGCTGGTGGGCTGGACGCCGATGGGCAACCTGGAACTGCAGCGCAAACGCGACCGCATTGCCCTGTCGGAGGTGCTGGGATGAGCTGTCCGATCTGCGACAAGGACACGCTGCCCGCGTACCGCCCGTTCTGTTCCAAGCGCTGCGCCGACATCGATCTGGCGAAATGGCTGTCGGGGTCGTACGCGATCCCGTCGGAGGATCCCGAGGATCTGGAAGAGGCGATGAACGCCGCCCTCAATGCCGCGGAAACGCCGGACAAGCCGCACTGACATCGCAAGGGAATGCCTGCGGCATGCGAGAGACGCTGTCTCTCGCGCTCTCTGGAGTATTTTGCCAAGAAGAAGGGGCGGGTCAGGGACGGTCGGGGCAGGTCGGATCGAGCGGCGAGCCGTCATAGGCCTTGTCGCCGCAGTCGTTGACCTCGTGCCAGACATAGCCGTGGCCGTCTTCGGTCACCGCCACCACCCGGTCGATCCCGTATTCGAGGTTGCGCTCTCCGAGGAAGGCCCGGGCCTGGCCCGAGCGGAGCAGCGCGCCGATGGCTTCGGCATCGAAGCAGTCGAACCAGCCCGGGGCCACGCGCGGGGCGGCGCCGGGGTAGGGGGCGTAAGTGTCGGCCAGAACCCCGGGGGCCGAGGGGGTGGTGAAGCAGGCGCGGTAGCGGATCGGCGAGCTGTTGGCGTCGATGGCCTGAAAATCCTCGTAGAGGATGGTTTCGGGCCTGTCGCCCTGCAGCGGGGTCAGCTGCACGTCGTCGGTGCCGGTGGCCACAACCGGTTCGTAATAGGCATAGACCTGCAGATAATACATGCCCGCCCCGGCCAGGAGCGCGCTGACGACGATCAGGATCGCCAGGAACCTGCCGGTCATGCGGCGGCTCCGCCCGCTTCGGTCGTCACGAAGGCGTCGGCGCAAAGCTTGGCCAGCGCCCGCACCCGGCCGATATAGGCCTGCCGTTCGGTGACCGAGATCACGCCGCGCGCATCCAGCAGATTGAAAAGATGGCTGGCCTTGATGCACTGGTCATAGGCGGGATGCGCCATGGTGATGGTCTTGCCGGTCTTGGGGTCTGCGCTGTCCTGCGCGAGGATGCGCTGGCATTCGGCCTCGGCATCCTTGAAATGCTGCAACAGCACCTCGGTGTCGGCGACGTCGAAGTTCCAGCGCGAATATTCCTCTTCCGTCTGCCGGAAGACATCGCCGTAGCTGAGCGGGATCGGCGCGTCGGGATCGTTGAAGGGCATGTCCATCACGTGGTCGCTGCCCAGCACGTACATCGCCAGACGCTCCAGCCCGTAGGTCAGCTCGCCCGACACCGGGTGGCAGTCATGCCCGCCGACCTGTTGGAAATAGGTGAACTGCGACACTTCCATCCCGTCGCACCAGACCTCCCACCCCAGGCCCCAGGCGCCCAGCGTCGGGCTTTCCCAGTCATCCTCGACAAAGCGGATGTCGTGATGGGTCATGTCGATGCCGATGGCCTCGAGGCTGCCGAGATAGAGCGCCTGCAGATCGGGGGGCGAGGGTTTGATGATCACCTGGTACTGATAGTAGTGCTGCAACCGGTTGGGGTTTTCGCCATAGCGCCCGTCGGTCGGGCGGCGCGACGGCTGGACATAGGCCGCGGCCCAGGATTTGCCGCCCAGCGACCGCAGTGTGGTGCCGGGGTGAAAGGTGCCGGCCCCCACCTCCATGTCATAGGGCTGCAGGATGGCGCAGCCCTTGGCGGCCCAATAGCTTTGCAACCGCAAGATGATTTCCTGAAAGCTGCGCGGTCTGGTGGTGGTCCGGTCCATCGTCTTTGTCCCCATCCAAGGTCGCGTCTGCTTAGGCCCAAGGGCGCACAGGGTCAATTGCGCCACGCCGCATAATTTGAACGGGTGGGGACGTTGTTTTGGGATGCAGATCGTGCTGCATTTGCTAAGACAGGCGGATAACACATAACGCCGAACGGTCTCGGGGACGATTACAGGTATGCTACGGACTTTTTTCATCGTGTGCGCGGTGGCCCTTTGGGCCGCGCGGCCTGCTCTTGCGCAGGATGTGGCCTTTATCCAAGTCGAGGCGCAGCCGTCGCTGACGCGCGCGCAGGACCGGGCGCGGGACTACTCCAGCTTTCTGCAGGATGTGAACGGCTTTGCCCTGGGCGGCGGCTGGTACGGGATCGCGCTGGGGCCCTATGCGCCGGACGAGGCGGCGGCGCTGCTGCGGCAGTTGCGTGCGCAGGGGCAGATCCCGCTCGATGCCTATGTCGCCGATCCGGTGGATTTCCAGCGCCGGTTCTGGCCGGTGGGGGCAGGCCCGGTGATCATCGAACGCGGGCTGCCCGCGGCCACCTCCGACGATACGGCGCAGGATGTGCAGGCCCAGCAGCCGACCGAACCGGCGGTGGCCGAACCGGTCGACGAGTCCCCGCGCGAAGCGCGCCGGTCCGAGGCGGCACTGGACGGCGCGGCGCGGCGCGAGCTGCAAGTGGCGCTGAAATGGGCCGGGTATTACACGGCGGCCATCGATGGCGCCTTTGGCCGGGGCACGCGGCGGTCGATGTCGGAGTGGCAGACTGCCAACGGGTTCGAGGCGACCGGTGTGCTGACCACGCGGCAGCGCGCCGAGTTGTTGCGCCAGTACAATGCCGTGCTTGACGGTATGGGCCTGAGGCAGGTGACCGAGGCGCGCGCCGGGATCAGCATGCAGCTGCCCATGGGCGTGGTGGATTTCGAGAAATACGAGGCCCCGTTCGTGCATTACGCGCCGACGGGCGATCTGGACGCGCGGGTGCTGCTGATCAGCCAGCCGGGCGATCAGGACACGCTCTTTGGCCTTTACGAGATCATGCAGACGCTGGAGATCGTGCCGCTGGAAGGGCCGCGCGAGCGGCGCAACCGGTCCTTCACGCTGACCGGAGAAAATGCCCGCATCGTGTCGCATACCGAAGCGGAGCTTGAAGACGGACGCATCAAGGGGTTTACCCTGATCTGGCCCGCCGGAGACGAGGAACGCCGGACCCGGGTGCTGGGTCTGATGCAGGACAGCTTCGAGGTCACGGCAGCGGTGCTTGACCCCGCCGCCGTGTCCGAAGAGGTGCCGTCGGTCGACCTGGTGTCGGGGCTGCAGATCCGCAAGCCCAAGGTCACGGCCTCGGGCTTTTACGTCAATCGCGCGGGGTCGGTCGTGACCTCGTCCGAGGCGGTCGCAGGCTGCGGGCGCATCACGCTTGATGGTGTGCACGAGGCGGTGATTGTGGCGCAGGACGCGGCACTGGGCATCGCCGTGCTGCGCCCGCAGGCGTCGCTGGCGCCTCAGTCGGTCGCGGCCTTCCGCGAAGGCCTGCCGCGCCTGCAGACCGAGGTGGCGGTGTCGGGCTATTCCTTCGGCGGTGTGCTCAGCCGTCCGACCCTGACCTATGGCACGCTCGAGGATCTGCGCGGCCTGTCGGGCGAGGAGAACCTCAAGCGGCTGGCGCTGGCATCGCTGCCGGGCGATGCGGGCGGGCCGGTCTTCGACGCCGGAGGCGCGGTGCTGGGCATGCTGCTGCCGCGCGAGTCGGGCGGGCGGCAACTGCCCGAGGAGGTCAGCTTTGCCGCCAAGGCCGATGACATCCGCGCGATGCTGCGCAGTGCCGGGGTCACGGCGGATGCGACGCAGGCGGCGGGCGTGATGGCGCCCGAGGATCTGACGGCGGTCGCGTCGGAAATGACCGTGCTGGTCAGCTGCTGGGAATGACCCGCGCGCGCGTCCCGGTCGCTCTGACCGGGCCGCGCGTTCAGGCTGGCGGTGCGCTGGCCGGGGGCCTTGGCCGCCGCACGAACAGACGCCGCAGCGCGCCCCACTGGCTGATGAACACGCCTGCAAGGATCAGGATCATCGCGATCAGCAGGCCCGGGCGGGCGGGTTCATTCAGGATCAGCACCCCCAGAAGCACCGACCACAGCGGCACCTGATAGTTGGTCAGGGACATGAAGACCGGCCCGGCGCTGCGCACCACCAGCACCCGCAGCAGGTTCGCCCCCGCGGTCGGCACCAGCCCCAGGAACCCCAGCACCAGCAGGGTCTGCGGCGCGGGCAGGGGGGGCGGCCCCTCGACCGTCCAGGCCAGCGGCACCACCAGCGCGGTGCCGAACAGCATCGGCACCGCGGCAAGGCCGATGGGGTCAATCGGAGGGAGCAGGCGCATGTTGACCGAACTGACCGCGTAGCAGGCCGCGGCCCCGATGCAGGCCAGGCGGCCATAGGGTTCGAGCGCCGCGCCGGTGCTGTCGAAGGCCTGACTGCCGATCAGGATCACCACCCCGGCAAAACCGATCAGGAAGCCGGCGAGGCGGCGCAGCGTCATCGCCTCGCCCGGGATGAGGAAATGCGCTAGCGGCAGCACCATCAGCGCCACCGCCGCCATGCTGACCCCGGCAAAGCCCGATGTCACGAACTGCTGGCCCCAGCCCAGCAGGATGAACGGGATGGCCGAGCTGAAGGCGCCGATGAAGGCCAGCATGCCCCAGGGCCGCGCCGTGGTCAGGAACAGCGGGAAGCCGCGCGCGCCCCAGACAGCGAGTGTCAGCAAGGTCGCGAAACCGATCCGGGCCGCGGCCAGCCAGAAGGGCGTGATGCCGGTCAGGGCAATCTCGATCACCATGAAGGTGGCGCCCCAGACAAGGCCCAGGGTGATCACCATGAGCCAGCTTGTCGCGGTGATCGTCGGGGGATTTTGCATGATTATTGCTCACTTGCCGTAAGATTGCGCGCTGCCCGTGCTGTCTGCGTTGCCTGAGGGCGCGAATGCGCTACACTCTTTGCATCGCTGTCAGGGAGCATCCAATGTTTTATATCTTGCCGATCGTCATTCTTCTGGCCCTGCTCGCATGGTGCGTGCTGCAGCTCAAGGACGACATGTAATCCGGTAGCCATTAAGGTTCGCCATCGGGTCATGGTGTCATGCGGCGCCCGTTGCATCGTGGGCAATCGCTTGCTGGTCCGGTCCGCGCTGGATCGCCGCAGCCGCGCGGTAGAGAGGAACCGGCGTACAACCTTGGGTGTTCAGCTTCGGTAACGTCGAAGGAGACACCCAATGGACCTGTTTTTCATCGTGCCCGTGCTGGCACTTATCACCATGTTCGCCGTCATCGTCTTTGCGATCAAAAGCAAATATGACGTCGAAGCAAAACGCGACGACCCCAATGCCGACAAAAGCGCGCTGGCCGCCGACGGACCGGCAAAAGGCTGAACCGGCTTTGAGGCCGGGACCCCGGCCAAGTGCCGGGATCCCATTTTGAATATTCAGTTCTTCGATTTGTCGACCATCTTGCCGGCCGAAATCCACGGCATCATGCCGCGCAGCTTTTCGCCCGTCGCTTCGATCTGGTGTTCGTCGTTGATCCGGCGCGTGGCCTTGAACGACGGTTGACCGACGGCGTTTTCCAGCATGAAATCCCGCACGAACTTGCCCGACTGGATGTCGGTCAGGACTGCTTTCATCCGCGCCTTGGTCTCGTCATAGGGCAGGATGCGCGGGCCGCTGACATATTCGCCGTATTCGGCGGTGTTCGAGATCGAGTAGTTCATGTTCGCGATGCCGCCTTCGTAGATCAGGTCGACGATCAGTTTCACCTCGTGCAGGCATTCGAAATAGGCCATTTCGGGGGCATAGCCTGCCTCGACCAGCGTTTCGAAGCCCATGCGGATCAGTTCGACCAGACCGCCACACAGCACGGCCTGTTCGCCGAAGAGGTCGGTTTCACATTCCTCGCGGAAGTTCGTCTCGATGATGCCCGACCGGCCGCCACCGATGGCGGAGCAGTAGGACAGCCCGATTTCCAGCGCGCGACCGCTGGCGTCGTTGTCGACGGCCACAAGGCAGGGCACGCCGCCGCCCTTGGTGTATTCGCCGCGCACGGTGTGGCCGGGGCCTTTGGGTGCCATCATGATGACATCGGTGCCGGGCTTGGCTTCGATCAGACCGAAATGCACGTTCAGTCCGTGGGCGAACGCGATTGCCGCGCCTTCGCGCAGGTTGTCATGCACGTATTTCTTGTAGGTGTCGGCCTGCAGTTCGTCGGGCATGGTGAACATGATCAGGTCGCACCAGGCCGCCGCTTCGGCGATGCCCATGACCTTGAGCCCTTCGCCTTCGGCCTTCTTGGCCGAGGGGGAGCCTTCGCGCAGCGCCACGACGACGTTCTTGGCGCCCGAATCGCGCAGGTTCAGTGCATGAGCATGCCCCTGCGAGCCATAGCCCAGAATGGCCACCTTCATGTCCTTGATCAGATTGATGTCGCAATCGCGGTCGTAATACACGCGCATGGGTTCGTCCTTCCTTGGCGTTGAATTCTGTCGCGCACCATAGCGGCCCGCGCGCTATGGTGTTTGCGTTCTTGCCGGGGATTTGTCAAAATGCGGAGGTACCATTCGCGTTTCCCGCAAATTTCGGAGAATTCATGCTCGATGACAGCGATCGGCGCATTCTGCGCCACCTGCAGGCCGACCCCGACATGGCCATGGCTGAGCTGGGCCAACGCGCAGGCGTGACCGCGTCGACCCTGGCACGGCGGCTCGACCGAATGCGCGACGACGGTGTGCTGCGCGGGGTGCGCGGCGTGATCAACTGGCCCGCATTGGGGTATGAGGTCGAGGTCAGCCTGCGCATCACGCTGGACAAGACCCAGCCCCGCGCCTTTGACGATTTCATCGATGCCGCCCGGCTGGTGGGCGAGGTGATCGAGATACAGACCTTTCTGGGTCAGGTCGACGTGCGCCTGTCGGTGATCGCACGGGACATGCCGCATTACCAGACCGTCTACCGCAACAAGATCCTGACCCTGCCGCATATCGCCGATATCGAGGCGTTGATGCATGTGGCCCGGCTCAAAGCAGACGAGACCTTGCCGCTGTGATCCCGCTGGACGATCTCGACCGCGCGTTGATCCGGGCGCTGGCAGCGGATGCGACGCAGTCGGCGGGGGCGCTGGGACGGGCGCACGGCCTGTCGCAACCGGCCTGCTGGCGGCGGATCGCGCGCCTGCGCGCGGCGGGGGTGTTCCGGGGGCAGCGGCTGGACCTGGATGCGCAGGCTCTGGGCTTTGGCGTCACGGTGTTCCTGGGCATCAAGCTGGCCACCAAGGGGCGCGTAAGCCTCGAGGATTTCGAACGCGCGGTGACGTCCATCCCCGAAGTGCAGACCGTCGAACACGTGCTGGGCATGTACGATTACCGCCTGCGCGTGGTCGCGCGGGACATCTCGGATTTCGAACGGGTGCTGCGGCGGCGGATCATGACCCTGCCGGGCGTCGGCAATGTCGAGGCGAATGTCCTGCTCAGCGAGGAACGCAGGCCCGGCCCTCTGGGCTAGGATCAGGCGCTGTGCCGCAGCGCCCGCGCTTCGGTGGCGCTGAGCGCATAGCGCGACATCGGGTGCGGAAGACCTGGCGCCTCCAACTCGGGAAACAGCGCCAGGATTTCGGCCCGTGTCGCCTTTGGCGTGGTGACGAGCGTTTGTTGACCGGGATAAAGCGATTCCGAGGCACAGGCCTCGGCAAAGACGATCTGGTGAGCGTCAAAGAGAAAGTGGAAATACTCGATTTCCGCGCAGGGGTCCGGGCGGATGGTCTTGTCGTTGACCAGATGTTTGGCGGCGACCAGAACCTCGGACTGCCCGAAAAGCAATTCCGCCTGCGCGCCGCGCACCAGCATGCGATGGTTGGGCGACACCCAGAGATCGCGCACATTCCCCAGCGCGCCTGCGCGGATGCGGATCGGGGTGTTCTTGCCGAGCCCGCTGACCTTGCGCCCGCCGATCCAGCGGATGGGCTGCGGTCCGTGATCCAGCGTCGTGACCAGATCGCCCGCCCGCAGCGTTTCGATGAACCGTGGCCCCTCGGGCGTCTCGATCAGCGTGCCGCGGGCAAAGCAGATGGCGATCAGGTCGTTGAGTTGGCTGGAGAACTGGCCGTCGCCGCCTTCGCCAGGGTCGATGGTGCCGTTCCCGTCGAGGTCGATGTCCTGGAAGGTGGCGATCTTCATCGGCCCATTGCTGTTGGCGAGGGTGGTCAGGATATCGACGCCCGACACCATCGCCAGCTGATCCAGCACCGGCGCGCCCGCATCGGTCGAGGTCAACCCAGAGGCATCGAATTCCAGGTAGGTGTCGCCCATTCCGGCCCGGTTGTCGTCGATCTCTGCCCCTGCGCCCGCGCCGGTGTAGTCGTAGGTGTATTTCGGGACGCCGTTGTAGTAATCGCTGGCATTGTCGTAGACGATGATCCCGGTGACCTCGGACGCATCGGTCAGGATGCCGTTGGCATCGGCATTGGAGACGGTGAAGGCGACGATGTCGTCGCCGTCGAACACGGCCTCGCCGCCATGGATCAACAACCGGCCCCCACCCGCCGCGGCGGTGTTGGTGTGGGGGTCGCCAATGATACTGAACCCGTTCAGAAGAAGGGTTGTTGATGGCATACTGCGCGCTCGATCACGGGTCTTGGCCCGTTTTTGGTCATTCTTCCGACATCTTTACACCTTATTAACCTTCGGGAAAGTCTGCCGGCGCACGGTCTTCCGACCGGTGGTGCCCATGCCACAGGCGGCCTGCGCCATTTCGGCCTTTGCCAAGCCGCCCGGTTCGCGGTAGCCAAGTCGAAACCGATGGGAGGATGTCATGGCGGCACTACTGGACACGATTGATGCGGGCGGGCTCGAGGAATTTTCGGTGGTCTTCACCGACCGGTCGCTGAACCACATGTCAAAGGCGTTTCAGGGCGTCATGACCGGCATTTCGGCCCTGCTGAAAGAGGTCTACCACGCCGATGCGGTGGCGCTGGTCCCCGGCGGCGGCACCTACGGGATGGAGGCGGTGGCCCGCCAGTTCGGGCGCGAGGCCAACGTTCTGGTGGTGCGCAACGGCTGGTTTTCCTACCGTTGGAGCCAGATTTTCGACGCGGGCCAGTTTGGCGGCGACACGACGGTGATGAAGGCGCGCCAGACCGGCAACGACGCGCAGGCCCCCTTTGCCCCCGCGCCGATCGACGAGGTCGTGGCCCGCATCCACGAGGTCAAACCCGACGTGGTCTTTGCCCCGCATGTGGAAACCAGCGCCGGCATCATCCTGCCCGACGATTACGTCAAGGCGCTGGCCGCCGCCGCGCACGAGGTCGGTGCGCTGATGGTTCTGGATTGTATCGCCAGCGGCTGTGCCTGGGTCGACATGGCGGCGACCGGCGTCGATGTGCTGATCTCGGCCCCGCAAAAGGGCTGGTCGGCCACGCCCTGCGCGGGGCTGGTGATGCTGTCAGAGCGGGCGCTGGCGCGGATGGAGCAGACTACGTCCGACAGCTTTGCCGTCGACCTGAAGAAATGGCACCAGATCATGCAGGCCTATGAAAACGGCGGTCACGCCTATCACGCGACCATGCCCACCGACGGGCTGCGCGCCTTCCGCGACACGATGCTGGAAACCAGGGCCTATGGCTTTGGCCGGCTGAAAGAGGCGCAGTGGGCTCTGGGCACTGCGGTGCGCGAGATGCTGGCCGCGAAGGGCGTGACCTCCGTCGCCGCAGAGGGGTATGGCGCGCCGGGTGTGGTGGTGAGCTATACCAACGACCCCGAAGTGCAGTCGGGCCGCGCCTTTGCCGCCAAGGGCATGCAGATCGCCGCCGGTGTGCCGCTGCAATGTGACGAGCCGCAGGGCTTTTCGACGTTCCGCCTGGGGCTTTTCGGGCTCGACAAGCTTTACGACGTCGACGGCACCGTCGCGCGGCTCAAGCGGGTGATCGACCAGGTGCTTTGATTAGCTGTGCCGGTGCCGTCATCCTGCGGCCCGGGAAAGAAGACCCGGGGGCGCTGCCCCCGGACCCCCGAGGTATTTGTGAACCAGAGAAGCAGGGGCGCGTGTCAGTCACCCAGCCGCACATTGCTGTCGCTGGCGGTGACATCGGCGGCGGAAAAGCCGATTTCGTCCAGCACGAATTCCGCGCCGAAGGCGATGACGAAGACGGCGACAAAGGCCAGCAGCATCACTTTCATGGTCGTTCCTCATTTGGGGCCGTTTCGCGGCGCAGATAGGCGATCAGGTCGGCGCGGTCCTGCGCGCCGGTGATCCGTTGCATGGGCATCTTGGTGCCTGGAACATAGTGCTCGGGTCCGATGTCGAACAGGGCGTCGATGGTGGCATCGTTCCAGATCAGCTCTGATCCGTCCAGCGCATCGGAATAGCTGTAGTCGGACACCGTGCCCGCCCGGCGACCAAAGAGGCCATGGAGCGTCGGACCCGCCCGGCGCGCCGATCCCGGTGTCAGGGTGTGGCAGATCGAGCATTTGCGTTTGAACTGCCGTTCTCCGTTGGGCATCAGCGCCGGATCGGCCAGGAAGGAGCGGTCCGCGGTTTGCATCCTGTTTTGCGCCGCCATCTGCCCCACCGGCCAGGAATGCAGCGTATCGTCCAGACCGCCCGCGTGAATGTTGGCGCCGTCCGGCGAAAAGGCCAGCGCCCAGATCGGGCCGTGGGTGGTGGCGCGGAAATCCTGCACGATGCGCCAGCCGTCGGTGGCGACGACCATGATGTAGCCCTCGCCGTCGCCCACCGCCAGAAGCCCCTGCTCAGAGGCGTCCATGGCAAGGATCGGCCGCCGCTCGAGCGACAGATCGGCGATGGCCGCACCGCTGCCGGGGTCGACGATCCGCGTCACCCCGTCGACCGCGCCGTAGGCCAGCCAGTCGCCCGCGGGGGAGAGCACCAGTTCGTTGATGCCAAACCCGTGCTCGACAAGCCGGGCCCGTTCGATCCGGTCTGCCACATCCCAGACCCGGATCGTGCCATCGGCCGAGGCGGAATAGAGCAGGCCGCCGTCTGCGGAAAACACCACGTCGTTCACCGGCCCGTCATGGCCCGCCAGCATCACCGGATCACCGCCCGCAAGTGGCCAGAGCCCGATGCTGCCGTCCCAACTTGCCGAGGCAAGAAGGCCCGCGTCGCGTGACAGCGCCAATGCGACAACCTTGCCCCTGTGGCCGGTCATGGGCTGTCCGGTTCCGGTCGTGAGGCTCCAGCGCATGACCGTGAAGTCGTCGCCAGCCGAAAACGCCAGATCGTCATCGGCCAGAAGTACCGCGTTGACCGCCGCGGCATGCCCGTCGAGCCATGTGGGTACGCCGTCCGTCCAAAGCCCCACGGCGTTGTCGAAGCTCGCGGTGGCGATCCGCCCCCCGGGGCCGGTGGTCACATCCATGATCGGCCCGCCGTGGCCTTTCAGGGTGAAATATTCCCCGGCGCCGACCGGGGCGGCAATGGTCAGAAGCGCCAGCGCCAGCCAACGCATTATTCGGCGGGCGTCGCGCCCTTGGGCGCGGGGGCCTTTTCGACCTTGGCCTTTTCGGCCCAGATGCTGTGATGTTCGCGGGCCCATTGTTCATCAACGGTGCCGTCGCCCATGGCGTCATAGGCGCCTTCCATGCCGACCGTGCCGATGTAGATATGCGCCAGCACGATCGCCATCAGGACGAAGCTGACGATGGTGTGCCAGAGCTGGCTGTACTGCATCTCCTGATGCGGGGCAAGGTCGGTGGGCAGGGGCGCATAGCCCAGCATCTGCGGCAGGCCAAGCGCGTTGATCTTTTCAAAGGTCGCGGCGAACATCGGCAGTTCGAACGGAAAGAGCAGCGCCAGACCCGAGGCCGAGATCGAGGCCCCGAGCACGATCACCGACCAGAAGATCAGCTTTTGTCCGGCGTTGAACTTCTTGGCGGGCGGATGACCCTTGGAAAAGATGCCGCCGCCCTTGAGGATCCAGTTGAGGTCGGTGCGGTCGGGCAGGTTGTGGATGACCCACATGACAAAGATCATCACCAGCGCCAGCATAAAGGCCCAGCTGACGTTGTTGTGAATCCATTTCGACGCGATGGCGAGGGTCGAAAACGCCTCGTGTCCGAAGGCGGGGATCAGGAACTTGCGGCCCATCAGGCTGATGAGACCGGTGATGCCCAGAAGGATGAAGGACCCGGCCAGCAGCCAGTGGCCAAAACGCTCCACCGCCTTGAAGCGGACCAGGCGGCGCCCGGTCTTTTCGCCCTCGATCCGGATGCGGCCACGGATCAGGAAGAACAGCGCCAGCAGCGCCAGCGTGCCCAGCAGAAGATAGCCGCCATAAGTGATGAGCGGACCCTGCCGCAGCTGCAGCCACCACATGCCGCTGTCCTGCATCAGGGTGCGGGCGGCGGGGCCGCGGGCCTGGGTGGTGACGTCAGCCTCATCAAAACGCAGCGCGCGCCAGAGGTCGGGATCGGAGGCGCCCCCCAGCGTACCCAGTTGGTCGGACGCCGAAGCGGCGTTGTCGGGGTCGCCGATCAGCCGTGCGCGGTCGCTGTTGTCGACCTCGAGTCCCTCCTGACGGCGCAGGATATCCTCGAGCGTCGGGGCAGGGGTGGCGGCCTCGGTGTCGGCGGGCAGCACGGCGTCCTGCGCCGAGGCGGTCAGCGGAGCGAGCGCAAGCGCCAGCAGGACGAGACAGGAATAGAGGGTTTTCATGGCAGGCTCCCAGGAGTCTCCGGTGGTGGATGGGCCCAGCCGGGGGCGGCTGGCGAAGCGGAAAACTTGAAACTTGCCGGTGCGGGGCAGACGCCCCGATTTCTTTCAAAGAAATCGTGCCGGAAAATTTGAAATTTTCCGGGGGCATGCGGCCCCCACGGAAAAGGCCGGGACAGCGCGTGGCTGCCCCGGCCCCGAGATCAATCGGCGTCAGCCGCCCTTCTGGTCGTAGGCGGTGCCCCATCCCCAGGCGCCCGAGCCGAAGCCGCGGGCCACGACGCGTTCGCGGTAGATCGACGACACCACGTCGCCGTCCCCGGCCAGCAGGGCCTTGGTCGCGCACATTTCGGCGCAGATCGGCAGCTTGCCCTCGGCGATCCGGTTGCGGCCGTACTTCTGGAACTCGGCCTGGGAGTTGTTGTCCTCCGGCCCGCCCTTGCAGAAGGTGCATTTGTCCATCTTGCCGCGGCTGCCGAAGTTGCCGGCCTGCGGATATTGCGGCGCGCCGAAGGGGCAGGCGTAGAAGCAATAGCCGCAGCCGATGCACAGGTCCTTGGAATGCAGCACCACGCCTTCGTCGTCCTGGTAGAAGCAGTCCACCGGGCAGACCGCCATGCAGGGCGCGTCTGAACAGTGCATGCAGGCCACCGAGATCGAGCGTTCACCCGGAGAGCCGTCGTTGATCGTCACCACCTTGCGGCGGTTGATGCCCCAGGGCACCTCGTGTTCGTTCTTGCAGGCCGTGACGCAGGCGTTGCATTCGATGCAGCGTTCGGCGTCGACGAGAAATTTAGCGCGTGCCATGTCTCATGGTCTCCTTATGCTGCCGAGATCTTGCAAAGAGTCGCCTTCGTCTCTTGCATCTGGGTCACTGAATCGTAGCCGTAGGTCTGGGCGGTGTTGGTGGATTCACCCAGCACGTAGGGGTCGGCGCCCGCAGGATAGTGCGATCTGCGGTCTTCGCCCTGCCAGTGGCCGCCGAAGTGGAACGGCATGAAGGCAACGCCGGGGGCCACCCGTTCGGTGGTCATGGCCATGACCTTGACCTTGCCGCCTTCGGGACCTTCGACCCAGACCTGCGCCCCGTCACGCACGCCCAGATTGTTGGCGTCGCGCGGGTTGATCTCGATGAACATGTCCTGCTGCAGTTCGGCCAGCCAGGGGTTCGACCGGGTCTCGTCCCCGCCGCCTTCGTATTCGACCAGACGGCCCGAGGTCAGGATGATCGGGAAATCCTCCGACACGTCCTTTTCCTGGATCGAGGCGTACATGGTCGGCAGGCGCCAGAACTTCTTGTCCTCGTAGGTCGGATAATCGGCCACCAGGTCGCGCCGGTTGGTATACAGCGGCTCGCGGTGTTTCGGCACCGGGTCGGGGAAGGTCCAGACCACGGCACGGGCCTTGGCGTTGCCGTAAGGCGCGCAGCCATGGGCGATCGCGACGCGCTGGATGCCGCCCGAAAGGTCGGTCTTCCAGTTCACGCCGCCGACCTTTTCCGCGTAATCCGACGGGATATCACCCTGCTGCGAGGTCTCGCCGACTTCCTGTTCGCCGTTGCCCGCGTTTTCCGGGGCCTGATAGCCCGCCACCTTTTCGATGGCCGCGCGCTCTTCGGCGGTCAGGTCGCTGTCCCAGCCCAGGTCGATCAGCATCTGCATGGTGAATTCGGGATATCCGTCCTGGATTTCCGACCCCACCGGGTAGACGCCTTCAGCCAGCAGGTTGTCGCCATCCCGTTCGACGCCGAACCGGGCACGGAAGCCCATGCCGCCATCGGCGACAGGTTTGGAGATGTCGTAGAGGTTGGGCGAACCGGGGTGTTTCATCTCGGGCGTGCCCCAGCTTGGCCACGGCATGCCGTAGTAATCGCCATCCGCCGGACCGCCGTTCGCCTTGAGCGTGGTGCGGTCGAACGTGTGCTGGTTCTCCATGTGCAGGCGCATCCGCTCTGGCGACTGGCCGGTATAGCCTATGGTCCACATGCCGCGGTTGAATTCGCGGGTGATGTCCTCGATCAACGGTTCGTCGCCGTTGATGGCGATGTTGCGGAAGATCTTGTCGGTAAAGCCGAACTTGTCCGCGAATAGCTTCATGATCGTGTGATCGGGCAGGCTTTCGAAAAGCGGCTCCACGACCTTTTCGCGCCATTGCAGCGACCGGTTGGACGCGGTCACCGACCCGTAAGTTTCGAACTGCGTCGCGGCGGGCAGCAGGTACACGCCGTCGGTGCGGTCCTGCATGATCGCCGACACGGTGGGGTAGGGGTCCACCACGACCATGAGGTCGAGCTTTTCCATCGCCGTCTTCATTTCCGGCAGGCGGGTCTGAGAGTTCGGCGCATGGCCCCAAAGCACCATGGCGCGGGTGTTGTCGGGCTGTTCGATGTTTTCGGCATCTTCCAGCACGCCGTCGATCCAGCGCGACACCGGGATGCCGGTGACGTTCATCATCGGCACGTCGTCCTTGCCCTTGTCGGATGCCGTGGCCTGGCTGAACCGGCCCTTGAGCCAGTCGAGGTCTTCCTCCCAGACGCGCGCCCAGTGCGCCCAGCTGCCCGGCGCAAGACCGTAGTAGCCCGGCAGGGTGTCGGCCAGAACGCCAAGGTCGGTGGCGCCCTGCACGTTGTCGTGGCCGCGGAAGATGTTGGTGCCGCCGCCAGCCGCGCCCATGTTGCCAAGCGCCAGCTGCAGCACGCAGTAGGCGCGGGTGTTGTTGTTGCCGTTGGTGTGCTGGGTGCCGCCCATGCACCAGATCACGGTGCCGGGGCGGTTGTTGGCCAGGGTGCGCGCGACGCGCTCAAGCTGGCTGCCGGGGGTGCCGGTGACGCGCTCGACCTCTTCGGGGTCCCAGCGCGCAACCTCTTCCTTGATCTGATCCATGCCCCAGACGCGGGTGCGGATGAATTCCTTGTCCTCCCAGCCGTTTTCGAAGATGTGCCACAGGATGCCCCAGACCAGCGCCACGTCGGTGCCGGGACGGAAGCGCACGTATTCGTCCGCATGGGCGGCGGTGCGGGTAAAGCGGGGGTCGCAGACGATCACCGGCGCGTTGTTCTGCTCTTTCGCCTTGAGGATATGCAGCAGCGACACCGGATGCGCCTCGGCGGGGTTGCCGCCAATGAGGAAGATCGCCTTGGAATTGTGGATGTCGTTGTAGCTGTTGGTCATGGCGCCGTAGCCCCACGTGTTGGCCACGCCCGCAACGGTGGTCGAATGGCAGATCCGCGCCTGGTGATCGACGTTGTTGGTGCCCCAGTAGGCGGCGAACTTGCGAAACAGATACGCCTGTTCGTTGTTATGCTTGGCGCTGCCCAGCCAGTAGACCGAATCCGGGCCCGATTCCTCGCGGATGGCGAGCATCTGGTCGCCGATTTCGTTGATCGCCTGTTCCCAGCTGATCTTGACCCATTCGCCCCCCTCTTTCTTCATCGGGTACTTGAGGCGGCGTTCGCCGTGCGCGTGTTCGCGGACCGCCGCACCCTTGGCGCAATGGGCGCCCAGGTTGAACGGGCTGTCCCAGCCGGGTTCCTGCCCGATCCAGACGCCGTCCGACACTTCGGCGATGACGGTGCAGCCGACCGAGCAATGGGTGCAGACGGATTTCACGTTCTGCACGGCGCCGGTCACGGCCTGCTGCGCGCTGGCCTGCGTCACCGACCCGGCGGTGGCGGCCACAGCGGCAAGGCCCCCGATGGCAAGTCCCGATCCGCGCAGGAACGCGCGGCGGTCAACGGATGATCCGGCGATGTCGGACAGGATGCCGGTGCGGTGTGATCGTCTTGCGACCCCGTTGGTCTTTTTCCTAAGCATGTAACCCTCCCTGGCTGCCCGACTGTGGCGCCGGGTCTTCGCTTGGTACGCCTGCGGCAGGCCAGCCGCGCGGCGCTGTCAGTGCCGTCCGGTCAGAACCGGGCGCTGTCGAAATAGGCCCGTGTGTGCGCGGTATCCTGCATGCGGCCCTTGTCGGCCGGGGCGGGGCTGGCGTCAGCCTCGGTGCCGCTGACGGCGACGGCTGCCACGGCAGCGGGGGCAGCGGTTCCGGCGAGTTTCAGAAAATCGCGGCGGCTCTTGGCCGTATCGTCCTTGCTGGACATTGGGGCCTCCCTTTTCGTGTCTGGTGGGCGCGCGGGCGCCCGGGTGGATGGCGGGCGGACCCGCCGGGATGATCCGGATCAGTCCGGCGCTAGTCGGTACGCTTCGCGTTCGATGTCCATGAAGGCGCGTCCCACCGATCCGACGGCTGCGTAAAGCACGGCGGAATCGGCCTTTTCCAGATCGGCAAAGAAATGTCCGGCCCAGGGCGCGATATGGCGGTTGAAGAACGTCTTTTGGTCATCCAGCGTGGCCGGGCTGCCGAAGCGCCCGACGATCAGCCCGGCCATCACCTCCATCAGCGTGGCGATGTTGTCCTCGGGCTCATAGACGTTGGGGGCGCGGGTGATGCGGCGCTTGGCCAGATCGCCCCGCAGCACCGCCAGCGGCTTTTCATTGAGAAAGCCGGTCAGGTAGTAGCTGGCATAGGGCAGCAGTTCGCCGCGCGACAGCCCGATGAACAGCGCGTTGAATTCGCGGCTTGCGGTCTTGGGCTTGGTGGTGCGGGCACAATCGGCCAGCCGGGTGATGGCCTGGCCCAGATCGGTGTCGTCGCCAGATAGCCCGGCCGTTTGGGCCAGCAGCATCTCGTCCGGCGGGGCCGACAGGATTAGGCCCAGATAATTGTAAAGATCGGCCCGAAGCCGGTCTTCCGCGGATACCTCCAGTGCTGGGGCAGCGGCGCTGCTCATTCCGACTCCGTTTCAAAGCTGAAGCGCATGCGCCGCGGAACTGCGGCGACAGCGTCAGGTGGTTCTGTTTTCTCACCAATTTCAGATGTCGCCACTACGACCTTGGTCGTAGATGCGGGCGCAGCATCGGATTCCTCCTGCGATTCCGGCACCTCGGTCAGCGAAATTGCAGCGTTGTCGTGCGTGTCGGGCAGCGCGTCCGCCTCTGCGGCACGCGTCTTCGCACGAGCCTCCTCGGCCAGCGCCTCCACGTGTTTCAGCAGGCCCTTACCGACCTTGTAGGCGGTCTTGACCCCCGGCGCGTCGGTCGCGGCATTGGTGTAATCGTCGTCGTAGTCGTTCAGCCCGTCGACACAGGCCAGCACCGGGTTGCTGCGCCACAGGCTGCGCAGCGCCCGTTTGCGCAGCCGTTCGGGGATCGCCGCCCGCATGAACCCGCGCACGTCGTCGCCGGGGCGGATGCTGTCGGGGTCGGGCAGGTCGAACTGTGCGAGGATTTCCTCGTCGCTTTGCCGGGCCAGCGCGGCCTTTTGCGCCTCAGTCTCGGCGTCGGCCGCCTTGCGGGCGGCGATCGCCTCTTCGGCCTCGACCGCCTGCTTGCGGCGCGACCAGAAATCCCCCGCCCGGGTCATGCGCCACCTGCCTTGCGGGCCGACGTCGGCGCGCGGTAGACACCGGTGGCCTGTGCGATGCGCGGATCGCCGATGCCGTCCTGCCGCTTCGGATCATGGTGTTTGCGGCGCTTGCGCTTAACGAACGGCTCTTCGACGTAATGCAGCGCAGTGTAATCGCGGACCCAGGCGGCCAGTCCCGCGGGCATCGGCACCTTCTCCACGATCTCCTCACCGCTTTCGGCATAAAGCTGCGCCTCGTGCGGGGATGCGGTGACAAGGTGCACGGTGTAGGGCCAGTTGCCGCCGGTCCTTTCGCGCAGGATGACATAGACGCAAGGAACAGCTTCCGAAAGCGCGATCATGTACGCCTCGGCCTCGCCCCGGTAGAGCGTCAATGGCACGGTCGCAGCGTGGAACTCTGCCGCGTCGCCTTCGCGGCGCAAGAGCGTCCAGTCAGCCGGGCCCGCGCCCGGCAGCACCGCCACCGGTTTCCACGACCATTTGGCCCAGCGGGTCACGCCGGGCAGTCGCCGGATCACGACGCCAAGGGGCATCGAGATGGATTTGGGGCTGTCGGCTGTCACGGCTCCTCCCAAAGCAGTGGGGGCAGTATGGACACTCTCTTGTTCAAAACAAGGGGGTAGGCTATCCCCGCCGGTACACTTTTTCGAAAAGACCGGTTTGCATTTCCCTTTGTTCCCCCACGGGGACATGATCGGGCGGGGCGGACCTTTGGGGGGATGACATGGCAAAGACCTTGGTTCTGTGCGACTGTCTGGGCAGTCAGGCACTGGACGCAAAGACCATCGGCGCGGCGTCGGGGCTCGGCTGTTCAAGGGTGCACACGGCGCTTTGCCAGCAGCAGGCCGAACAGGCGGCAAAGCTGATGGCCGGGGGCGATGCCATCATCGCCTGCCAGCAGGAACGCGCGTTTTTCGAAGAACTTGCCACCGACATCGGGGCCGAGCCGCCCGGATTCGTCGATCTGCGCGACCGCGCGGGCTGGGGCGAGGGCGATGCCGCCCCAAAGATGGCCGCCATGGCCGCCGAAGCGGTGCTGAGCATGCCGACACCGAAATCGCTCGACGTGGTGTCGGAAGGCACCTGCCTAGTGCTGGCGGACGGCGAAGTGGCGTTGCAGACGGCGGCGACCCTGGCCGACGGCCTTGCCGTAACGGTGCTGTTGACCGAGGATGCCGATCTGCCCGTCGACCGGCGTTTTGACGTGATCCGCGGGCAGGTGCGGCAGGCGACGGGCACGCTGAGCGGGTTCCAGTTGCGCATCGACGGGTTGCGTCAGGTCGTGCCCGGCGGGCGCGGGCCGCTTGAATTCGGGCCGCCCCGCGACGGCGCGCAAAGCGAATGCGACATCATCCTCGACCTGCGCGGCGGCACCCCGCTTTTCCCCGCGCCGGACAAGCGCGATGGCTACCTGCGCGCCGATCCGCGCCAGCCTGTTGCCGTGGCGCAGGCTGCATCCCAGGCCGCGCAGATGGTCGGGACCTTCGAAAAGCCGCTTTACGTGCGGCTGGAACCGTCGCTTTGCGCCCATTCCCGGGCCGAACAGACGGGCTGTACCAAATGCCTGAACATCTGCCCAACGGGTGCCATCAGCAGCGCGGGCGATCATGTGGCCATCGACCCGCTGGTCTGCGCAGGCTGCGGGGCCTGTTCGGCGCTCTGTCCATCGGGCGCGATCAGCTATGACGCGCCACCGGTCGCCACGTTGTTCCGCAGGCTCGACGTGCTGTCGTCGGTCTATCGCAAGGCGGGCGGCACCGCGCCGCGCCTGATGGTGCATGATGCCGACCACGGGGCCGAGATGATCCGCCTTGCCGCGCGTTTTGGCCGGGGTATGCCCGCGGATGTCATTCCGTTCGAGGTCGAGGCGCTGGCCGGCTTCGGCCATGCGGAAATGCTGGCCGCGCTGTCCTGCGGTTTTGCCCGTGTGGACGTGCTGCTGTCGCCCCGCACCGAACGCGACACGCCCGAGGGTGAGGCGGCGCTGGCCAATGCCATCGCCGGCGTCGCGTCGGTCGAGTTGTTGGATCTGGCCGATCCCGACGCCCTGTCGGCGCATCTTTACGGGGCAGATCGGACCGAACCGCTGGCCGCGCCGGTCCTGCCCATCGGCACCCGTCGGCAGGTCACGCGGGTGGCCGCCAAGGCGCTTCGCCCCGAGGGCGGCGTGCTCGATCTGCCGCCCGCCGCCCCCTACGGCGCTGTGCTGGTCGATACCGACGCCTGCACGCTTTGCCTGTCGTGTGTGTCGCTTTGCCCCTCGGGCGCCTTGGGCGACAACGAGGACAAGCCGCAGCTGCTGTTTCAGGAGGACGCCTGCCTGCAATGCGGCATCTGCGCGACGATCTGCCCCGAGGATGCGATCACCCTTAAGCCGCAGCTGAACCTGACGGATGCGGCGATGTCGCAGCAGGTTCTGAACGAGGAAGAGCCCTTTGCCTGCGTCGAATGCGGCGGGCTATTCGGGGTGAAATCCGCGATCGAGGCGGTGACGGAAAAGCTGAGCAATCATGCGATGTACGCCAACCCGGATGCCTTGCGGATGATCCAGATGTGCGACAAATGCCGGATCAACGCGCAGTATCATTCGGCGAACAACCCCTTTGCCCAAGGTGAACCCCGCCGCCCGCGCACCACCGACGATTACCTGAATGACGGGCCGTCGAAGCGGCGCGATCATTAGAAAGGTGCGATGGGCCGAACGGATGGTCTTGCCCGACTGGCTTGGAATCAAGCCGCGCATGGCGCGGCGCCAAGCCAGAGCGGCAGGCCGTCCCGCGGCCTGCCGCTGCGGTGCCAACTGCGCATCGTTTCGACGTTTTTCGGGGATAAAGGATAAATCGAGAGACACGAGCGTCTGAACGGCAGTCCACGGCCCCCCGCTCTGGCTCGGCGGACCATATCAGGAAAGCGTCAGAAAAAGGCGCATCCCGCTCCGGGTTCGATCCGGGCTGCCGCTGGCCCGGCACTCACCGCGACTGGATCGGCGCGCCCAGATTCGCCGGGGCGATGCCCGACACGAAGGCCAGGATGTGATCAAGCTCGTCCAGCGTCAGTTCCACCGGCGCGATGGGCGAGGGGCGCGAGATGTCGAAGGGCGGGGTGACATCGGCGATCTGGGTAAACGCCGGATGCGGGTTCAGCGCATAGAAGCCCTGAAACCGGACGTCCCAGTTGGGCAGCGTCCGCAGCACCGCGAAGGACGGGGTCGATCCGATGGATTTGCTGCGGTTGATCGCGCCGACCACGTGGCAGCGCCCGCAATGCGTGAGCGACAGATCGGCCCCGCGCTTTGCATCCCCGTCAAAGGTCAGCGGGGCGACGGCCACCTGCTGCCTCACCTGGGTCGTGAAGGGCGCCGTGCCGTCGACCTCGAAACTGTCCACGGTGTTGCGCCCGATGTCCGATCCCAGCCAATCGGCAAAGCGTTGCGCATCCGGGTCCGCGCCCACCTCCAATGTCCAGACCTGCCCCAGCCCTTCGAAGACAGGCGTGCCGCCTTGGGCCGCGAACACCGCGTCGGCCTCGGCCCCGTCCTCGACCACGCTGATCCGCGTCGCGGTCTTGAGCCCGAAGCGCGGGACGATGTGGCCGACCAGCCCGCTGTCGATCAGCGCCTGCGGGGCCGCCAGCCGGAACCGCTTGTCCGCCTCCTGCGCCGGGGCGGTCACCGGCCACAGCAGCACCACAAGCATGAACACCAGACGCATGCGGGCCTCCCCTCCTGCAATGTGTCGCTTGCAAGCCTAGGGGGGCTATCCTAAACCCGTCAATGCTTCTTGGCAGTTCCAGGGGAGGGACAGATGAGCGACGATTTCAACATGTCGATGCGGAAATTCCTGAAACAGGTTGGCGTGACGTCCCAGCAGGCCATCGAAGAGGCCATGCGCGAGACCGAAGGCACCGACGGCAAGACCTTCGACGCGAAGGTGGTGCTGACGGTGGACGGGCTGGACCTGACGCATACCGTCACCGGCAAGATCCAGGGGTAGGATCGCATTGACCCTGACCCGTGACGCGGTCCTGACCGCGCTGAAATCCGTGACCGATCCGGTGGGCGGCGATGACATCGTCAGCGCCGGGCTGGTGCGCGCGCTCAATGTCGAGGAGGGCGCGGTCCGCTTCGTGCTCGAGGTGGCGCCCGACAAGGCGCAGGCTTACGGCCCCGCCCGCGACGCCGCCGAGGCGGCGGTCAAGGCGCTGGGTGCGACCTCGGTGTCGGCGGTGATGACGGCGCATTCCGCGCCGAAACCGCCGCCCGACCTAAAGGGATCGGGCCACGGGCATGCGCCGAAGCCGCTGCAGGGCGGGCCGGAAAAGGTGCCCGGTGTCGACCGGATCATCGCCATCGCCTCGGGCAAGGGCGGCGTGGGCAAATCCACCGTGTCGTCAAACCTGGCCTGCGCGCTGGCCGCCGAGGGCCGCCGGGTCGGCCTGCTGGATGCCGATGTCTATGGCCCCAGCCAGCCGCGCATGCTGGGCGTCACCGGCCGCCCTGCCAGC
Source organism: Thalassococcus sp. BH17M4-6 (assembly GCF_049323015.1). Lineage (NCBI taxonomy): Bacteria > Pseudomonadati > Pseudomonadota > Alphaproteobacteria > Rhodobacterales > Roseobacteraceae > Thalassococcus > Thalassococcus sp. BH17M4-6. The sequence continues at coordinate 188,763 of NZ_JBMPGU010000002.1, forward strand.
CCCGATGGCAAGACCATCCTGCCGATGCGCAATTTCGGTGTCACGATGATGTCGATCGGCCTCATGACCAATGAAGGGCAGGCGGTGGTCTGGCGCGGTCCGATGCTGATGGGCGCGCTGCAGCAAATGCTGATGCAGGTGCAATGGGGCGCTTTGGACGTGCTGCTGGTCGATCTGCCGCCCGGCACCGGCGACGTGCAGATGACCCTGGCGCAAAAGGCGCAGGTGGACGGTGCCATCGTGGTCAGCACCCCGCAGGACGTGGCCCTTCTGGATGCGCGCAAGGGCATCGACATGTTCAACCAGATGAAGGTGCCGATCCTGGGCCTGATCGAGAACATGAGCACGCATATCTGTTCCAACTGCGGGCACGAGGAACATATCTTCGGCCATGGCGGTGTCGCCGCAGAAGCGGCCAAGCTCGGCGTGCCGCTGCTGGCAGAAATCCCGCTGCACCTCGATATCCGCACGGCGTCCGACGGCGGCGCGCCGATCGTCGTGTCGAAACCCGACAGTGCGCAGGCGCAGGCCTTCCGCGATGTGGCGCGCAAGATGATCGACGCGGGCCAGGCGTGACCGCGGCCCCGCAGTTTCCGCCGCTGCTGCAGGGCCGTCACACGGCGGGGCAGGTTCCCTTTATCGCTGCCTGCGCTGCCGCCCGCGACGGCTGCGACGCGGGGCTGATCCTCTACGACGCCAGCGCCGATCTGGCCGCCGCGATGGTGCTGGCGCCCGAGGTGCCGCTGGCAAAGGCGGCGGCGATGCTGCCGCTCGCCGAGGTCGGATTGCAAAACGCTCTGGGCGCGCTCGCGCCGCCGGAACTGCCGGTGCAGATGGACTGGACCGGCGGCATCCGCGTCAATGCGGGCCTCTGCGGGCACTTCCGCATCGCCGCCGCGCCGACCGATCCCGACAGGGTGCCCGACTGGCTGGTCGTCGGCTTTGACCTGCGATTCCTGCCCGGGCCCGACGCGCCCGGCAGCACGCCCGACACCACGGCGCTTTATGCCGAAGGCTGCGGCGATCTTGCGCCTGCCGATCTTCTGGAAGCCTGGGCGCGGCACACGCTCGCGTGGCTGCACCGATGGGAGGAGGAGGGCATGGCCCCGCTGCACCGTGAATGGTCGGGCATCGTCATCGGCATTGGGCAGCCCATCACCGTTGCGGGCGCCCGTGGCACGTTCCTGGGCCTCGACGAACACCTTGGCCTGCTGCTCAAGACCCAAGGCACGACACGGGCGATCCCGCTGCACGCGCTACTGGAGGACAGGACATGAATCTGGCCCGCGCCATCCACTTCGACACATCCGACATGAACGTCTTTCACCAGCCCGCGCGCACCGGCGAATGGTGCATCCCGGGCGGGTTCGAGTTTTCCAACTGGACCGAGGCGGACCTGACCGGAAAGGCCCGGCAGGCCTTTGCCAACGGATGGCTCGGGATCGAAACCTTCGGCCGGGTCAGCTTTGTCGCCGTGACACGGATCGAGCAGGCCGAGGTCGCGGCGCTGACGGACGCGCTGGCGCGGCATTTCGTCGAGGTCTACGGCGCGCCCTCGGCCGAGGCCGCGTGCGGTGTCGCCGCCGACGAGATCGCCCAGATGGCCGAGCTGTGCGAAGACCACGCGCCCAACACCCTGCTCACCGTGTCGCGCGAACTGACCGAGGCAGGCGTGCGCGAGGCCTTCCGCGTGATCGAGGCGCAGGAGGCCGACATCACGCAATTCGCCGTGCACGGCTCGCTCGACGAATAATCCCCCAGTAATCTTCTTCTTGGCAAAAAATACCTCCGGGGAGCGCGAGGGGCCGGGCCCCTCGCATCCGGCACACGCGCGCGCGGCTCGGCTCCAGCCGACCCAGGT
>NZ_JBMPGU010000002.1:190633-509400 GCF_049323015.1 Thalassococcus sp. BH17M4-6
AACCAAACCCCCCGCGGGGGGGGCCGCGGGGCCCCCCCCCCCCCCCCATCCGTCACAAGAGCGCGCGGATCGGCTCCAGCAGACCCTTGTTGCGCAGGGTCCGTACCGGATAGGTCTCATCATTCACGAACCGGTCGAGCGTGAAGCCAGGTTCGATCTTCATCAGCTTCTGCGCCGTGGCCATCGCCTTGTCGTGCTGACCGTCCACCGTGTAAAGCGCCAGCAGATGCCGGTGCGCGGGACGGAAGGACGGGGCGGCGCGGGCCGCGGCCTCTCCGGCCTCGATGGCGGTCTGAGGCTTGTTGCAGGCAACGCTGACGACGCAGTGATACAGGTCCCACCACTGCCGGAAGGGCGAAAAATGCGCGATGGCGCGGGCTTTCTCCGAGTATTTGAACGCCGCCTCGGGATCGTCGGCCAGCATCTTGGCCGCCGACAGCGCCTGCCAGGAAAACGCGTTGCAGGGATTGCGGGCGACCGCCTGTTCGGCCAGATCGAAGGCGCCGGCGCTGTCGCCCAGGGCCATGACCCGGGCATGTCCGACAAGCGATTGGGTCAGCGGATTTTCCGCCGACAGCTCCAGCGCCCGCTGGCCGAATTCGCCGATCTCCTCGTAGATGACCTTGGGATCGTCGTTGGTCAGCTCGATCAGCTGGATCGTGCGCACCAGACCGCGCCAGGCGAGGTAGACGCCGTTGCCATCCGCATCGAAGGCCTGTTTCAAGAGCCCGTCCGCCTCGAGCAGGGACGGGGCCTCGAAACTGAACATGCGGTAGAGCGCCAGCCGTGACAGTGCCGTGGCGCGCGCCTCGGGCCGGGCGTTCTCGATCACCAACGGCAGTTTGCCCAGCACCCGGTCGGCGGCTTCGAAGACCACCGTGGCCACGGTGTTGGACGAGGTCAGGATCTCCTCGGGCTTGTCGAGCTTGAGCAGTTTCGAAAACAGGACCCGGCCCGACGGCGCATGGGACACCTTGATAAAGACCGTGGGTTCACCCTCGGCCTCCATCAGGTCGCAGGACACGTCCATGTCCGCCACCGCCTCTGCCGCCTCGGACGACGCCAGATCGGACTTGCGCCAGGCGCGCACCTGTTCGGCGATATTCTCGCCGATCTGGTTGGCCAGCACGTCACCGATCATTCGCTGCACGTCCTGCCCGTGGGTCTGGGTGCGGCAGCGCAGGATCACCCCGTCGCTGTCGGACGGGCGGGCGATGTCGCGCCGGGTCTTGAGCCTGCTGCGTTCATCCCGCAGCCAGTCGTCGAATTCCGGGTCCCGGACGTCCAGCCCTTCCAGCAGCTCTCGGCTTTCGTCCAGTTCCAGCTCCGAACCCAGCACGTCCACCAGCACCCGGTGCGGATCCAGCGCAATACCCGAACGGTCGCTGGACAGGATGTCGCCGCAGTCGCCAAGCGCCCGGCGCAGCTTGCTCAGCGCCTGTCGCAGGTTGGCGCTGGCCTGTTCGGGGCCGAAGGTGCTCCAGAGCTTGTCCTCGAGCCAGCGGCGCGGGCGCGCCATCTTGGGGCTGAGCGCGAGGATGGCCAGCAGCGCCTGGTTCTTGCCGCCGGTCGGGGTCAGATCCGCACCATCCGGCCCCGTGACATTCAGGGGTCCGATCACTTCGATCCGGATGGTCGTCTTTGCAGAAGACATCGGCGGGGCCTTTGAATTGCGGCGTACGAAAAATCAGGTGGGCGACAACGTACAAACCGTATCACCGGTATTACCCCGGGGCAATCAAACGTTAATATTGCGTAAAAAGCCGTTGGCGCCGGACTTGGCCTTTGACCTGCCGCAGGACCAAGGGCCATAGTCCCGGTAATTAAAAGAAATTTCTCAGGGGGTTTGTCATGTCGATTTTCGGGAGTCAGGGGAGCCAAGGCAGTCAGGGGAGCCAAGGCAGTCAGGGAAGCCAGGGGAGCCAGGGCAGTCAAGGAAGCCAAGGCAGCCAGGGGAGTCAGGGAAGCCAAGGCAGCCAGGGGAGCCAGGGCACCGCAGGCAGCGCGCCCTCGTCCTACGTCAGCCTGGCGCTGATCCTCGCCCGGGACGGCACGCAGCAATACTGGCCCGGGGGCGCCGCGTCGCGCACCCCGCCGCATCCCAACCGCAGCGCCTGGGACACGTTCAAGGCGATGGCGCAGGGTCCGCGCATCGCCGTGCTGGACCGTGCGCTCGACACCATTTTCAACGTGGAACTGGCCAACCAGGCCGCCGCCAACGCCCAGGGCAAGGTGTCGGTCGGCGCGCAGACCTTGGTCACCCTGACCAAGCCCGACGATGCCTTTCTGGCCGAGCATCAGCTGCCCTACCTGCGCGCCGCCGCCGACCTGCGCGGCGACCGGCTGGCGGAAATCTCGGTCGAGACGGGCGACATCCTGTCGTTCTTCGGCTCGGTCGGCTACCTGAGCGCGGATGCGACGAAATGGACGTTGTGGCTGGCCAACGCCGTGATCCGGCTGTGCACGAAGCTGGAAATGCCTCTCAAGATGGGCTTTGACGTGCCGCGCCCGATTTCGATGGCCTACGAGGTGCAGCCGATGATCCAGACGCCCGGCCACCCGGCCTGGCCCAGCGGGCATGCCACCGAAAGCTTTGCGGTGGCCACGCTGATGACGCGGCTGATGTATCCCGCGCCTTTCGATCCGGTGGCCGCCGTCACCGGGCAGAACGCGCTGATGCGCCATGCCGCGCGGATCGCGTCGAACCGCACCGTCGCAGGGGTGCATTTCCCCACCGACAGCATGGCAGGCGCGGTGCTGGGCATCAGCATCGGCGAGGCGCTGGTCAACCTGCTGGACGGCAAGACCGAAACCATGTCGCGCGGGTTCGACGGGTCCGGTTATGCGGGCGATTTCAATCTGACCATTCTGGGTGAGGCGCTGACCGATCCCGCCGTGATCGATTCCACGCCAGTGCCGCTTGATCCCGGCAACGTGCCCGACTGGCTGGGCGATCTGTGGGCCCAGGCGACGGCTGAATGGTAGACGGGTTTAAACGGTAGATCCGGACCGTTGCGTCCGGGTCCTGTACCAGTGGGCCGGAACGCGCAAGCGCTCCGGTCTCCGCTTTCTTGAGGGGGCGGTTGGTCCGCCGGTCAAAGATGGCGCGGACGCGCCCCGCCTTCGCCGGTGACCACGCAGGCCCCCAGCTGCGGTTGCAGGGCCGGATCCACCGGATCGAGCGTCAGAACGTTCGGGTCCAGATCGTCGATCTGGCTGCCGCCACCGGCCTGCGAATTGGCGATGATGCGTGCCGCGCTCAGACCCAGCGCGCGGCTCAGCCGACCGGCGGCTGCGCTGGTGCCGTTGAGCGCAACGACCGAGCCCGAGATCGTGCCGCTGGCCAGCACACCCCAATGAATGCGCGTCGTGTCCGCGACGGTCGATACCGTCGGCGCGGGCACCGACCAGTCCGACCCGACCGAGGTGTAGAGCGGCGCGTGAAAGGCATCGTATGCCGGCGCACCTTCGGCGGCACCGACGCTGAAAACCTGCCGGTTGACGGCGGTGACCAGCGCGCTGTGGGTGGCGTCGCGGGTGATCGGGCAATCCGGCTCCAGCCCCCAGTAATTCTGCATCTGCGGGTCCCAGGCATAGGCGTCGGGACTGTCGAAATAGCTTTGCCGCCCCTGCGGTTCATAGCTGGGCAGGCTGTCGCCGCGCTGAATCTGCAGATGCACCGTCGCCGCCGCCGGGCCGGCATGGCGCACCGCCACCTCCCACCCGCCCGAGGGCGCAAGCGTGTCCCCTGCGAGCAGCGTGTTCGTGGGGGCAAGCGCCAGCAGGTAGAAGGGGCGTTGCGTGGTGCTGGTGCTTAGCTCATGCGCGGGGTTGAGGTAGATGCGCGCCACCGCCGTGCCGTCCTTTTCCAGCGTGCGGACCTGACCCGGTGCCATCGCCGCAAAGCCCGAGGAGGTGCCGTCGGGCGCGGTCAAATGCACCTGCAGATCTTCTGTCGGTGTGTCGGGGTCGGTGCGCACCTCCATGTAGCTGGGCGTGAGGTCGTCGGGCTGCGCCCGCCAGACGATGCCGCGATCGGTGGCGTGGCGCGGATTGGCCGTATCATAGTCGAAGCGGGCGACCTGACGGCTCAGCCGGTTGTTGCCGAACGACCAGACTACGCGCACGGGCTGGCCGGTCACCGCCTGCCAGTTCATCGCCTCCTGGCTGATCTGGTATTCGGTAAATCGCGTGCCGTCCTTGGGCCCGGCCAGCATCCCGAGCGAGATGTTGACGATCACCGGCGCCTTGGGATTGATCTGCGCCGCCTGCGCCAGGATCCAGCGCATGCCCTGCACCATGTAGGATTCGAAATGCGTGCCCGAGGTGTCGGCGATGGCCTGCGGCGGCAACTGCACCCCCAGAAGCGGCCATTTGCCCACCGGATCGTCGCTGTCGTCCGGGTCTGCACCGGCGGCCAGGTCCATCACCACCGTGCCGTGGCTGCGGCTGAAATCGGTGGTGCGATGGCCGCGTTCGGGAAAGAGCTGCGCGTTGAGCTGCGAATAGACCGCGCTTTCATCCAGCGATGGCAGATCGCCCAGCCAGGTATTGATGTCGCTCTTGGTCAGCACCGTGCCGACATAGGCGCGGCGGGGTCCGGGCAGATCGCGGCTTTTCTCGAGCGACTGCAGCCAAAGTGCCTGGAACCGGGTCTTGTAGCCGTCGCGGGTCTTGCGCTTGCGCCGGAACCGCGCGTTGAGAAAGCCGATCCCGTCATCCATCACCGCGATGATCGGCCGTTTTGCGGCGCGCGCGGCAAGATCGGCGGCCTCGTCCGCGTCGTCGTCATCGGGTTTGATCACCGGTTGCGACATCTCTGTCGCGGCAGAGGGTACGTCGGCATCCAGATCGACGGCCACGCCCACGTCCATGAGGAAAAGCAGATCGGCATAGGGCGCCATGTCGGTGCCCTTCCTGCGGTAAAGCGCATAGTCGTCGGGCAGGCCTGCGTTCTGCTGCGGATGGGTGATGCGCGCAGTCAGCCGCGCGTATTCCTGCGGGTCCATGACAAAGGGCGATGCGGGATCGTCGACCAGTGCCTGCAACGCGGTGCGCGCACTCTCGATCGCGCCGGTACCGGGCAGCAGGCGCACGAAAATCGGCTCGTACCACAGATGACCGTCGGGATCGGGCGGCAGCAGCGCCTCGCGGCGTTCCTGCATCAGCCACATCCAGTCCAGATAGGCATCCCAGTAGTCCGCCTGCGCAGGCGCGGTCCAGGTCAGGGTCATCGTCCACTCCCAATCACTTTAGACTATTGGCCTCAGCAAACGCCGCGGCCGGCCCTTGGGTCAAGCACCCCCCGGGCGTTTGCGGTTTTTTCACGCAGCATCTTTCGTGTCCGAAGTTTACCCTAGGGAATTCACGCGCGATTGCCGGTGCATTCACGCGCTGGTCACATTGCGTTCACGCGGCGCTGCCAGTCTGACGGCAAGAGAGTGTTCGACCGACTTTGCCAGTGCCATCGACCTGCCGATGCGTCCGGCGTGACAACCTTATTTTCAGGGGGCTCAAGATGACTGCCGACCAGATGACTTCGCCCGGAACCCTTCACCTGATTTCCGGCGGGCGCAACAAGCGCCAGCGCAAGGCCGCCGCCGCCAACCGGCCCGAAACGACCCTGCCGATCACGCCGCCCGTCATCCCGGACGCCCCGGCGCTGGCCACCGAACTGGCCCGCCTTTACGCGCTGGCGCTTCTGCGCGACGTGCCGTTGCACCGGATGTCCGACCCCGATACCGCCGTCCGCATCGACGGCGCGACCCGAATAACCCTGCACGCGCTGACAGCCGAAATTGCCCAACTGCCCTGGCCTCATCCCCAGTTCCGCCAGGCAACCGTGGCATCGGCTGACAACCTGTCCTCCCTGTCCGTGCCGGGTCACGCTGACCATCCTCCTGTCTCCCGTGGGGATGGTCAGCGGCTTTTGCCAGAACTGCTGGGCCTGCCGCGCCCGTCGGTTTTTCTCGAGGCCGGGGTGCTGGGCGCCACGGCGCCTGCGCCCGATATCGCACCGGCCTTGCCGCCGGACAATGCGCCGATGCCGCACTGGCTGGCCTGGGCTGAAACCGCGATCGGCGCCTGCCTGCCGCAGCCCGGACCGGACCGGCGCGCCGCCCCGGTGCGGACTCTGAGCGATCTGGCCGCGCAGGCGCATCTGGGCGATCCCCGTCAGCAGCCGCTGTCGCTGGCGCTGATGCTGCTGGGGCAGGGCCAGCCCTTTGACGAAAGCCTTGCAGCGGCCAGCCATCGCTGGACCGGACCGCGGCTGATGGCGCTGATGGTCACCGCCGCGCGCCGCGCCACCCGCGCGCTGCACCGGCAGGACCGCCGTGCCGCCCGTGATGCGCGTCCCGCCGTGGTGGCCGCGACGCTGGCCTTGATGCACGAATCCGAGGCGATGCGCGGCGGCCCCGATACCCGGCGGCTGACCGAGGCGCTGGCGCTCTTGCGCCGCGACACGCCGAACCTGCTGACCTGGATCGGGCGGCTCAACGCCGCGACCGGTACGGGCGGCTTTGCGCTGCCCAATCGCGACGGCACCGAAACCGCCGGCTGGACGCCGCTGCAGTTCCGCGAAAACCTGATGCTGCCGCCGCTGCACCACGACGGCGCGGCACTGCGCCCCGCCGATGCCGCCGACCGCGGGGTGATCCTGGGCGCGCTGGTCACACTGCTCAAGGCCTTCTTCGCCGGGGGGGACGACAGCCGCCAGACGGACGAGTTTGATGCGCTGGCGCAGAACCTCGTGGTGGGCCGCAGCGTCGCGGGCGGGTTCTATGGCTACGAGAACGCCCAGCACCTGCGGCTGGGCGAGGCGGTGGCGCTGGAGCTCTTGCGCGAAACGCTGGAGCAGGACGGCACGGCGGCGGGGCTCACCTTGCGCGGTTTTGATGGCCGTACGCTGGCGCTGCGGGCCGAGGCGCGCGGTCCCGGACCGGTCACTGTGCGTCTGCTCAAGGACGGCGTGCCGCAGCTTTGGCCCGCCTCGGGCATCGCGACCCCGCCGGAGCTGGTCGCGGCGATCTGACCCGCCGAATCAGCGGCAGATCCCGTCGACCTTGGCCCCGCCCCAGGGCATCCGCACCCGGGCCGGATCCAGCACCGATTGCAGCCGGTCGATCGGCATCTCGGCGCGGATCATGTCGCGCAGCCGCGCCGTGCGGGGCGCCTTTGGGTCCAGCAGATGGCAGCAGACGTATTCCTCGACAATCGCGCCCTGCTGTTCAAAGCCGTGATCGGAAAACCGCGTGCTGCTCTCCGGCTCGAAAAGGTAGGGATCTTCGCTGACCTGGTGTTCGCGCAACGCGCGCAGGGGGTGATAGCCTGTCTTGCGCCGGTTCTGCCACTGCCAGATGTGGGTGAATTCATGCGCGATCAGCATGACGTCGGCCAGATCGACCGCCTCGGGAAAGCCTTGCAGAAAATCGTCGCGAAAGAGATCGTCGCGGAAAAGCACGGTGTTGAAGAGCACCGTCGCGCCGGGGGACACGGTCACGCGTTCCCCGCGCGACGGCGGCCAGATCCGTTCCTGACAGGTCAGCCTGGGCCGGATGGGCCGGGTGTAAGTGATGGAGCCGCCGGGATTGCCGTCGATCAGCCGGACGCGCGAGGTATCGATCTCGTCCCCGTGCAGGGCCTCGGCCAGCACGACTTCGTTCGGGGTCAGCGGACGCCCGCAGGCAGCAAGAAGGAGCAGGGCACACAGAAGCAATCGCATGGGGGGATGGAAGCGCAAGCCGGACGCGGGCGCAAGCGCAATGCGTGCAACGATAGCTATGCTGCCAGATTTATGGTACTATCGCGAATATTTTCTGAAATTGAAGGTTTGCCCTTTGAAAGTCACATGCTATGAAACACGATGTTGTAGGAAATGCAAGAAGACTGAGTGATATGACGATTGAGCGCCTTCTTCGCCTCACAGACTTTGAAATTGATACTTTAAGGAACCACTTTAACCATAGAACGCCGTTTGGCCCCGAGAATGCCGGCGTTGTTAGAGACGCTGATGCGAAGTGGTTGATTTTTAGTACTCAGAACGAACTGTGTAAAGCATATCGAAAGAGCCCCAGGATAATTATTGGTAGACGGGGCTCGGGAAAAACTTCGATAGTATCTAATACAGATGAGCTTGTGGAGCACGATGTTACGCTATTGATAGATACTGCAGACGCGATTGAGTATGTGAGGGACGCGATTTTTGAAGATGTGGCGCCTTCGGACGTCTATGTTGAGAAAGTTGAAAAATTCTGGACATATGTCCTTGATGCGCTTCTGATGAGACAAATTGTAAAAAATTATGGAGAGCTTCGCTTCCCAAATTGCTCAAAGTTCTTGTCTACATTCAGCATTGGTGACGATGCTGGGTTCAATGATATCGTTTCCTCTTTTCGTAAAAGCGTTGACAGGCTTGGTGATGGGCTTGGAACATTTTTTGTAAGAGCTTTTTTTGAGTATATCGATACCGGAGAGGCAGGTTATGCATCAGCAATTCAGGAACTAGAAACATTCTCTTCTGAAAAAAATTTCTCGAGTGTTGCAATTATCGACTCAATTGAAGATTATAAGATAGGAAACGAGAAGAATGCTGCTAGTATCCAGGGTCTGTTAAAGGCCGTTGGAGAATATGGAAATAGACAGAGGCAGGTAAGGCTTTGTATTCCCGGTGAAGCATACTTTGAGATTAAGAATTTATCATCGAACTTTAGTAAAGACCTTTCGGATAGTTTAATCTTGCATTGGCTCCCGAGTGAGTTGATGCACATAATGGCTTGGCGTTATCTTATATTTCTTCGTATTTATTCTCCAGAAGATCTGTCGAAGTTCAGTGATCTGGATATAAAATCCAGGAGCCACGTCTCTAAGGTCTTGCAGAATTTCCTTCCGCAAACGATAAAAAATAGCTTTGGGAAATCAGAGTCTTCTCTTGCTTATATTCTTCGGCACACTCAGCTATTACCCCGGCAACTCATACTTATCCTCAATTCTATCTTTCGCACCAATACTGGCGAGCACATCTCAAGCTATCGTGATATTAATGTTGTTATGGGTTTGCGTAGTTGCGAAAGCTTTATTTGTGATGAGGTGTTTTCGGCGTTTCGGTATAAGTTTCCTTTCGCGGAAGATCTATGCAAAAAGGTCATTGTTCACTTGCCGAGAACATTTAGAGATGGAGATCTACATAGAGTGTACTCGAGGTTTGGGTCAGCAGTATTACGCGAGTATGGCGCTTTTGATTTTCATGATTTCAAGGAGATCCTTGTGGAAATTGGTGCTATTGGCCGCGTAAAAAATATAACTGGGATGTATGCCGAAGCTGAGTTCGAGTATGCGATGCCGGGAAGGCTTCACCTTGCTACTGACGACCAGTTGTGCCTTCATCCCGTATTTTCAGGTGTCTTTGAAGCAAGTGCACATCGAACAGACGAGGTGTTCGTATATCCTCAGCGTGATTGGTTTGAAAACGAAGAACAGAGAAGCGTCTGGCTAAAGGTATGAGCCTTCAAACATCCAACTCCTCCACGAACCGCGCGTTTTCCTGGATGTACTGGAACCGCAACTCCGGCTTCTTGCCCATCAGCCGCTCGACAAGATCGCCGGTCTCTCCGGGTTCGTCCTCGTCGATGGTCACGCGGATCAGCTTGCGGGTCGCGGGGTCCATCGTGGTTTCCTTGAGGTCCTTGGCGTCCATCTCGCCAAGACCCTTGAACCGCTGCACGTCGATCTTGCCCTTGCCGCCCAGACCCTTTTCCAGCATCCGGTCCTTTTCGGCATCGTCCGCGACGTAAAGCCGCTTGGCCCCCTGCGTCAGCCGGTAAAGCGGCGGGCAGGCAAGATAGAGGTGCCCGCCGTCGATCAGCGGCCGCATCTGCGCAAAAAAGAACGTCATCAGCAGCGACGCGATATGCGCGCCGTCCACATCCGCGTCGGTCATGATGATGATCTTGTCATAGCGCAGATCGTCGACGTTGAATTTCGTACCCATGCCGACGCCAAGAGCCTCGCACAGGTCCGAGATCTCGGCGTTCGAACCCAGCTTGGACGACGCCGCCCCCAGCACGTTGAGGATCTTGCCCTTGAGTGGCAGCAGCGCCTGGAATTCGCGGAACCGCGCGCCCTTGGCCGACCCGCCTGCGCTGTCGCCCTCGACGATGAAAAGCTCGGTGCCGTCGCGATTCTTGGCGGTGCAGTCGGTGAGCTTGCCGGGCAAGCGCAGCTTCTTGGTGGCGGATTTGCGCGCGGTTTCCTTTTCCTGCCTGCGGCGCAGCCGCTCCTCGGCCCGCAGCACGAGGAAATCGAGGATCGCGCCGGCGGATTTGGTATCCGCCGCCAGCCAGTTGTCGAAATGGTCGCGCACCGATCCTTCGACCAGCCGCTGCGCTTCGGTGGTGGCCAGCCGGTCCTTGGTCTGGCCCACGAATTCCGGTTCGCGAATGAAACACGACACCAGCGCGCAGCCGCCCGTAATCAGGTCGTCGCGGGTGATCTGGCTGGCTTTCTTGTTGCCGATCCGCTCTCCATGCGCGCGGATCCCCTTGAGGATCGCGGCCCAGAACCCGGCCTCGTGGGTGCCGCCTTCGGGGGTGGGGACGGTGTTGCAGTAGGACTGGATGAACCCGTCGCGCGACGGGGTCCAGTTGATCGCCCATTCGACCTTGCCCGGCGCGCCGAACTTCTCACGGAAATCGACGGTGCCGGAAAAGGGTGCGGCGGCATAGGTCGACGCGCCGCCCAGCGTTTCCATGAGGTAGTCCGACAGGCCCCCCGGAAAGTGGAACGTTGCCTCTTGCGGGGTGTCGCCATCGGCAATCGCGGATTTCCAGCGAATCTCCACACCCGAGAAAAGATAGGCCTTGGACCGCACCATCTTGAGCAGGCGGGCGGGTTTGAAGCGGTGGTGGCCAAAGATCTCCTCGTCGGCGTGGAAGGTCACGGTGGTGCCGCGCCGGTTTGTGGCCTGGCCCACGCGTGCGACGGGGCCCAAGGGGATGCCGCGCGAAAAGCGCTGTTCAAAGACTTCCTTGTTGCGCGCCACCTGCACGACCATCGAATCCGACAGGGCGTTGACCACCGACGCGCCCACGCCATGCAAGCCGCCCGATGTTTCGTAGGCGTCGCCCGAGAACTTGCCGCCCGCGTGCAGCGTGCACAGGATCACTTCGAGCGCGGATTTGTCGGGGAATTTCGGGTGCGGGTCGATCGGGATGCCGCGGCCGTTGTCGCGGATGGTGATGGCATAATCGGCGTGCAGTTCGACCTCGATCCGGTTGGCATGCCCGGCCACCGCTTCGTCCATCGAATTGTCGAGCACCTCGGCCACAAGATGATGCAGCGCGCGTTCGTCGGTGCCGCCGATGTACATGCCGGGGCGTTTGCGCACCGGTTCCAGCCCTTCGAGGATCTCGATGGACGAGGCATCGTAATCGGTGGGCGCGTGCCCGGAGAGAAGGTCTTCGGCCATGGCTGCTGCTCATTCTTGGTTTTGGTTGGGCCCAGTATGACAGAGCATCTGGTGCGGGGGAAGGGGCCGGACGCAAGCGGTTGTGGATAGGCGGGCGGTACGGCGCGCCTAGTCCGCCTTGCCGCGCAGCCAGTCGGCCAGTTCGCCGCTGTCCATGTGGCCCTGGGCAAGACGGATGATCAGATCGCCGATCTCGCGCGTTTCATGCGAAATCCGCGTATCGTTGATCGCGAGGCAGATCAGCATTACACGATAGGCCGTTCTTTTGTTGGCGTCGTTGAACCAGTGCCCTGTCGCGATGGCCTGCGCATAGGCCGCCGCAAGGTCGAAAACGTCTGCGATCATGCCGTAGACCAGCCGATTGTCGACCCGCGCCAAAGCGCCTTCAAGCGACTTGTCGCGGGCGCGCCCAGCCAATTCACCAGGGTTCAGGACCATGTCGTGAATGTCTTCGACCTGTGCGACGGACAGCAGGATGTAGGTCATTTGTCCTTGAGGTAGTCGAGCACCGGCTGGGCCTGCGCACGTGTTTCTTCGATGGCCGCCATCACCTCGTCCATCGTCGTATAGCGCGGCGCGCCATCGAGCGTCGCCTCTTCGGGGACGAGGTAGCCGACACAGCGGGAATTCTTCATGATCGCCAATGGCTTGCCGCCTGCGCGGTCCAGGACTTTCTGCGGTTCACGCAGTTCGGTTATGGTGCAGATGAGGTTGGTGTGCAGACGTGCCATAGGGTGTGCTTCAAAATGTGCATTTCAGTATACACTTTGGTGCGCATTCCGACAAGTGCCGCTCAGTCCTTCATCAGACGGTCGGCCTTCTTGCGCACCAGGACCGCGCGCAGGTCGTGCATGGCCAGCAGCAGCGCATCGGTCACCTCGTCAAGCTGCGCCTCGGTCGCCTTGGACTGCGCCCATTGCGCGGTCAGGTTCAGATGATCGATGGCGCGGTGAATGTCGTCGATGTCGCGCAGGGCCAGCAGCGTCCGGCGTTGGTCCATCCAGTCGCGAATCGCGGTCAGATCCTCTTCGGTCAGGTCGCGGTCGCCGTGCGGCTTGATCTCGCCGTTGCGGATGTTGATCACGGCGATCTGGTCCATCTCGATCCGGCGGTGGCGGTTTTCGGTGTCGACGCGAAAGGCGAGCGCACCGTTGTCACGGATGCGGAAGTAATAGTCGGGAAGATCGCTCGCCATCGCAGCCTTTCCGTCGCCTACTCTGCGACCAAGCCCTCACAAAACGCGACGATCCTGCCGCAGGCGTCGCGCAGCACGTCGTCCGATGTGGCATAGCTGATCCGGAAGTGCGGCGATAGCCCGAACGCCGCGCCAAAGACAACAGCGACACCGGTTTCCTCGAGCAGGGCCTTGGCGAAATCCTCGTCCGTGTCGATGCGCGTGCCGCCGGAGGAGGTCTTGCCCAGACATCCCTCGATAGAGGGGTAGACGTAGAAGGCGCCCTCGGGCAGGGGACAGGTGATGCCGGGGGCGGTGTTGAGCATGTCGACCACAAGATCGCGCCGCGCCTCGAACGCCCGGCATCGGGTGGCCAGAAAATCCTGCGGTCCGTTCAGCGCCTCGACCGCGGCCCACTGGCTGATCGAACAGGGGTTGGTGGTGGACTGGCTTTGCACCTTGCGCATCGCGGCGATCAGCGGCTCGGGCCCGGCGGCATAGCCGATGCGCCAGCCGGTCATGGCATAGGCCTTGCTGACGCCGTTGCAGGTCAGCGTGCGGTCGTAAAGCCCCGGTTCCACCTGCGCGGGGGTGCAGAAGCTGAAATCGCCAAAGGCCAGATGTTCGTACATGTCGTCGGTCATCACCCAGACATGGCTGTGCCGCATCAGCACATCCGTCAGCGCCTCGAGTTCGTCCCGGCTATAGCCCGCTCCCGTGGGGTTGCTGGGCGAATTGAACAGGAACCATTTTGTCCGGGGCGTGATCGCGGCCTCGAGCGCGTCCGGCGTCAGCTTGAAGCCGGTCGCCAGCGCGGTTTCCACCACCACCGGCGTGCCGCCGCCCAAAAGCACCATGTCGGGGTAGCTGACCCAGTAGGGCGCCGGAATGATCACCTCGTCACCCGGGTTCAGCGTTGCCATGAAGGCGTTGTAAAGCACCTGCTTGCCGCCGGTCGATACGCTGACCTGCGCCGGCGTGTAGCGCAGCCCGTTTTCGCGCTCGAACTTGGCGCAGATCGCGGCCTTCAGCTCGGGTATCCCGTCGGGGGCGGTGTATTTCGTTTTCCCGTCATGGATCGCCGCAATCGCCGCAGCCTTGATGTTGTCCGGCGTGTCAAAGTCCGGTTCACCGGCGGCCAGCCCGATGATATCGCGCCCCTCAGCCGCCAGATCGCGCGCGATCTGGGACATGGCGACGGTGGGCGACGGCTTCACGCGGGCTAGCTGTTCGGACAGGAATGACATTGGCCACCGGTTTGAAAACGGGAATGGCCTGTCATAGGGTGCAGGCAAAATGCGATCAAGCGGCTTCGGTCGGGAAGGAGATTTGCAGATGATGGATGGCGACGACTGGTACGGGCCCGACGCGGCCACCTTCGGCGACCGTGTGGCGGCGGCGCGCGATGCCGCCAACATGACCCAGGAACAGCTGGCCAAGCGGCTGGGGGTCAAGCTCAAGACCCTGCAAAGCTGGGAGGAAGACCTGTCAGAGCCGCGCGCCAACCGGCTGTCGATGATGGCGGGGCTTTTGAACGTGTCGATGATGTGGCTGATCAACGGGCAGGGCGAAGGCCTGAGCGGTCCGCTTGAAAAGGAAACCGCCTCTGAAGAGGTGCAGACCATCCTTGTCGAACTGCGGGCCATGCAGAACAAGTTTCATGCCGCGGCCGAGGACCTCGGTCGTCTGGAAAAACGCCTGCGCAAGACGATGACGGAAGGCGCCTGATGGCCGAGACGCCCGAACATCGGCTCAAGAGGCTGCGCATGCGTTCCATGCGGCGGGGTATCAAGGAGATGGACCTGATCCTCGTGCGCTACTGCGATGCGCGGCTCGAGGCGCTGAATGCGGCGGAACTTGACCGGTACGACGCGCTTTTGGCCGAAAACGATCAGGACCTTTATCAATGGGTGACGGGGCAGGTGGCTCCGCCGCCCCCGTTCAGCGGCCTGATCGCCGATATCGCCCGCGTGGCCGAGGGCGTGAAATAGCCGGTATTTTAGCGATCCCGGCGTGGTTTAACCGATTTTTTGTCTTTTTCTCCAATTGTCGACGCCAACAACAAGGCGGAGACAATAATGAGCATTCACCCCTCGCTTGGCGGCGGTCCGGAACAGGGCTTCATGACCGGATACCTCGAAGCGCTGGCGCTGGTCGAACGGCTGCACCGGCTGCTGCTGGATGTCATCAAGGATGAATTCGAACGGGTTGGCGTGCTGGAAATCAACGCGGTCCAGGCGCTGCTGCTGTTCAACATCGGCGATAACGAGGTGACGGCGGGCGAACTCAAGACCCGTGGATATTACCAGGGCAGCAACGTCAGCTATAATCTCAAGAAGCTGGTCGAAATGGGCTTCATGCACCACCAGCGCTGCGAGATCGACCGCCGGTCGGTGCGCGTGCGGCTGACCGAAAAGGGCCGCAATATCCGCGATGTGGTGGCCACGCTCTTTGCCCGCCATGCCGAGGGATTGATCAGCAAGGGCGTGCTGGGCCCCGAGGGGATCGAGGATATCACCGGATCCCTGCGCCGGATGGAGCGGTACTGGACCGATCAGATCAGGTACATCTACTAGGGATGTAACGACAGCCCGCGGGCAGCCCGGTCAACGCCGCGAAAACAGCTGACCCTGCAATTCGCGCTTGAGTTTGCGGACCATCGCGGCCTCGAAATCCTCGAACCCCAGCGCCGTTTCGACAAAGGCATCCGGCCCGTGGATCACGTAGGCGCGGAAATAGGCACTCAGCTCTCCGATTCCGGGGCTGATCTGGTCTGCCCGCGCGGGGGCGCCGATCACCAGCGCGTTGACCGTCACCGCGTCGGGCAGGGCATCGTGGCTGTCCTGCGGGCGGGGGCCGGTGTTGGATTTGCCGTCCCCCGACAGATCAAGCGTGCGTTTCCAGCAGGCCCCGCGCTGGCGCAGCAGACCGCCGCCATAGCGCAAGGCGCTGCCAAGTGCGGTCGACGGATCGCCAGACGCGCGTGCGGCGCTCCGCAGTCGGGCCGCCACGTCTGCCAGAGCGTCGGCATCGGTGATGTCGGTCCAGTCCAGCGTCAGGCGCTGATCCTCCGGCCCGCTCCATTCAAAGACCGCGAGCGCCACCGGGGCGGATGGCATGGTCAGAAGGGCGGCGCGCACCTCGGGATGCGTCAGCGCGCCCGCCAGCCCCTGTATCTGCAGCGCGTAATCCTCTGCATCGACCGAGCCGGACACATCCAGCCCCAGGGCCAGCGCCTGGCGGCAGGCGGCATCGGCAACGCTGGCCCAAAGGGTCAGCAGAAGAACCGCAAGCGCCGCGATCATCCCGGCCGCTCGGGGTGGGGAACGGCGCGGCTGCCGACCTGCAGATCATTGATTTCGCGGTAAAGCTTGCGCGTCATGGCGCGGCGATAGCCGTCATAGCCGGTCGCCGTCTCGACAAAGGCTCCGGCACCGAAGCGGACGAAATCCTCGAAATAATCCTGCACCTGCGGATCGGCGCCCAGAACCGCCAGACCGTTCACCGTCACATCCTGAAAGGGAAAGTGCCGATAGGCCAGTTCCGGGCCGAACCCATCGTTGGAAATCCCATCGCCCGACAGGTCGATCACCCGCCGGTCGCAGGCGGGCGCGCGGCGCAGCAGCGTCGCCCCGAATCCGAGCGCATAGCCCATTGCGGTGGGAAACCGGGTCTGGCTGCGCGGTGCGGCGAGGATCGTCGACACCGCGCCGTCGATGGCCGCGTCATCGGTCAGAAGTGTCCAGTCCAGCACGACGGCATTCTGGCGCCGGCCGCTCCATTCATAAGCGGCGAGGGCGACAAGGCCAGGCCCCCCGCGCAGGATCGCGTGACGGATGTCGGGATCGTCCAGCGCCGCGGCGACGCCGGTCTTTTGCAGATCGTGCTCGGCGGCATCGACCGAAGACGACACATCCAGCGCCAGCAACAGGGCCAGACGACAGTTTCCCTGGGCCGCCAGGGGGGCGGCCCAGAGCAAGAACAAAAGACCCAGAAGCCTTACCAATGGCCGGTATTCTCCATACTCGCCCAGGGTTCCTGCTTGGGCAGCGCATCGCCCTGCTGCAGCAGCTCGACCGAGATATTGTCGGGCGACCGGACAAAGGCCATGTGCCCGTCGCGCGGCGGGCGGTTGATTGTCACGCCGTTGTCCATCAGATGCTGGCACATGTCATAGATATTCTCGACCGTGTAGGCGAGGTGGCCGAAATGGCGGCTGTCGGACGGCAACCCGTCGTCGCCGTCCCAGTTGTAGGTCAGCTCCACATCCGCGGTGCCGTCATCCTGTTCGGGCGGGCACAGGAACACCAGCGTGAACCGCCCGCCTTCGTTTTCGCTGCGCCGCCGTTCCTTGAGGCCCAGAAGTTTGAAAAACTTGATGGTTTCGTCCAGATCCTTGACCCGGACCATGGTGTGCAGATAGCGCGTCGGCATGATCTCTCCTTGAATGCTGCTTTGGGACAAGGCTAGCAGCCGCGCGCCATAAGTCGAGATGCGTCACGTCTTCAGAAGGCCGATTGAAACCCCACCGAGATCGAAAATTCGTCGGTGTCGAAGCGGCTGACGTTTGAATCGCCGCGCTCGGCGCTGAGTGTCACCGTCGGCACGAAGCCCGCGTAATCGAGCGTGTGAAAGGTCATGTCGAGCTTGGCCCCAAGGGTCACATCCTCGCGCCCGCCGGGCACCGGAAAGATCACGCGGTAATCCGGGTAATGCTGTTTCGAGGCCACGACCCCGCCCGAAAGCCGCACCGGCCCCAGAGCGCGCGCCATGTCGTAATCCAGCCGGATGGTCTGGGTGTCGCTGGTCTGCTGGGTGTTGTCCGACACGCTCTTGGTGGTGGCAAGGCTCAGCGTCAGGCGGTCCTTGTTGCCCAGCCGCTGCGCCAGCGCCGCGCGCCAGCCGGTGGTGCGGATATCGGAATAGGGGCCGCTGTCGTTCCACTGCTGCTGGCGCACGTGGCCAAAGCTCAGCGCCGTCGCGTCACTGGAGCGGTGGGTCAGCGTCGTCTCGGCCCGGCCGTAATCATACCCCACATCGCCGCCGAACCACGCCCGGCCCAGAAACAGCCCGCCACTCAGATACGTGCCGCTATCGGTGAGTTTCTGGGTGTGGCTCAGCCCGATTTCCATCAGGGTGGTGTCGTAGTTCGAGCCCTTGGCGTTCGGCGCCTTCTTTCTGGCGTCGTCGCTGAGTTTCACGCGCTTGACCTGCAGGCTGGTGCGCAGGTTGGTCTGCGAGGTCTCGGACCGGTGCAGCCGGTAACGCAGCCGCAGATCGCCGCGCGCGACGGTGCCCGACAGCGCCTGCGCATCGGGCGACAGCACGCCCACGATGGGAAAGCCATCGACGGTGTTGATCTCTTCGGACGATCCGCCATTGACGTTCGACGATGGCGTCACCGACAGCCCGACGTTGAGCCGCAGCCGGGCGGCCCAGCGAACGGCGCGGAATTCATGCGCGGCGCGCGCCTTCATCGCCGGGTTGGGGGCGGTGTGCAGGGCGCGGCGCATCCATATCTGCGCGGGAAAGAACCGGTCCTGCCGCGCCGCGGTCAGCGCGGCGATGCGGGCGGCCTCGTGTTTCTGGACCGGTGTCTTGGCCAGCTTGTACGACATTCGCGCCGCGGGGCGCGCCTCCTCGGGCTGGCCGTTGCGCAGAAAGACCTGCGCGATGATGAAATGCGAATAGCTGTCCTCGGGGTCGGCGACCAGCATCGCGCGGGCGATGCCAAGCGCCAGTTCGAAGGCGCCCGCCCGCACGGCGCGAGCCGCGGCCACGCGCATTTCGGGAAGGCTCAGAACCACCTCTTCGCCCGCGTCCGCAGTGGCCGGGGCCTGCGGCGTCGCGGGCAGGGCGGGGGCCATCAGGCCCGCCGCCAGAACCGCCGTCAGGACCGCGCGGTGCATGGGATCAGTCCGGTTCGACGATGTCGCAGACTTCGGCATCGCCGGTCTGCCCGCACTGGGTCAGGACGAAGACGCCGATTTCGATCTCGCCGGTGCGGTCCTCGTCGAATTCATCGAGCGCCACGATCCCGGCCACGAAGCTGGCATTCTCGCCCCCGAAAATGCCGCCGTAGCTGCCGATGCTGCGGTCCGGGAAGCCGTCGAATTCGACCTCACCCAGGAATTCGCCGTTCTCGTCGATATCGGTGATGATCAGGGCGATATCATCCAGCTGCTGCGCGTCGGTTCCGTCGATCGGGCTGACCAGAATGCGGTTGTAGATGCCGCCGTTCACCTTGTTTTCGGCAAAGTTCGCGTTGATGAAGATCAGGCCGCGCACGATGGCGGCCTGGCCCGGCAGATCGGGAAGCGTGTCCGGATCGACCGTGTCGGGAATCTCGATCAGCTCGGACCCGTTGGCGCTGGTGATGTTGGTGATCCCGGCATAGCCGCCCGCATAGGACACCTGGCCCTGGCCCGGCCCGGGGCCGACATCAGGGGGATTGTAGCTGCCGTCGCGTTCGTAATAGCCGCCCTGGATCACCCGGTTGAACTGGCCGCCGTCCGACACGATCGCCGCGCGGGTGCTGCCATCGGGGCTTTCCGCCCCCAGGGCCACGAACAGCCGGTCCAGCGCATCCTCTTGCACCGTGTAAGCCAGGTAGCCTGCGGTATCGAGGTTGGGATTGCGGTTGTACGTGACCTCGACCGGGGTGCTGTCGATGCCCGCGATTTCAACCGTCACGCTGCTCTTGTCCGGGCTGAAGGCGAAAGACGCGAGGTTCTGCGACAGCTCGTCCGGGACGCCCGGCGCTTCGGCTTCGGTTTCCTCGCCGGTCTCTTCCTCGGTCTCTTCTTCAGTGTCATTCTTGAGCACGTCGCCACCGCCACCGCTGCAGCCAGCTGCCAGCAATAGCGCGAGAATCACCATGAATGTGCGGATCATTGTTCTGCTGCCTCGGGTCGTTTTTGATGTTTTGCGAGGAAAGTCCGGGCATTGCAGGTGAAAGTCAATGTCGGACTGCAACGCGGCATCGCGAAATCGCCTGACTGAGGCGCTTTTGCCGCCACCGCATCTGGTTGTTTCTAGACCCTGTTCATCCAGATATAGTGAGGTTCGACTCATCTGGTGGGAAAGGATTCGCCATGCCCCTGTCTGCGGACCAACAGGCTGAAATCGACGCGCAACGCGGGACGACCCAGCAGACGCTGCGCGCCACCGCCGCGGGCATGGAACAGCACCTTTACACGGCCATTCCCGTGCTCGATCACGGCTTTGTCCGGGTCATCGACTACATGGGCGACGATGCCGCGATCTGCCAGGCCGCGCGGGTGAGCTATGGCAAGGGCACCAAGTCGGTGCAGAACGACGAAGGGTTGATCCGCTACCTGATGCGGCACTGGCATTCGACCCCGTTCGAGATGTGCGAGATCAAGCTGCACGTCAAACTGCCGGTTTTCGTCGCGCGCCAGTGGATCCGCCACCGCACCGCCAACGTGAACGAATACTCCGCCCGCTATTCGATCCTCGACCGCGAATTCTATATCCCGGCGCCCGATGCGCTGAACGCCCAGTCGGTGATCAACAACCAGGGCCGGGGCGAGGCGCTGAGCGGAGAGGAAGCGGACCGCGTGCTGCGCTACCTGCGCGACGACGCGATGCGCTGTTATGATCACTATGAAGAGATGATCTCTCAGGACGGCCAGCAGGGGCTGGCCCGCGAGCTCGCCCGGATGAACCTGCCCGCCAACATCTACACCCAATGGTACTGGAAGGTGGACCTGCACAACCTCCTGCACTTCCTGCGCCTGCGCGCGGATGCCCACGCCCAGTACGAAATCCGCGTCTATGCCGACGCGATCTGCGCCGTCGTCGCCGACTGGGTGCCGTTCGCCTACAAGGCGTTCGAGGACTACCGCATGGGCGGTGCAACTCTTTCCGGCACAGCCCTTGAGTGTGTGCGCCGGATGCTGAAAGGTGAAGAGGTGACGCAGGAAACCTCCGGCATGAGCAAGGGGGAATGGCGGGAGTTTATGGGGGTTTTGGGGTGATGGAGGAACAAGTCAATTCGTTATCTGGTCAGTGGATGGGTCGTAATATTGGTGATCCGAGTTCACTTGTTGTGATCGATTTGGACGCTGTGAAAGATCGAGCGTGTGGTTCAGCATATTTATTTCCTGAAGACGACCGTATTCCGGCATCGTTCGCCAAAATCAATGTAGTAAACGAGTTTGTTGAGTTTTCGATCGAGGAGGATGTGGGGCACTTTGTCAGTGATTTGGGCTACTTCCCGACTTGGACGGAGTTAGGTGAGAGATTTCCGGATATAGACCTTCCCACTAAAGTTACAGCAACTTTTTCACCAATTGACCAAATAGAAGCAAAATTGACATGGGAAACAAATAAAGGAACCGGCGGAAGTGTGGCGCTAAGGCGTAAAAGTGGCGACGATAAATCATCTCTTGCATCAGAAGCGGAGGTCACGAACTGGAATGACTTTCAGAAATACGTTTCGGATCTCAATCCAAGTAGGCTTGTTTACCGGGGGCAATCTGAAAAATGGTCACTTAAGACTTCATTTCACCGAACAAGAAGGCGTGATCTGAATAGATATTTGAGCGAAGACATACCAAGACTTCAGCGAGCAACGAGCTCTAGACTTCGTCACGTGTTTGACTTAAGTAAACCATTTGAAAACGGTGCTTTCATGAATTTGGCCCAGCATCATGGATTTCCAACGCCATTGCTGGATTGGACTTACTCACCTTACATTGCCGCTTATTTTGCTTACTCGGGTGTGACCGACAAACATACGGGCGCGATAGTTCGAATATACGCATTTGACATCGACACTTACACTGAGAAATTTCCTCAGCACCAGACCTTGACATTTATGCGCCCTCATTTTTCTTTTTTGGAGGCCTTATCAATTGAAAACGATCGTGCAATTCCGCAGCAAGGCTTGCTGAGTTTAACTAATTTAGAGAATATTGAGGAATTCATCGAATACCAAGAACGAAGTGGTAACCGGTACTTACACGCGTTTGATCTTCCTGTTGAAGAGAAAGATAAAGCTTTGTCCGACCTGCGTTTAATGGGGATAACGAAGTCTACTCTTTTCCCAGGCTTGGATAGTATTTGTGAAGAGTTGAGGCATAGATATTTCTAATATTAGGTGGGTTTATCGAGTAGAATATCTATTTTTACGGAAATTGACTGATATTGCTCAGTTTCGCCCATCAAACCACCCCAGCGCGGAATCAAGGCCGCAGGCCGCCGTGCCAGCGCCGACCCGCCTGTCGCACCGAAGGTGCGCCGATATTGGGCGGCTCGCCTCCGGCGAGACGGGTTGGCGCTTTGTCGACCCAAGCGCC
This sequence comes from Thalassococcus sp. BH17M4-6, assembly GCF_049323015.1. NCBI lineage: Bacteria > Pseudomonadati > Pseudomonadota > Alphaproteobacteria > Rhodobacterales > Roseobacteraceae > Thalassococcus > Thalassococcus sp. BH17M4-6. Next base: position 212,595 of record NZ_JBMPGU010000002.1, read on the forward strand.
TCGTTCAGAGGTCTTCCGAACCGGGCAACCATAAAGCGCACAGAACTCCTGTAGCAGCGCCATCCCGCGGGTCGGCGCTGGCACGGCTCCGGCAAGCGGGTCGCCGGTTGACGCGTGGTCAGCTTCGCCGCCCGTCCTCTCGGTTTGTGACCGGAGGGGGCGGAATATGTCAGTCTGTGCGGGGCGTCACGCGGGGTCATGCGCTGATCCTTGCCGGTTCCCTGCCGCGCACAAATTTCCGCGCCGCGTCGCAGAAAAGTCGCCACGCAGCCGTGACCGCATCGTGGTGGAACGAACCGGCCCGCGTGCCCATTTCCCTCCTGTAACTGGCGACGATGTGCCGGAAAACAAACAGGAAATGGAGCGATCTCATGAAACGCACCCTCGCACTCACCGCCCTTCTGGGCACCATCGCGGCCCCCGCCGCCTTTGCCGGGAACGCCGACATCGCCATGGTCGAACCCGCGCCGACGGCCCCTGCGGTCACTCCGGTCGCGCCGATCCGCGACCGTGATTTCACCGGCTTCTCGCTGGGGGGTCAGTTGGGCTTTGGCAAGGTCGACACCGACGATGCGGCAGAGCTTGACGGCGACGGCGGCCTTTACGGTCTGCGCGCCTATTACGACTACGACTTTGGCAATTACGTCCTCGGCGGCGGCCTGCAATACGACGAGGCCGACATCGACCTTGACGGTGTCGCGACCGTCGACAAGGTGGTCCGCCTGGGCGGCCGCGGCGGCTACAACTACGGCGACAACCTTTTTTACGGCACGGCGGGCCTGGCCCGGGCGATCACCGAAGACGGCAGCGCGTCGGTCGGCGACTCCAACGGCTACTTCGTGGGTCTGGGCGCCGAACGCTTCGTGACCGACAACGTCACGATCGGGACCGAAGTGGTCTATCACAAGTTCGACGATTTCGAACTGGATGGACTCGAGGCGAACGCGACCACCGCCAACGTGTCGGTCAACTACCGCTTCTGATGCGGTCGGTGTCCACCATGATGCGCCCGGTCCTCGCAAGGGGGCCGGGCGCTTTCATGCCTGCGTGTCAGCCCAGGATGGCAGGCCAGTTCGCCTCGCCCTTGGCGATGTTGCCGGGGATGTCCTGCAGCCAAAGCTCCCGCGCGCGCAGGTTGGCATTGAGGTAGAGCGTGTCCTCGTAGACCGTCCAGGCCTCGGGCTGCGTCGGCGCGAGGTAGCCCTTGGAGGCCGCATAGGCGCAATAGCCGCCAAAGCGCGGGGCATAGCGCATCGGGTTCATCTCGAACGCTTCGCGGTTGGCAGCCGAGGCAAAGCGCCAGGTGGCGCCGCGCCACATCAGTTCGTGCGCGGCATCGCCCGCCACCGGGCCGCCTGCGGTGAAATAGGCCACCGGATCGGTGCCGTTGATGGCGATGGTCCTGGTCTGAAACACCTCGGGTTCGCGCGCCGCCGCCCCGCGGGGCAACAGCAGCAGCGCAGGCGCGGCAAGGGCAAGGCCAAGAGTCTGGCGACGGGAGAGGGTCATGGCAGCGGTCCTTTCGGGGTCATCCTGCGTCAAATAATGCGCCTTCCGCCTGACGCCTGCCAGTCGGGTTCAAGCGGACGTGAGCCGCCGTGGGCCGCCGCGAGTTGTCGGGCGGCACGCTAAAGGGGCCGCGGGTTTCGTAGCTAACGCATTGCGAACGTGACAGAATGCCCTCGCCTTCGGGATCAATCCACCGCGCGCGCCGAAGTCGGCGTTGAAACATTTCCGCCCCGGCGCGCGCCATCCGCCTGTAACATCGCAAAAGCGCGCGCCGCCGCGCTGAAACCACACCGGGAAACATTGCGTTTCTGTCTGAATAATTTGACTAATTTGCCCCGCTTGGTACGTTGATTGCAGACATTCATCAGACTTTGTTCATACGGGGGACGCCATGACTTTCACCAAAACCATCACCGCCGCCGTTGCGGCACTGACGCTGAGCGCCGGCGCGGCGCTGGCCTGGGATGACGCCTACAAGGGCGATGCGACGCATAACCCCAATTCCAACGTGCTGATGCATTCCTATCCCACCGCGGCCAACTATTGCCCCGCCGGTCTGCAGCCAGTGACGATGGGCGGCGTGATCTGCTGTGGTGAGCCGAACGCGGGCCCCTACGTCAACCGCGCAGGCGGGCACAAGCGCGTCCACAAGGCCAAGCGGCACGTCTATCATGCGCCGCGCGCCTATGCCCCCGCGGGCGAAAAGGGCGTCGTCTACCGCTAGGCCGAACCGGCCCTTGGCAAGCCCGGTCAGGCCGCGTATACGCGCGGCCTGATATGGAACAAGGGCCGGGCACATGCAGGGCAGCGCGAATCTCAACATCATGATCAAGGCCGCGCGCAAGGCGGGGCGCTCTCTGGTCAAGGATTTCCGCGAGGTCGAGAACCTGCAGGTGTCCATGAAGGGCGCGGGCGATTTCGTCAGCCGCGCCGACCTGGCCGCCGAGAAGATCCTGAAAGAGGAACTGATGGGCGCGCGCCCGACCTATGGCTGGCTGGCCGAAGAGGGCGGCGAACAGGACGGGCAAGACCCCACCCGCCGCTGGATCGTCGACCCGCTGGACGGCACCACCAACTTCCTGCATGGCCTGCCGCACTGGGCGATTTCCATCGCGCTCGAACACAAGGGCCAGATCGTGGCGGGTGTGGTCTTTGACCCGGCCAAGGACGAAATGTTCTATGCCGAAAAGGGCGCCGGGGCCTGGCTCAACGATTCCAAGCGCATCCGAGTCTCGGGCCGCACCCGGATGAGCGAGGCGATCTTTGCCACCGGTGTGCCCTTCGCCGCGAAACACACGCTGCCAGCCACGCTCAAGGACCTGGCCAAGCTGATGCCGGAATGCGCAGGCGTGCGGCGGTTCGGGTCCGCCGCGCTCGATCTCGCCTACGTGGCGGCGGGGCGCTACGACGGCTACTGGGAGCGTGAACTCAGGATCTGGGACATCGCCGCCGGTCTGCTCATCGCGTCAGAGGCGGGCGCGCTGGTGCAGGGCGTGCGCGAGGCGCAAAAACCGCTCGAGGATGGCACGGTGCTCTGCGCCAATGGTGCGCTTTTCGATCATTTCGCAGGGATCATCCGCAAGGTCTGACGCCGCGCGTCCACCCTTCTTCGGTTCAAATAACCTCGGAGAGCGCGAGAGGCTGGCCTCTCGCATCGCGCGTCAGCGCGATCCCGTGTCAGGCATCCGACGGGTGATTGACCCCGTCGTGCCACTTGATCGGGTCGTAGTCGCGCGGGTTCACACCGTCGATGGCGGCCATGTTCACCCCGTATTCGTTGGGGTTCGACCGGCGCCGGTGATGGGTGTAGATGCCGCAGACCGAACAGAAATGATGCTGCGCCGTCATCGTTCCGAATTGGTAGCGCGTCAGTGTCTCCGCGCCTTTGACGATCTCCAGCCCGTCCAGTGGCACGCTGACGGCGGGCGCGCCACGCCTGCGGCAGAAAGAACAGTCGCAACGCCGCGCGGCCTCCAACCCTTCTGACAGGGTCACGCGCAATTCCACCGCGCCGCAGTGGCAGGTCAATCTCAGCGGTTCGGTCATCGGCGTCGTCTCACGGCCGGGATGCGGCTGCGGCTCAGCTGGTATTTCGCCTCCGGATGCGGCGGGTGGCCATCGGTCCGGTCCCAGAACCGCGTGCCGCCCAGGCGCAGCCACAGCGGCAGGGCGAGGATCAGCCCGATGACAAAACCCCCGGCATGGGCCCAGTAGGCCACGCCGCCCGCATCTGCGGGCGATCCGAAGCCGCCGAAGATCTGCATCCCGAACCACAGCGCCAGCATGATCCAGGCGGGCATCGGAAAGATGCGGAAGAAGACGATGAAAAAGACGAAGATATCGACCCGCGCCTTGGGAAAGAGCAGCAGATAGGCCCCCATCACGCCGGCAATCGCCCCAGAGGCGCCCACAGTGGGGATCTGCGAATACGGCGCCACCAGATATTGCGCGAGCCCCGCGCCGACGCCGCTGACCAGATAGAAGACGGCAAAGCCGAAATGCCCCATCTCATCCTCGACATTGTCGCCGAAGATAAACAGAAACAGCATGTTACCGGCCAGGTGCATGAACCCGCCATGCAGGAACATCGAGGTGACAAACCCGGTATAAGCCTCGCCCGCGCTGATCCGCGCAGGGATCAGCGCCCAGTCGTAGTAAAAGGCCCACAGCGCCCGGTCATTGCTGAAAAGGTCGTATTGCAGGACGAAGACAAGGATATTGGCGACCAGCAGGGCGTAGGTCACATAGGGCGTGCGCCCCGACGGATTGTGATCGCGTATCGGAAACATGCCCCGACCTTGGCGGAAATCGGCGGGGCGTCAAGACACCCCGCCGCATTTCTGGGGTCAGGAGGCGCCGGCCAGCAGCTTGGCGTTGCCGCCCGCTGCCGTCGTGTCGACGCAGACGTGCCGTTCCATCCGGGCGTGGCCGCGGTCGGGCGCGCCGGTGATCAGCGGCAGGATCGCGCCCTTGCGGTCCGCAAGCGCCGCGCGGTACGCCCGCGCTGTCGCCGCGTCGCCCCACCAGATCGCACCCGAAAAGCCGTGCAGCGACGTCAGGGCGTCCGGGTCGACAGTACCCGTCGCGGTGACGGCGTCGCCGCCCAGGTCACGCACCATCTTCGCCTGCGCTTCTGCCGCGTCGGCGGTCGGGCCCAGGCACAGCACCGGCAGGCGGGGCAGGGTGGAAAGCACGTTGGATTCGCCCGTCGGCCCCGGCAGTTCAGTGCGTTCGGGCCGCATGTCCTGTTTCACCGCCTTCAGCGCCTTTTGCAGCCGCTGCGCGCTGTCGTCCATGTCCCAGCCATCGCTCACGGTTTCAGCATCGTGCAGCCGGAAGCGGTTGACGTAATCCGGCCCGCCCGCCTTGGGGCCGGTGCCGGAAAGCCCTTCACCGCCAAAGGGCTGGCTGCCGACGATGGCGCCGATCTGGTTGCGGTTCACATAGACGTTGCCCGCGTGGATGCGTTCCGACACATGCTGCACCCGGTCGTCGATCCGGGTTTGCAGGCCAAAGGTCAGCCCGTAGCCGGTGGCGTTGATCGCGTCGATCACCGCGTCGATCTTTTCACCCTTGAAGGTGGCGATGTGCAGGACCGGCCCGAAAATCTCGCGCTCCAGATCCTTGATACCGCCCACCTTGATCAGCGTCGGCGCGATGAAATGGCCCGCATCCGGGGTCGGCGTGGTCTTGATCACGCGGCCCTCTTCCTCGGCTTCTTCCACATGCGCGACGATCCCGGCCTTGGCCTCGGCATCGATAACGGGGCCCACGTCCGTGGTGATCTCCCACGGGCGGCCGATCTGCATGGCGTCCATCGCACCGGTCAGCATCTTGGTGAAATGCGGCGCAATGTCTTCCTGAACATAAAGGCAACGCAGCGCCGAACAGCGCTGGCCCGCCGATTGGAAGGCGGATTCGACGATGGCCGCGACCGCCTGTTCGGGCAGGGCGGTGCTGTCCACGATCATAGCGTTCAGACCGCCGGTTTCGGCGATGAATGGCGCGCCGGGGGCCAGGTTCTTGGCAATGCTGCGGTGAATGATCTGCGCCGTTTCGGTCGATCCGGTAAAGGCCACACCGCCCACCGCGGGGTTTGAGGTCAGCGCCGCACCGACGTCGCCGGCACCCGGCAAAAGCTGGAGCGCGGTCGGCGGCACACCCGCCTCGAGCAGCAGTTCCGCCGCGCGATGCGCGATCAGCGGGGTCTGTTCGGCGGGTTTCGCCAGCACCGCGTTGCCCGCGGCCAGGGCGGCCGAAATCTGGCCGGTGAAGATCGCCAGCGGGAAGTTCCACGGGCTGATGCAGGCAAAGACACCCACCGGCGGAGCGCCGTCGGCCCGCTTGGCGTAGTAGCGCAGGAAATCGACTGCCTCGCGCACCTCTGCGATGGCATCCATCAGCGTCTTGCCCGCCTCGCGCGCCAGCAGGGCGAAAAGTTCGCCATAGTTCTGCTCGTAAAGGTCCGCGGCCTTTTCCAGTACCGCCGCGCGGGTGGCGGCATCGGCGTTCCACGGCTGCGCCGCTTCGCAGGCGACGGCCACTGTGTCAGGCGTGGCCCAGCTGATCTGCCCTACGGTATCAAGCGGCCGGGCCGGGTTCGGCACCGGCTGGGTGTCGCCCATCGGTGCATCCGCCGCGACCAGCGGCGCGGCCAGCCACTGGTGCCGCTCGAACGGTGCGCGCGCCGCCTCGATCGCCTTGAGCGTCGGGCGGTGGCGCAGATCCCAGCCCTTGGAGTTCACGCGCTCGGGCGCGAAAAGCTCGGGCCCGGTGGGCAGGTTGGTGTCGCGCACCTCTTCGAACGGGTCGGCGGCCACGACCTCGGGGGGAACATCCTCGTCCACGATCTGGTTGACGAAGGACGAATTCGCGCCGTTTTCCAGCAGCCGCCGGACCAGATAGGCCAGCAGGTCGCGATGCGCGCCCACAGGGGCGTAGATGCGGCAGCGGGTGCCTTCCTTGCGCATGACGATGTCGTGCAGCGCCTCGCCCATGCCGTGCAGACGCTGGAATTCGTACTTGGCCGGGTCGCCGCCCATTTCCAGGATCGCGGCGGCGGTATGGGCGTTATGGGTGGCGAATTGCGGATAAATCCGATCGGTCATCCCCAACAGTTTCTTGGCATTGGCGATATAGCTGATGTCGGTCGCCGCCTTCGAGGTGAAGACGGGGAACCCGTCAAGCCCCGCGACCTGCGCCCGTTTGATCTCGGTGTCCCAATAGGCGCCCTTGACCAGCCGCACCATGATCTTGCGATCCAGCCGTGTGGCCAGATCGTAAAGCCAGTCCAGCGTCGGCGCGGCGCGTTTGCCGTAGGCTTGCACCACGACGCCGAAGCCGTCCCACCCGCGCAGCGACGGTTCCGACAGGACCGCTTCGATCACGTCGAGCGAGATGGCCAGACGGTCAGCCTCTTCCGCGTCGATGTTAAGGCCAATGCCCGCGCTGCGCGCCAATTGGCAAAGCGTCCGCAGGCGCGGCACGACGTAATCCATGACCAGTTCGTGCTGGGTCTCTTCATAGCGCGGATGCAGCGCCGACAGCTTGACCGAAATGCCGGGGTTTTCGCGGATATCCTCGGACTTGGCCGCCTCGGAAATGGCGTTGATCGCACGCGAATAGCTCAGGTGATAGCGCCGCGCGTCGGATTCGGTGCGCGCCGCTTCGCCCAGCATGTCGTAACTGTAGGTGTAGCCCTTCTTTTCCATGTTCGCTGCGCGCTTCATCGCCGCCTCGATGGTTTCGCCCAGCACGAATTGCGATCCCATTTCCTTCATGGCGCGGGCGACGGCGGTGCGAATCACCGGCTCGCCCAGGCGTTTGACGGCGCCGCGCAGGTGGCCCACCGGGCCCAGCTTGTCTTTCTTGAGGACCTTGCCGGTCAGCAGCAGCGCCCAGGTCGAGGCATTGACCAGCGGCGAGGTCGAATGCCCCATGTGCTTGCCCCAGTCCGATGGCGCGATCTTGTCCTCGATCAGCGCGTCGATGGTTTCGGCGTCCGGAACGCGCAACAGCGCCTCGGCCAGACACATGAGCGCGATGCCCTCGTCGGTGGAAAGGCCGTATTCCGCCAGAAACACCTCCATCAGGCCGGGCTTGGCGTGGCCCCGTATGCCGCGCACCAGTTCGGCCGCGCGGGCGCTGATCGCTGCGCGCTCCTCCTTGCTCAGACCGGCAGCCTCGCGCAGGGTGGCCACGGTCTTGGGTTCGTCTGCGTAAGTCAGCGTGTCGATGGTTGCGCGCAGGTCGGATGCGGTGTCTCTTGGCATGGTGTCCTCCGGGATGATGGGCTATGATAACGCGATGTTGGAAGTGTGTTCGACCTAAGGTTGGCGTTTTCAAAGTCGATTTGACTGATTTTCATGGGGTAGACGATGCAACCTGAAACTCTGGACCTTGATCGTTTCGACCAGGCGATTCTGGCCACCCTCGCGGAAGAGGGGCGCATATCCATCACCGATCTGGCCAAGCGGATCAGCCTGTCGAAATCCCCCACGCAGGCCCGGCTGCGGCGGCTCGAGGAATCGGGCGCCATCCGGGGATACCGCGCCATTCTCGATCCGATCCGGCTGGGCCTTGATCACGTCGCCTTTGTCGAGGTGCGGCTGACCGACACACGGGAAGAGGCGCTGGCCGCCTTCAACGCCGCCGTCGCGCGTATTCCAGAGATCGAACAGGCGCATCTGATCGCGGGTAATTTCGATTACCTCCTCAAGGTGCGGACGCAGGACATGCGTTCTTACAGGCTGGTGCTGGCGGAAAAGATTTCAACCCTGCCGCACATTGCCAACACCTCGACCTACGTGGCGATGCAGGCGGTGAAAGAGGATGGTCTCGCCGATGTGACTTGACCGGTCTGGCGGGCGCATCGACACTTTCCGACATGAAATACCTGATGTTTCTGGCCCTAGCCGTGATCGCCACCGCCGCCGCCGGGCAGGGCTGTCCGCCTGTCCCGGATCATTCCGACGCACTGTCGCAGCTACTGGCCGAGGTTCAGGCGGCCCCCAACGACCGCGCGGGGCAAGAGGTCTCCAACCGGATGTGGGAGCTTTGGACCGATGCGCCTGATGAGCCGGCGCAAGAGCTGCTGGATACCGGGATGCGCGCGCGGGGCAGTTATGATTACCTGCGCGCGATCGAGGCGTTCGACCGGCTGATCGCCTATTGCCCGGACTATGCCGAAGGCTACAACCAGCGGGCCTTCGTGAACTTCCTGCGCCAGGACTACGCCGCCGCCCTGCCGGATCTGGATCGGGCGCTGGAGTTGTCGCCCCGCCACGTGGCAGCGTTGGCGGGCAAGGGGCTGACGCTGATGGGGCTGGGGCGCGATGCCGAGGCGCAGGAGGCGCTGCGCGCTGCCGTGGCGCTGAACCCGTGGCTGTCGGAGAGGCATCTGCTGCAAGAAAATCAGGGCCAGGAACTCTGAGCCTTTACAGCCACGCGCGCCCCTGCGATGGTCCGCGCCGCTGGCCCGCGTGGTGGAATGGTAGACACAGGGGACTTAAAATCCCGGCGTCTCGTTCGGGAAGCGCAATAAAATCAAGGCTTTGTGCGTCCGTCTCGACGTTAAGGCCCGAAATAGGCCCGATTGAAGAGGTTGAAGGGAGAATCGCAGGCGAGATAGAAGGCCCCATGGCCCCGTGGCGGAATTGGTAGACGCATGGCACTTAAAATGCCTGGCCCGTATGGGCGTGAGGTTTCGAATACCTCCGGGGCCACCACCTTCACTCAGCTTGCCAGCGCGGCCTCTGCCACACGGAGCACCAGCGCATCTTCCCAGTCTTGACGGGCGTAGTTGTACCACGAAGACACGACACGGACGTTGTCCTCCGTGTATCCCTTGGCCACGTCGATCCTGTCCGCGCTCGGCGCCAGTGGCCTACGGAACGCGCCGTCGATGCGGTCCCAAGAGAGCGAGAGGCCGGTGACTTCGCAGACCCCGCGGTCCAGCCTACGCTCGACCCAGCCCCTAGACAGGTCGAAGTCGAGCCCGCGCACCTCAGCACTCTCCCGCCAGTTGGCCCACAAGTACCTCGCCGGCTTTGCGCTGCCGAAGCGGCGGGCTTGCAACTTTAGGCCGGCTTCTGGATCGGCCCCGACTTCGCCACGCAGCAGCGCCTCGCAGTAGGTTGCAACCGTCCTGTCCCGTAGCTGGCCCCGCATCACATTGTAGGCCCAGCATACCACCCGGACATTGCCCTCGACGTACCCGCCGCAGGGGTCCACCTGGTCTAGGCTCGGTGCCCACGGATTGCGGCCCGAGCCGTCCCAGTCCGTGCTGAGTGGCAGACCGGTCACCGAGCAGGTCATCGGCTCAAGTGCCTCCTCAACCCACGTTCTCGTCAGATCGAACTGGAGGCCGCGTGTGCGAGCGTTTCCCCGCGTGGCCTTGAACAGGTGGTACTGAAAGTTTTTGGCGCGGTCCTTCTTGCTGGCCGCACGCTTTGCGTCCCGGTATTCCGGCTCGGACCTGTAGCGCTCCCGCTGACGCTTGGCGGACCGGGCTGACCCATCGGAGTTCCGCATTGTATGAGCTAGGTCCGGGTCGCCACCTGCCTTCTTGAGGTAGCACTTCAGCTTCTTCAGTATCCGCGTACTCGTGCCAAGCGCATCGGCGACGGGGCTTGCCGAGCCGGTAGGCATAGTCTCGGTGCGGCCTATCCCGCGTGCGTCGAGTTCCGCTGCTAAGCGGTGAAAGAGGTCCGAGCGTTCCATGGCCTCACCCTGTCTCCTTGTGCCGCCCAAAGGGACCACCGTTTGGCCTCCTGGCGACGCCGTGTTGCGTCTTCCGCCACTTCGTCGCGCGCCGCGGCATCTCCAGGACGGCCAAGGCCATGGCGGCCGAGAGCAGCAGCCAATAGACCGGCAGGGCCCCCACGAGCCACGGCCCGACGCCGGGCGTTCGTGACCGTCTGAGCGTGGAAGCGAGGGCCAGCAGGCCGGACGTGCCCATGCCGCCAACCAACAGCCAACTCAGCGGGCTCCAGGGATCGACGCCCGCGATCAGCACGGCGACCCCGAGGGGGTAGGCCGTGGCACCCGCGAGGGTCCCGACGAGCTGGGCGTAGAGCGCCAGGAAGCTGCGGAGGCCGAGGTCGCGCGCCAGCCGCAACGGCCGTCGACCGTAGACCAGGGCCGTGACCAGGAAGCCCTTCAGCCAGCGCGACCGCTGCCTGACCCACGCACCCGCCGTCGTCGGGGCCTCCTCGCCGGTCCCGCTGTCAACGAACCGAGACCGCCAGCCCGCACGGGCCAGCCGGACGGCGAGGTCGGCGTCCTCGGTCACGTTGTGGGCGTCCCAGCCGCCGACCGAGAGCAGGACGTCCCTGCGGAGGTGGTTGCTGGTTCCGCCGATCAGGAAGGGCAGACCGGCCCGTGAGAGGGCTGGCAGGATCGAGCCGAACAGCACCTGATAGTCCAGCGCCCACAGCCTCTCCACCAGTCCACCGCCCTCGGCGTGGTCGCAGAACAGACGGCACTGGACGACCGCGAGGCCGGGGTCCGAGGCCGTCACGGCCGCAACGCGGCGGAGCTGGTCGGGGTCGGGGACGTCCTCCCCGTCGAAGATCGTCACGAGCTCCCCGCGGCAGATGGCGAGCCCGTAGTTGCAGGCACGCGGCTTGGTCCGTGGCGACCCGTCCGGGACGACGACCACGCGGAACAGCGCCTGCGCCATGTGAACCCGCGCGGCCTCGATCGTCTCGGCGTCACCCTCCTCCAGGAGGACCAGAACCTCCAGCCGGTCGGCGGGGTAGTCGAGTGCCAGCATTGCCCGGGCTAGGTCGGGCAAGACGTCGGCCTCCCGGTATAGAGGCACAAGGACCGAATAGGTCGGCAGCCGGTTCTCGCAGAGCGGCTCGGGCTCGGGTGCTGGCTTCCTGACCATCTCTGCCAGAGCAGCCAGCCTGAGGGCCGACGCGGCGACGTACGCCAAGGGTGAGGTGAGCACCATGGCCGCCGAGACGGCCATGCTGATGTATGGCTTGTCGCCCAGGGCGCGGGCCGCCTGTTCGGGTGCCACCGAGGTCGATGCCCACCGCAGTGGGTCCGCGACGGTGACGACGGGCGCTTCCGCCCGTCGAACTTCGTCCCGCATCTTCAGGCGGCCACACGGCGACCGGCGGGGAGTTCCGCCCCGCGCGGGGCTGGCACCCACGATACGAAGGCGTTGGACCTCTCGATCCGCCCCACGGCGGAGCCGACCCAGAAGGCGGGCGTGCAGTCCCGCCCGAGGTCGTCGATGACCGGGTGGCCCATTCTGTGGACCGTGACCCTCACCGCCTCGCCGACTACTCGGGTCAGTTCGCGGGCGTGGTCGAGGGCCTCGGACTGTGCCTCGGCCAGTTCGTCGCGGGTGTAGTATACGCTGTCCGCCAGCGTGATCCTGTAGAGCATGTCTCCGTCTCCTTTTCGAGGACCGCCAGGGTGGCGGCCGTGGAGACATGCTGTCGTGGAGGTGGGGTCTCGCGAGCGCCCAACCCACCGTTACTTCACGACTTTTCGCTTCGAGTTCCGAAGCAATTCGTCATCGCACGCAGGCGTTTTCCCCATTCGCGGGGAGTCCCACCCACGACATTCTATTCCCATCAACGCTGAGACGGAGACCTGACCATGACCGCCACGACCTACTCCTTCCACCGCGCCTACGACCACTCGATCGTCGAGGTGGCTGACCCCGTGAACCTCCAGCAGCGCGCCCAGTCGCTCTGCGCCGTCCGGGCCAACCACGGTGAGCGCTTCTACGTCCACAACGGCCGCGGCGTGGTCGCCGCCCTGCTGGTCAAGCCGCACGGCGCCTTCGACGTCCTGCGCGACGACTACCTTCGGTTCGACCCCGAGGCCCGCTGGACCCGCGACCACTTCGGCCTGACCAACGATTGAACCGGCGGGCGCACCGCGCCCGTCACCAACCCCAAGGAGACTGAGAGATGAACGCCATGACCAAGATTGAACCCACGCTTCACGACCGCGGCGCCTACGGGCAGATGACCATCGCCGAGCTGCTGGACGTCCACAACGACCTTGCCGAGCGGTGCGGGACTGACGTCCTCAAGTCGTGGAAGCGGGCCAAGCCCGAGCTGATCGACCGCATCGAGGCTCTCGGTGCCGATCAGGCTGACACGCACGAACCCGAGACCACCGAGAAAGCAGAGCCGACCGACGACGAAGCAGACGACACGCCCGAGCAACCGAAGCGCACGATCGGCGCTCTTGTCCAGGAACTCCTCATGGACGAGGCGCTGGGCTACGAGGCCATCCTGGAACAGGTCATGGCCGAGTTTTCCGACGCCAAAACCTCGGTGCGGTCCATCGCCTCGGTTGCCGCCAACCTTCGCAAGCGAGGGGTGGACGTGCCAATGCGGCGCAAGAAGAAAGGCTAACCCATTGACCTGACGCGGCGATCCCGTCGTGCAGCTTGATGCAGGGCCCTCCTGCGGCTAAGCTCAACTCCGGGTGGAGTGGGTTCGGCCGCAGGAGGGCCCTTTCGTATGGAGAACAAGCAGGGCAGCGGCGAGACCGCACGGGCGCTCATCAGGCGGGGCGCGAAGGACGAGGAGACACTGGAGCTCGTTCGGTTCCTCCACCCCGGCGGAAGGACAACGCTGAAGACAATCCAGTCTTATAGGTCCCGCATGCGCGATGACTTCGAGGACGTGCCGGTCGGACGAGACGCGCCTGGAATAGACCGCGCCTGCCTGCGCGAGCTGATCGTGACGGGCGCCCGTCCCGCCCCGGAGGACGAGGGCAACGATCCTGAGGCAAAGTCGGCCCGCCAGATAGCCCGTGAGAGCATTCGGGCCTGGAGGACCAATCAGCAGACCCTTGAGGACGTGCTGTCGACGCTACCGGGTTGCGGCTTCACGCCTCGACAGGTCACCGACACGCGGATGCGGTTGCGTGCCGCCGACGAGCGGATACCTACCGACAACGAGGTCCGTCGCTGGCAGGCGGGGGAACCCTGGACCGCTGACCTGACGCCGCCTCCCGGCCTCAAGCCACCCTCCTGACCATACGCTAGATATTCGGCATTCCGTTGTCGGCCCATACTCGATATGGTGTCCGGAAACGGTATCGCAGAGGGAGTCGGTCGGCATGCGGAAGTTCGAGGATCAGGATCACACCATCTTGCACGGTGACGTCTTGGAGGCGCTGGCGGGCGTCGAGACGGACAGCGTCGACCTGATCTTCGCAGACCCGCCTTACAACATCGGCAAGGACTTCAACGGCCTCCGCGACCTCCGGGACGAGGGGGAATACCTGGACTGGTGCCGCGAGTGGATCGACGAGTGCGTCCGCGTGCTGTCTCCGACGGGCACCTTTTACCTTATGTCCTCAACCCAGATGATGCCCCACCTCGACCTCCACTGCCGCGAGCGGCTGGAGGTGTTGTCTCGGATCGTCTGGACCTACGACAGCTCGGGCGTCCAAGCCCGGAAGTACTTCGGGTCGATGTGGGAGCCGATCCTCCACATGGTGGCGGACCCGCGATCCTACGTGTTCAACGCCGACGACATCAAGGTCGAGGCCAAGACGGGAGCAAAGAGGAACCTGATCGACTACCGGAAGGACCCGCCGCAGCCGTACAGCAACGAGAAGGTGCCCGGCAATGTGTGGGACTTCGCGAGGGTCCGCTGGCGGATGGACGAGTACGAGGACCACCCGTCGCAGAAGCCCGAGGCGCTTCTGGAGCGGGTGGTTAAGGCGTCCAGCAAGCCCGGTGACCTGGTGATGGACCCCTTCGCGGGCACCTTCACGACATGCGCCGTGGCCGCACGGTTAGGGCGTCGGACGCTCGGCATCGAAGTCAACGAGGGCTACGTGAAGGTGGGCCTGAGGCGCGTCGGCGTCCCGTCTGACTACCCGCCCGAGGAACTTGCAAAGGTGAAGGCCCGAAAGACCAAGAACCGGTCCAAGCGGGACCGCGGGGAGGCCGCTGACGCAGACGTCGGCCAGGCTACGCTGCTCTAGTCGAGGAGGCCGTACTCCAGACGGAACTGGAGCGCGAGCTCGTCCTTCATCCTTCCGACCGATGCGGCGTCCCCCGGTAAACCGGCCAGTATGCGCCTGAGGTCGGGCAGCGTGTAGACCTCCTCGAACAGGCCCATGTATAGGTCCACCTGAGGCTCAGTGTAGCGGCCGGAGCGGAGTGCGTCCGACCTGATCGTCTTGCGAGCCGCGTCCGCCGTCGCCTCCACCTTTACCACGAAGCTGATCGGGAAGCGGTTCACCTTCTCGAAGTCGAGGAAGTACTTGCCAAAGTCCAGGGTCTCAGTGACCTGGAAAAAGCGACCGAGTGGCTTGAGGACGAAGTCGATGCCTCCGTCATTGGCGTTGGTGCGGCCCGAGCGGAACAGCCTGAGCGGCTCTTGGACCACGGTCTCCCTGGTCTCGCCCACCCAGACGGAGCGCCCGCGAAAGTGCTCCGCGAGCAGCACGTATGACACGATCTCGAACAGCCGCGCGTCGGAGTTCGGCTCGAACGCGCCCGCCAGGAACTCTCCGAGTTCGTCCGCGTCGCTGAGTGCCTCGACCTCGTCCAGATACGACGTCTGCTTTTCCGTGATGAGCCTGACGTACTCGCGGACCACGTCCACGATGAATGCTGCGGCCTCTGCTGGCGGGACGCCGTCATGGGCTAGCAGGTCGGGCGAGATGCGCCGGGCCTTCTGCCCGTCCACAACTGTCGCCTGCACGGGCAGCAAATCCCCGTCTACGCCCATCTGTCGACGGAACTCGTCGTTCAGGCGGTTGTCCAACGGGTGGTTCTGCAGCTTCGACCCGAACGGGAGCTCGCGCATTCGCGCCAGGAGGTCTGTGAACCTGGAGCCGTCTGCCTTGCCGTCTACGAAGTCCTCCGCGACTACGAGCAGAGCGTAGACGTTGCCGAGCGAGCGCCGGGCCTTTGCTCCCCTCGACGCCGCCTTGGTCTTGCGCTCCAGGTAACGCACCAAGAGGGCGTCTGAGCCGAGGCCGTGACGCTCCGCGATGGTGGCGACAAAGGAATCAGGTTCTAGTAGGTCGAGCTGCTGGTCCATACCAGCAGTAGACGCTCAAGCCACGTTGCGGTCAAGGACGACTCGTGTCCGCAGTCATGAATATGAAAAGGCCCGCGTCTCGGATGGAGACGCGGGCCTTTTCGGTTGTCGTTCGTGCAGGCTGTTACCGAGCCAGGCTCTTGCGGGCTTCGTCCAGTTCCATCGACGTCACGCCACCGCGTTCAAGTTCCTGGGCGTCGTCGCGGGTCTGCATCAGCGCCTTGCCCATGTCGGTGTTGAGAGCCCGGTCGTATGCCTTATGGAAGCTCTCGCCCGGCTGTTGGATGCTCTTGGCCAGTTCATCGAGTTGCCGTTCGGCAGCCTGACGGTTGGCCGCTGCGGCCTTCCGCACGTCATGGATCGACTTCTCGGTGACCGTGGTAGCGGGCCGTTTCGAGCGGGGCACGTCGATCTTCGGGAGGTTCAGCTTGTCGGCGAGCTGGGCGTACATGGCGTCCGCCTCGGCGTCGGTGGCATTCACCAGCGCGTCGTAGAGCCGGCGCTGCTTCTCGCCCATGTGGGCCAGATGCTGGTCGTTCTTGGTCATGGTCTTCTCCTGTGATTGCACGGCCGCGCGGGCTGTCGCGACCTGTTCCTCGAGGAGCTCGACCTCTTTCGCGAGCTCCATGACTTCCTCGGCGTCGGCCTCGTCCCGCGCCAGGCGGCCGAGTGCGTCCTCCAGTTCCTTCTTGCGATCCTCCAGCCGCTTCAGCTCTGCGGTGTGGCGCTTTCCATCCTGGGTCATCCGGCCTTCTCCATCTTCTCCAGTTCCTGCTTGGCCTCGCGGGCAACGTTCGGCTGCGGGCTCTCTGCGCGAACGCGAAGCAGCTCGGCGCGGAGCGACTCCGCGACCCTCTCCTCAGCGGCCGTCAGGGACAGGCTGTGCCGGTCCTTGATCGGGGTTTCGATCCCGAGGGCGCGGGCCAGGGTCCCGCCGCCAGCGTGGATCAGCGCTTTGACCAGCGGCTCGGCCAATCGCTTGTTGGTCAGTCCTCGCTCGACGGCCGTCAGGTCGCCCCCTGCACCGGAGACGGTGCCGAGGTCCCTGCGGAGCGCCTCCTGATACGCGGGCCACGCGGTGGCGAGCGCGGTCAGCGCATCGTCCACGCCGGCAGCCAGCTTTGCCCGTTCGGAGGTCTTGTGCAGGGCGGCCTCGGCACGCTTGCGGCGCTCGTTGCGATGCGCGCTGGCCTGCGTCGCGGTCAGCCGGTCGTTCAGTTCCGCCAGCGCGTCGTCGATGACCGCGATGCGGGTCGAGATGGCCACAGCGACGTTGTCGGGTTTGTCGCCGCGGATCAGCGCCTCGCGCTCATCGACGCGGGCCTTTTCGAGCTCGCCGACCAACCGTTCGCGGTCGGCGCGGAGCTCGGCGATGCGGGTCTTTATGTCTTCCTGAGTCTTCACGGGCATCCGTCCTTTCCTGTGTCGGGGACGGCGGCCAGGGCCCGTCGTCAACCCTGGCCGCCAGGTGTCGGGAGAAGGAGGCTCATGACCAACCGACACGAGACCACGATGCCGCGACGGGACGGTGCGGGGGACCAGCGTTTGACCGCCCGGCGTCGATTGTTGGCGCTCAGACTTCGACGTCCTGCTCCAACTGGAGGAGAAGGTCACGCGGCACGCCTCGCATCCCACCGAAGTAAGCGGGGCAGTCCTGCACCTTCGAGCGGTACCACCGGAGACACTTCTGGTTGGGGTGCGGCGCATTGGCCGCACGGCAGGCGACCATCACCGCCCGCACCCATCCCCTAGGCAGGGCGAGAGTCCCCGAGGCGTACCACATGCCCACGATCATCCTGACCGCGTTGTTGGCCGGCGGCAGGTCGGACAGCGGGCAAAATCGCTCGTCATCCACGGCCTCGGCAACCAGGGCGTCGGCCTCGCGCTGGGTAGCGTGGAACAGGTGTTTCGGCAGGGGGTGGGGCGACGGGTCAGTCATCCAGTGCCACGCCCAGGTCGAGGAGCCGATCGCGCTTCCGCCGGATCAACTCGAACCGCTCCTCCTGCTGCCGCTCGACCTCGTCGAACTCTCGCTCCAGTTCGGCGAGCTGCTGCTTCTCGCGGGTCACGATGCGATGGGGTGTCTGGTCCTGCATGGGGTTTCTCCTGTGAGGGGGTATGCTCGCAAGATGCCGCGACGGGGTGACGGAGTACGCCCACGTGTGCGCCGGGCCCCATGTCGGGCCGCACGGGTGGCGGTCACCAAGCGCTTGACAACGCTGAGCTATCCGACCCCTCGGAGGGGCGAATGACTGGTGGTCACTCGTAGTACGGCGTGCCCTCGATCCAGGCTATCAGGTCGGCCCGTTCCCCATCTTCCAGGTCCATCCGGGCGCGGATCGACCGGATCGCCTCGTCGCGCACGGCGGCGCTCTCCCACGGCACCGGCTCGCGGCGTTCGGCCATCTCGACCAGCAGGCCGTCGTCCTGGGAGTGCAGGTAGCCCGCGCACGTCCGCATCAGGGCATGGGTCCCGTCGGCGAAGGCCCTGGTGAGCACGCCGCCGGGTGAGATGAGCGTGACGTACGTGTAGGGCCTACCCATCGTGACCTCCGGGCTCCTCGGTGACGAGTTCGGCATCGACCACGTCCTCGGCCGTCGAGGCGGTCTGGACCGGCGTCGGTCGGACGAGACGCGGCTTCCTGGCCGGCAGCTCGTTGTTCACGGTCGTGCTGACGTTCAGGTTCGTGGTGGCGGGCCCGTCCACGCTGGGAACGCGCTTGTCGATCAGCTTCGACAGGATGCGGGCGTCGACGTGCGACACGTCCAGGACCATCACGGGCTCGAAGTCCTCGTCCAGCAGCGGCTCGCCGTTCTCGTCGGTGGCCCGCACCCATCGACCGAGGCCGAGCTCGCGGGCGGTGTCCACCACGTCCTGGGTGAGCTGCTCCTGGTGGACCTGCATTGCCAGGTCCCACGCGCGCTGGAAGTCGGCGTCGCGGTGCTTCCAGTAGTACACGCTGGTGCGGGGCAGGCCGAGCTGCGCGCAGGCCACCATCACGTTGCCGGTCTCCACCAGGCGCTCTAGGAACGTCCGTTTCAGGTCGGGCGACGGTTCGGCCGCGACGTGCATCGTCAGGTCGGTCATCGACCCCTCCTTTCGGGCCTCCCGTCGGGCCGCGCGTTCAGCCCCCTCCAACTACTTGAGAACGCTGAGCAATACGGCACCCTCCGAGGGGCGAATGATCGGTAGTCCTTCGAGGGGCACGGCGCCTCACGCGCGAGCCTGCCTCGGAGACTTCGAGGTCAGGTTGTCGCGTTCCTCCCCTATGGGAAACCAGCGTTGTACGGCGATCTAGGGGGCCGGTTTCTCGGTGCCCCATCATCCAAGCGATAGGACGGGACGTCCGTTTCGGCGCCTGAGTCAGTTTTCGGCGTCCTTTTCGGCGATACGGTCCAAGGGGACGTGCATATGCGCGCATTCATATAATCAGAAGTCGAATAGCCTACCTATACTATCCATTCATACCGATGAGCCGAAAAGGCTCAGGTAGGCTCTACGGGCTCTGTATAGAGAAATGCGCGCATATGCCCGCCGCCCCTTGAACAGGACGACGGACTACTTGGCGTTCCCAAGTATCCAGCCCGGCCGCTCAGGTCGCGTCCTCGGCGTCGAGCACCCTGAACCTGGACGACCGGCGCTCGGCCTTCACCTCCAGGTAGTAGGTGCCCGCCGCGACGCCGCCGTTCCGGACGAGCTCGCGGCCGATCCACGCCTTGTCCCGCTTGCCGCCGAACAGGGCCTCAACCATGGACTCCGCGCCCTCCATCATCTCCCGGCCGAGTGGGCAATCGAGGTCGTCCGCAGCGCCAGCCACGAAGGCGGCGAGGTCGGCACCCGTGGCCCATTCGTCGTCGAAGGCGAGCCGCCAGGTCTCCATCGCGTCCATCAGGTCGCTGCGGTCCATGTCGGTGGCCTTGACGTCGGCGATGGTGTCGGCGGGGTCCGCCATCCCGCACCAGAGCAGCAGCCCGCGCACGGCGGTCCAGTCCTCGAAGGAGCCGAGCGGCGCCGGGTCGGCGGGTCGTCCCGCGGCGAGGTACGCGGCCAGGGCCTCCAGCAGGTCAGCCACGAGGCGGGGCCTCTCCGCCCTTGCCACCGCGACGGGGTCGAAGTCGAAGACACGGCGCTCGGGCTCGGCGCACTTCGCGTCCAGGCGGCACTTCACGGCCCGGCGGCAGAAGTCGCCCGCGACCACGATGTTGTTGCCGGTTGCCATCGTCATGAGCCTCGTGTTCAGGACCTCCTCCTCGGTCTTGCCCAGGACGCGGATGGACGCGGGGTCTTGCGTCAGGACGATGTTCAGGATGTTGCCGTCGAGCCGGTCGCCCCGCTTGGCGTCCACGTTGTCGAACAGCACGACCGGGTTCCCGCGGCGGTACAGGGCCGCGATGCGCTTCTCGTTCTCGTCCTCGGAACTCGCCCAGGCTGACGCGGACGGCTCGACGCCCGTGGCCAGGACGCCGACCACCGAGGCCATCTTGGACTTGCCCGTGCCGGCCATCGCGGCATCGAAAAGGTGCATCGGCGCGGTGCGGAGCGTCGGTCGGACGAGTGCGGTGACAAGTGCCGACATGGCGACCGAGCGGCTGGCGTCGTCGACGAACGGCATCCCGCGGAACAGCGCGTGCTCCACCCGCCGCAGCCGCTCGACCGCACCGTCCCTGCCGACGTCGGGCTCGATGCGTGGGAAGTCGCCCGGGTCGAAGACGGCGAGGAGGCCCGTATCCGGGTCGATGCCGGGCCTGTCCACGATCTGGCCGGTGCCGACGTCCACGGTTGGCGCCGCGACCATTCCGGTCAGCGAGTGGAAGGGCCAGTCGCCCTGGTCGTTGAGGATCAGCCGTGCCACCTTCACGGGCGGGTCGGCGGGCACGTTCTTGGCCTTGCCCTTGCCTTCGCCGTTCCTCGGCCTCTCGACCGCGCGGCGGTACCAGTCGGCCGTCTCCGCCATGCGCTTCTGGAGCCAGTGCTCGTTGATCGGCATGAGCACGGTCGCGCCTGCCCGGTGCCTGACGCCCGACTCGTCCGTGGTGCGGCCCAGCCTTAGGGGCCGGATGAGTTGCCCGTGGCGCTGAAGGACCTCGTGGCCCGCGCCCTCGAACAGGGCCTCCTTCGCGGCCTTGGCCATGGCAAGGAGCCGACCCTCGCCGACGCGGACGCTCGGTCGGGTGGGTTTTGGCTTCTCCGCCGCCTCGGGCGGGACGTCGTCGGGATCGAGGTCGTCGAAGTCGTCCTTCGCGGGCGTGCGAGGGATGGCGTCCTCGGCCCCGGCGTCGCGGAGCAGCTTGTGCAGTGTCTTGTAGGTGACGCGGGCACCCTTGTTGTCGGAGTGCAGGCTGTCCCAGCGCAGGCCGATTATCGTCCCGTGGTCGGCGTACTCGGGGTCTCGGGTGCACCACTCGATGAACTCGTCCCGGCCGTCGCCCGCCGTCGCGTGGTGACAGGCCTGCATGAGCTGGAGCCAGGCGTCGTGCTCACGGAAGTCCTCGGGGTCCAGGGCGTCGAGCATCCGTGCCAGTTCGTCCTGGTCGTGCTCACCGCCGCCGGTCGGGGCGGCGCCATCGGGTCTTCGGATCAGGTCGAGCAGACTGTCGGGCGCCGGGTCGGCGCCGAGTGCGTCTAGCTCGGGACGGTCCGGGTCCCAGAGGTATGGCTTCAACGTGTCGGGGTGGATCGAACCCGGCGCGACGACCTGACGGCCGAAGGACTTGAACTCGACGCCAGGGTACTGGTCGTTGAGGCTGTCCCTGGTGGAGACGTCCTCGGGCTTCGTCATGTAGATGTGCAGACCGCCGCTGCCGGTCACGACGGTCGGATACTGGTCGATGTCCAGGCCGACGTCCGCGCAGAGCCTGCGGAACGGGTTTTCGGTCGTCAGGTCTTCACCCTCCGGGAAGCCACGCGGGTCCACGTCCAGGATCAGGTCTGCCCTCGTCAGGCGGACGCCGACGTTGTCTCCGGCCTCCATGTGCGTGACCTGGTCGGCGGAGCGGTAGACCCGCTTGGTCCAGTTGTTGTGGGCTGGGCTCTTGCCCCTCTTACGCCGCTTGCCCTTGTACTCGTCCTCGTAGGCGTGGTTGTGCAGCGGGATCAGGTGCATGCCCGAAGCGAGGTAGGGTCGCAGCTGATCCGGGTCGGTCATCGGTTGTTCGGTCATCGGTCAGCCCCGCCGGTTGGCGACGTAGGCATCGACGGCGGTGCGTGTGTAGAACACCGCGCGCCCCAGCTTCACGAACTCGGGCCCCGCGTCCGGGTACTGGCCTGTGGTCCGCCAACTCCGGTACTGGTTCAGGGTCTGGACGGTGTGGCCAGTGGCCTCCGCGGCCTGCCTCGTCGTGAGCAGGTCGTTCAACGAGGGCGTAGCGGGGCCGTCCCCTGCTGTATAGTTCTTCACATCAGACATGAGCGTCTTTCCCTTTTCTGGTTGCTCATTCGGTGGGCCGTCCGAGGCGGTCGGGCGGTCCACACCTTACAAGCGCAAGTGTGTCGAGACGCAGGTGTCACGTAAGCCAGCGTGGGTCGCCTGCAGTCTTAATGCTGGCAGACTACCCGGCGGCATAGGCGGCTGGATATAAACGAATCGCGGGGAGCGCGGGGCGCTAACCGCCCGTTAAAGGATCCTAGACGCCGTGATCCATGTAGGGCTCACCGTCCTTCGCCCGGCGGCGGTCGGGCCTGGCGGCGCGGCGTCGTGCGAGGTCGACCAGGTACAGCTCGTCCCAGAATATCGGCGCGGTCGAGAACGTAAGGGCGTCCTCCGGCTCTCCCCAGAGTATCTTCCCGTCCTCGCGGTGGATGATCGGAAAGCGGTCTGCGAAGATCGCCACGGCCCAGACCGTGTTCTCGTCGTCGCGGTCCCAGAGCAGCCTGCGGTGGATGAGATCGACGAAGAGCTCCAGGAAGTGGAACTCGTCCTCCTTCCCCTCCATGATGAACAGGGTCAGGACGAGGATGTACTCGACCTGCTCCCAGTCCTGGGCGTCGATGGGTTGGTGGGCGTGGACGAGGCCGCTCATTCCAGCGGCTCCTGGCGCAACCCGTCCATGAAGGCCCTGAGGTCGTCGACGGCGTAGAGGCACTTCCGCCCGACGCGGTGGAACGCCGGGCCGCCGCCCTTCATCCTCCAGAGGTCGAGCTGCTGCTTGCTCAGCCCCATGAACTCGGCCGCCTCGGCCACGGGCAGGTACGCCCGCGGCGGGGCCGCGAGCCTCGCCTCAATCCGGTCCAGTCTTTCCACGATCTCTTGCATCCTCGGCGTTCCTTACGGGTGTCGGTATGCGTCGATCGTGCCCGAAGCGGCAGCCCGCGTAACCCAACACTTCTCACCGGACCCTATGGGCCGGTGCGGCCGCGGTATCCCGCGATGAGCCCCGCGACTCTCTCGCTCGCCTCCCGCATCGGCCCCAGCAGGTTCGCCCGCGTCACGTAGTTCCAGGTCACGCCTGCGGGCCGGTGGTTCAGGAGGACCATCGCCATCTGCAGGTCCACGCCGGCCTCCAGCGCCATCGTCCGCCAGGTGTGGCGCAGTCCGTGCGGGGCGTAGGGCCAGTTCTTCGTCCTAGCGAAGTGCTCGACGTGGCCGCTCTTTGAGGTGGGTGAGGCGAAGACGAACGGGCTTTCAAGGGGCGCGGTCAGGTCCCTCACGGCGGCGAGCTCCTGGACCAGCATCCGCGGCAGTGGCAGCTTGAACGCCTTGGCCTCGCCGCCCTTCGGCGATGGCACCGTCAGGACGCCGTCCGCGTCCAGGTGTTCCCACCGCATCGAGCGCGCGTCATTGGACCTGAGGCCGGTGAGGAGCATGGTCAGCCAGCAGGCGCGGCGGACCCGGTCCTCCATCGCGTCGAGCCGGCGCCACATCTCGGGCATCTCGGCGGGCGGGATGGCCCAGTCACGCGGGGTCTCCTTGTTCATGCGCACCGCCCGCGAGACGGGGTTCGGCGGCAAGTCGTGTGTACGGGCGACGTCGTTTAGGACCAGCTTGAGCACCCGCATCGCGCCGTTGGCACCGTAGGGACCGGCCTTGCGGGTGATCTTCTCGTGGAGCGCCCTGACGGTCTCCCGGTCCACCCGGTCGGCCGGTAGCTTCGCCAGCGACCTGAGCGGTCCCTCTATCTTCTGCCGGTACCACTGCTGCGTCCTCGGGCTCAGGTCCGTGCGGCCTTCGAGGTAGCGGTCCAGGGCTTCGGCCACGGTCGGCACGCTCGCCTTCGGCGTCCTCGGGTCCTCGCCGCGCCTGAGCGCCAGGCGGAGCTCTGTCGAGCGCTCCCTGGCTGTCCTGAGCGCGACGTCGCCCGTCCTGCCGAGCACGACCGAGACATAGCGGTCGGTGCCGTCGTTGATCCTGCCGACGAACTTGTAGGAGCAACCGCGCTTCCCGACCACGACGCGGAGGCCAGAGACCTCGGCGTCGTATAGCTGGGTGCCGGGCGGATGTTCTTCTGCTGCCCTGTTGACTGTCGCTTGCGTGAGTTTGGTGGCCATGGCCGAATCCTCCTAGGCCCGGGCCCAGGCCCGGGTTGAAACACTGCGTGTTAGGTTGCGATAGGAGGATAGTGCCGTGAAAACATGGGGTTGCGAACCACGATAAGGCCCGGTAAGGCCCTATAAATCGCGCTGAGGATGACTTAAAATCCCCAGGCCGGAAGGCCGTGCCGGTTCGAGCCCGGCCGCGGGTACCAGCAGACCCGACATGTGAGCGTGAATTCCGCCCGCCTTAAACCCTTTGTTTACCTGCTCCGGCGCAGATTTGACCCCGGCGCTGCCAGACAGGCCGGCGATCAGATCAAATATAAGGGACAGAGTATGAGGATTTTGATGTGCGGCGCGCTTTGCGCGCTGGGGTTTGGGCTGGCCGGTTGCGAAATGCCCGAAGATCAACTTGAGCCGGTCGTGGCATCGTTCAACGAGGCCAGCGTGGGCATCCAGCTGAATGGCAATGCGATGGATTTCTCGAGCTCTGAGCAACGGGCTGCAGCGATCGCTCGTGCGGATGCCAAGGCGAACGAGATTTGCAGCAGGGGCCCGAACCGACGTGCGGAATTTGCCAGCACCCGAAATCTGCCCACCGGCCAGTACAGCTATGTCAAGGAACGGCTTTACCTCTGCCTGCGCTAGATCGCGCCGTCAGACGCGCCGCAGGCGGATCACCACGTCGACGCTGGCGATCTCTGCGCCATCGGGGGCGCCGGGCAGGCGCGCGATCTCAAGCTGATCGGCCGGCGCGTCGGTCAGCCGCCCCTCGTCTTCCCAGTAGAAATGCGGATGATCGTGGGTGTTGGTGTCGAAATAGCTTTTCGACCCGTCGACCGTCACCTCTTGCATCAGGCCCGCGTCGCAGAACGCCTTGAGCGTGTTGTAGACCGTGGCCAGCGACACCCGTTCGCCCTGATCCTTGGCCAGGGCAAAAAGGCTTTCGGCGGTGACATGGCGGTTCTGCCCGTCGCCCACCAGAAGGGTGGCCAAGGTCAGCCGCTGCCGTGTCGGGCGCAGCCCGGCCTGCGACAGCCAGTGTGTTCCGCGTTGCTGGGCGTCGGGTGTCATTGCCGCCTGGCTCCTCTTCCTGCGGTATATATAGAGGGTGAGGCACGGGAATTTCAAACAAAATTGCCGGTTGCGCGGGATCGTCGCGGCCCCTGCGCAGGCTTGCGCCCCGCGCGATACGGGTGGTAGAGGGGCGTAATGGGAACGCGAAAGAGCGAGGCGCGCCACGCATGGCCGATTATCCGAGCAGTTTTGACAAGGACGACCTTCTGAAATGCGCACGCGGAGAGCTGTTCGGCCCCGGCAACGCGCAACTGCCCGAACCGCCGATGCTGATGATGGACCGGATCACCGACATCTCGGGCGACGGCGGCGCGCATGGCAAGGGCCACGTGGTCGCGGAATTCGACATCACGCCGGACCTGTGGTTCTTCGAATGCCACTTCCCCGGCAACCCGATCATGCCCGGCTGTCTGGGCCTGGATGGGCTGTGGCAGCTGACCGGTTTCAACCTGGGCTGGCGCGGCTGGCAGGGCCGCGGCTATGCGCTGGGGGTGGGCGAGGTCAAGCTGACCGGCATGGTCCGCCCGGACCGCAAGATGCTGACCTACAAGGTGGATTTCACCAAGGCCGTGCAGACCCGCCGCCTGACCATGGGCGTCGCCGACGGCACCGTCGAAGCCGATGGTGAGGTGATCTATCAGGTCAAGGATATGAAGGTCGCGCTTTCCGAAAGCTGACCCGAGAAAGGAGGCCACATGCGCCGCGTCGTCGTCACCGGGCTGGGGATCGTCTCCAGCATCGGCAACAATGCCGAAGAGGTCCTGGCCTCTTTGAAGGCCGGAAAATCCGGCATCACCGCCAACGAGGCGATGAAGGAACACGGGTTCCGCAGCCAGATCGCGGGCGACATCAAGCTGGATGTGGCCGACCACGTGGACAAGCGCGCGCTGCGGTTCATGGGGCCGGGTGCGGCCTATGCCTATATCGCCATGGGGCAGGCCATCGCCGACGCGGGGCTGGACGAGGCGGACATCTCGAACCCGCGCACCGGGCTGGTGGCGGGATCGGGCGGGCCGTCGACCAGCGCGATGCTGCAGGCCCATCAGGTGGTGCTGAAAACCGGCGCGACCAAGCGGATCGGGCCTTTTGCTGTGCCCAAGTGCATGTGCTCGACGATCAGCGCGAACCTCAGCACCGCCTACAAGATCAAGGGCATCAACTACTCCATCACCTCGGCCTGTTCGACCTCACTGCACTGCATCGGCAACGCGGCCGAGCAGATCATGCTGGGCAAGCAGGACGTGATGTTCGCGGGCGGCGGAGAGGAACTGGACTGGACGCTCTCGTGCCTCTTTGATGCCATGGGCGCGATGTCGTCCAAGTACAACGACACCCCCGAAAAGGCGAGCCGCGCCTTTGACGCGGGCCGCGACGGATTCGTGATCGGTGGCGGCGGCGGGATGCTGGTGCTCGAAGAGCTGGAGCATGCCAAGGCGCGCGGCGCCAGAATCTATGCCGAGGTCACGGGCTATGCCGCGACGTCGGACGGCCACGACATGGTGGCGCCCTCGGGCGAGGGCGGCGAACGGGCGATGCGGCTGGCGCTGTCGACGCTCAAGGACCGCACCGTCGGCTACATCAACGCGCACGGCACCTCGACCCCCGTGGGCGATGTGGGCGAGATCGAGGCGGTGCGCCGCGTCTTCGGCGAGGGCAGCACGCCGCCGGTCAGCTCCACCAAGTCGATGACCGGCCACAGCCAGGGCGCGACCGGCGCGCAGGAGGCGATCTATTGCCTGCTGATGCTGCAACACGACTTCATCGCGCCGTCCATCAACGTGGAGACCCTGGACCCCGCCCTGAAACCCGAAGAGATCGCCACCTCGCTGGTCGAGAACGCGGGTCTGGACACGGTGATGACGAATTCCTTCGGGTTCGGCGGCACGAACGGGTCGATGCTGTTGTCGCGGTTTGTGGGGTAAGGGAAATAGATTGTCGCCTGACAACAGTTTCGGCGATTAGGATTTAGCGGAGAAGTGCGGCAGCGGACATTGGCAGCATGAGTGGGTGATGCTTCCATCTAAGGAAAGCTTAAGTTTCCGACATCTTGATGACACGGCAAGTAATAGACTTCTAAGCTGCACATCACTATGGGTTTAATGCCTTGCAATGCAATTGAAAATGGAAGTGACTTGGGAGCATTCTCAAACGAGAAGAGATTGTATTGGGAACGGAGGCTGCATGACCTTCTACGGCCTGTCCCGGTAGAAGATATTTTAATACTGAGCTGGGCAATTGAAGCGATGCGAGACGGACGCGCGGAAGCGGCGCGTCGTCGTCTTAAGATTCCGGGCAACACGAGTGATCATAAAATTGGCGGAAAATTTTTCGTGCCGCCGTGGTCAATTGATGCTCTTATTCGTGAAAAGCTCTTACTTGGGCCTGCGCAAAATGATGCGAAACGCCTAAATCTAAAGCTATGGAATGGTGCGGGAAGACTGCTAGACGTGTATACGGGATTGTCTAATGTGGAAAGCGTCATGGATTACTCTCCGAGCGAAGTTTTGGCGGCGATGCCTCGCCTATTCTGGCCGCAATATGATTGGCAGCTTGGCACGTCCAATTTGTTTCGCATCGGACGCGCTTGGCATGTGTACGCAACACCAGAAGGTAAAGCTGCCTTTTCTACAAAGCATGAAATTGATTTGGAGACATTCCTGAAAATTGGCTTCGGGATATATGCAGGCAGTGCAGAAAATCCTGCGATACGATCCGACTCTTTTGCCGCGATTGGCGTATCAAAAGCGGAATTGCACCAAGTTCGACGGGTCATCGGTGATACGCTTAAAGGACATTGTGAGTGGGCAAAGGATACCAATAATCCAAACCTCCCGCGCGACTTTCTTCCTAGCGTCACAAAGGAGCGGCCGATTTTTGAAATATCTGATACTAAAGGCCGAGTTTATTGCGTTCCTTCGCGAGCTAATCTTATGCTGCGTCTTACCGATGGCCTTTACTATGATATCGTATCGGATCCTGACGCACGGCGACGTTCTGGGGAAGCATTTGAAGATCTCTGCTTTCAAGTAATCCGGCATTATGTCGATGTGACCACATCAGTTCAACCTGAACGGCCAACCAAGTACGGCATGAGCGCGGATATTCTTGTTGAAGATCGCTCAGATTTGACTGGTCTCATTATTGAATGCAAAATTCGCCGGCTTCCAAGAAGAGTTTTGACATCACCAAATCCGTTCAAGGATTGCGCGGATGCGTTCGAAGATGTTATAAAAGGCATTGTTCAGATTTGGCGAACACACCATGAGTTCTACACCGGATCAACCTTGAATATGGCGGGTGTTGTTCTACAATATGATCCTTGGACAATATTAGGAAATGCCTTCGTCAGTAAATTGTTTAAGTCAGCCCATGAAAAAGCGGATACTTTAGAGATACCTATCAGTGATCGCATCTCTGTAGCCTTGGTCGGCTATTCTGATTTTGAGCATCTGCTCAGAAACTATCAACACTCTGATATATTTGAAGCTGTAAGCGATTGGGATACTGAAAAATTCCATGGCTGGAGCCTCGTAAGTGTTTTGAAAGAAAAAAATATAGAAAAAAAGCTTAAATCAGAATTTGACTACGAAAAGCTTTTGATGGAGGCGGTGACTTGGTGGGGCGACCTTGAATCCTAGCTCCTACAGTCTTGAAGAAAGGTTGCTCCGCTCGCCATCTGCGCGGGAAAAACACGCGCAGCCTCGTACCCAGGGCAAATCTCAATTTGGGCTGGACCAGGGCGGTACCACGGACCGCAAGTAACGGCTTTAAAGAGGCTCCTTCCACACCTTGCCTGTGCCTCTCAAGAATGTTGGCTCAAGACCGAGACCACTGCCTCAAACCTTGACCTCCTCCGCCGTTCCGGTCAGACCTGAGCCAAAAGCCGGAGGGGCTCATGACGATTTCTTTGCAGGGCAAGCGCGGGCTTGTCATGGGTGTGGCCAACGAACGCTCCATCGCCTGGGGCATTGCCAAGGCCTGCGCCGAAGCCGGGGCCGAACTGGCGTTTACTTATCAGGGCGACGCCTTCGGCAAGCGGCTGGAGCCGTTGGCGCAGTCGGTGGGCAGCGATTTCATGGTCGACGTCGATGTGACCGACGACGCCTCGCTTGACGCGGCCTTTGCCGCCCTCGCGGACCGCTGGCCGACCATCGATTTCGTCGTCCATGCCATCGCCTTTTCCGACAAATCCGAACTCACCGGCCGGTTCCTCAACACCAGCCGCGCGAATTTCAAGAACTCCATGGATATCTCGGCCTACAGCTTTATCGAGATCGCCCGCCGCGCGCATCCTCTGATGGTCGAGAACGGCGGTACGCTGATCACGCTCAGCTACATGGGGTCGAACCGGGTCACGCCGAACTACAACGTCATGGGCGTGGCCAAGGCGGCGCTGGAATCCGCGACGCGCTATCTGGCCAACGATCTGGGCCCCGAGGGCATCCGCGTCAACGCCATCTCGCCCGGCCCGATGAAGACGCTGGCGGGCGCGGCCATCGGCGGCGCGCGCAAGACCTACAAGCACACCGACATGAACGCGCCGCTGCGCGCCAATGCCA
This sequence comes from Thalassococcus sp. BH17M4-6, assembly GCF_049323015.1. NCBI lineage: Bacteria > Pseudomonadati > Pseudomonadota > Alphaproteobacteria > Rhodobacterales > Roseobacteraceae > Thalassococcus > Thalassococcus sp. BH17M4-6. The sequence continues at coordinate 242,252 of NZ_JBMPGU010000002.1, forward strand.
CGCTCGAGGCGGTAGGCGGCACGGCGGTCTACCTCGTGTCGGACGCGGGCGCCTGCACCACCGGAGAGATCATCCGCGTCGACGGCGGCTTCCACATTCTGGGCATGCCGCAGTACGAGAACCTCTGACGGCGCGCGAATTCCGGGAACAGCGCGGCGGCCCCGCGGGTTCTCCTGTCAACGCACAGGAGAGACCATGACCCATACCCTCAAGCTCAAATCGATTTCGCCCGTCACCCACGACACCCACCATCTGGTTCTGGAAAAGCCCGAGGGGTTCGACTTCACCCCCGGCCAGGCGGTCGACTTCGCGCTCGACCAGGACGGCTGGCGCGAGGAAAAGCGGCCCTTCACCTTCACCTCGCTGCCCGGTGATCCGGACCTCGAGTTTGTGATCAAGTCCTACCCCGACCACGACGGCGTGACCGAACAGATCGCCAAGCTGCAGGCTGGCGACACGGTGCTGATCGACGACCCCTGGGGCGCGATCGAGGACAAGGGCCCGGGCTGGTTCATCGCTGGCGGCGCGGGCGTGACCCCCTTCATCGCGGTGCTGAAAAAGCGTCTGGCCGAGGGCGGGACGCTGGATGGCTGCACGCTGATCTTCGCCAACAAGACCGAGCGCGACATCATCCTGCGCGACACCTTCGAAGGCATGTCCGGCCTCAAGACCGTGTTCCTGGTCGAGGACGGCGGCGGGCAGGGCGTGCAGACCGGACGGATCGACAAGGACGTGCTGGGCGCGCATGTCACGCCCGGGCAGGGCAAGTGCTATATCTGCGGGCCTGATCCGATGATCGAGGCGGTGCAGGAGGATCTGGAAGGTCTGGGCGTGACCAAAGACGACATCGTCACCGAAGAATTCGATTGAGCCTGCCGGGCGCCTGACGCCCGGCTCCAGAGATCGACAAGGTCCGGCGAGGATGTGTCGGGCCTTCTTTCTTCAGAACCACTGCCCCGGCTCCATCAGCCCAAGGTCCAGCAGCTGCCGCGAATGCCATTCGAACGGCGTGGAGTTGTGCCAGCGGAAGGTCTGGATGTCGAAGGTCGATCCGGGGTTGCTTTTCAACGCCTTGGCGGTGCGGAACGACACGATGGCCGAGGTCAGGTTGTTGTGCCAGGGACAGGCGTAGGTGTTGTATTCCTCGTCCGAAAAGGTGTGATCGTCGCGCAGCTTCAGCCCCGGCTTGGCCCGGAAGAGTGCAATGCGGTCGATCTTGCGGCGCACCTGCGGCACGTGTTCCTCGTACCGCCAGCGCAGGCCGCCATAGAAATCCAGTTGCCGTTCCTTGGGGTGGTTGTGGTTCGCCGGATCGGGCCGCGCGAGCGCGTAGTAGCCCGACCGGTCCATGTACGCCTCGTCCAGTGACACGGCGTTGGGATAGCGCCACAGATCGCCGGCATAAAGGTCGATCACGTAGGTCAGCATCGCGTCGCGGCGTTCTTCGGTGTGGAAGGCCAGCAGTTCGGCGACGGTGCGCGTTTCGGCGAAGGGAAAGAACAGGTATTCGGCATTGTAGCAATAGTAGATCCAGACGCCCGGTGCGGCATCGTTGATCCGGTTCACCGCCGTCTGCACCGCCCCGTCGGCCCGCAGGTCGTAATCCACGCGGTGCACGGTATCGTGCAGGTCCGGCGGCAGGTCGAACACCGTGGGCATGAACACGATGACCGAGGTGAAGCCCAATTGCTGGTGATGGCGCAGGGTGGTGTCGATCTCGACCGCGTCTTCGGCAAAGACCAGTGCGACCGGCCCCTTGGCCAGCACCTTTGTTCCCCGCGACAGGAAATCGCCTAGACCGGTGTACCGCATCGTTCGCCTCTGAAGGTTCTTTTGGCACAGATTCGGTGAATTTTGTGTGCATTGCAAGCGGGGCGCAATCTGCGGTATGTGCGCCCGATCTGTCCCACCGCCCCAATCACCGGAGCCTGCCGCATGTCCGCGCCGAAAAAGCTGTTCATCAAGACCTACGGTTGCCAGATGAACGTCTACGATTCCGAACGGATGGCCGAAGCACTGGGCGGGCAGGGGTATGTCGCGACCGACACGCCGGACGATGCCGACATGATTCTGCTGAACACCTGCCATATCCGCGAAAAGGCTGCCGAAAAGGTCTATTCCGAACTGGGCCGGTACAAGGGGCTCAAGGCCGAAAACCCCGACCTCAAGATCGGCGTGGCGGGCTGTGTCGCGCAGGCCGAGGGCGAAGAGATCATGCGCCGTCAGCCTCTGGTCGATCTGGTCGTGGGTCCGCAAAGCTATCACCGCTTGCCCGCGCTCGAGGCAAAGGCGCGCAGCGGTGAAAAGGCGCTGGATACCGACTTTCCCGAAGAGGACAAGTTCGAGGTCCTGAAAAGCCGGCCCAAGGCGAAGCGCGGCCCGACGGCGTTCCTGACCGTGCAGGAGGGCTGCGACAAGTTTTGCGCCTTTTGCGTGGTGCCCTACACGCGCGGGGCCGAGGTCAGCCGCCCGGTGGATCGGGTCCTGGCCGAGGCGCGCGATCTGGTCGAACGCGGGGTGCGCGAAATCACCCTGCTGGGCCAGAACGTCAACGCCTATCATGGCGCGGGACCGGGCGGCGACTGGTCGCTGGCACAGCTGATCTGGGCGCTCAACGACATCGACGGGCTGGAGCGGATTCGCTTTACCACCAGCCATCCCAACGACATGACCGACGATCTTTATGCGGCGCACGGTGAATGCCCCAAGCTGATGCCCTACCTGCATCTGCCGGTGCAGGCGGGGTCGGACAAGATCCTCAAGCGGATGAACCGCAGCCACACGGCGGAAAGCTACCTGCGGGTTATCGAGCGGTTGCGGGCGGCGCGGCCCGACATCCTGTTGTCGGGCGATTTCATCGTCGGCTTCCCCGAAGAGACCGAGGCGGATTTTCAGGCCACGCTCGATCTCATCGAAGAGGTCCGTTACGGCTATGCCTACACCTTCAAGTATTCCACCCGCCCCGGCACCCCGGCGGCCGAGCGCGCGCAGGTGCCCGAGGACGAAAAGAACGACCGCCTGCAACGGCTTCAGGCGCTGATCGCCCGCCAGCAGCGCGCCGCGCAGGACGCGATGGTCGGTCAGGAGGTGGGCGTGCTTTTCGAAAAGCCCGGCCGGCTTGCGGGGCAGATGGTCGGCAAGTCCGATCACCTTCACGCGGTCCATGTTCAAGCAACCGGGCTGGAGCCCGGTCACCTGCGCAGGGTCCGGATTGTCGAAAGCGGTCCGAATTCGCTCGGGGGCGTCCTGGTCTGAGACCGGCCCCCGCCGTCGTTCAGTGGTTGCGGTTTCTGTGCGATGCCGCGTCGTGGAAGATGCGTTCCATCGCCGCCTTCATCGCGCCGGGATTGCCGACAAGGCTGTCGTCGCGACAAACCCGCTCGGCAATGGCGTGGGCCGTTGGATAGGTGTATCCGGCGTTGACCAGGCTATCGACGAAGTTCGAATTCGGACGGTCCCAGATGACGTCTTTCCACGGTCCTCTGAAACAACTCACCACAATGGTGGTGCGCTCGTGGACATGTGGCCGCTCAAGATGCGGGTGATCACGCTTGTTGTTCGCACCGTGCGCCCAGACCGGACCGGCAAACGCAGCTGCAAGCGCAGTGACAATAATGGTAACTTTCATGAACAGGTCCCTTGGATTGACGGTTTCGATCTCGTTCAGCGAATCGCGGGTCCGACGTGCCGCAGGTTTTGCGATCGGCCCACGCGCTGCCATAGAATAGCCACAATTCGGGTTGCGACACAGAAATTAACCTTTTTGCAACATGTCCGAAACAATCGGCTTGCGAGAGCGGGTCTGGCCACGTTCCGGAAACAATCCCCGCCTCCTTCCCATTGCAACCACCGCGTCGGGGCGCGCGCATGACGGCCACACGACCTTTGCCAATCCGGCGATCGGTTTAAGAGCATTCCCCAAGCCTCTGGAATCCGTGAATTTCAGACTTGGGCGCGCCCGGTTTTGCCTGTCCTAGGGGCGCATTCGCATTTGGCCACTATATCTGGTGGTTTTCGCTTCACAGACGCGGAATGTTTGCTAAAGTGTTGATTATAGTCAGTTTGCCCGCAGTGCAGCGATTCCGCATGACCGGGCTGGGGGAAGAAACAATAAAAGGGACAAAGGCTGTGGCGAATTTTATTACCAAAGCCATGAGCGCCGCGCTGTCTGTCGCGGTACTTGCTTCCGGGATGTGCCTTGCGGCCGCCGGGGCGGCATCCGCCGAAGAGGGGGCCGCCAACGCGCCCTTCATTTCGACGCAGAACACCCGCACGGTGCGGGGCGAACGCTACATTCCGGGCATCTGGGTCGATCCCGATGGCTGTGAGCATTGGGTCATGGACGACGGTGTCGAGGGCTATATGACCCCGCATGTCACCCGCAAGGGCATCCCGGTCTGCCGCCGGGGCAATGTCTGCGGCGTCATGAACACCGACCAGTTCTTTGCCACCGACAAGTACCGCATCTCAAAGTCCGGTCAGGCCAAGCTGGCGGAATTCTTCCGCTCCGCCTCGGCCACGGCCTACGTGATCGCGGGCCACACCGACAGCCGCGCCAGCGACGAATACAACATGCGCCTCAGCTACAACCGGGCCAATGCGGTCGCAGCCGTGGGCCGTTCCGTCGGCGCCAACATCGTTGACGTACGTGGCTACGGCGAACGCATGCCCGCCGCGACCAACGCCACCACAACCGGCAAAGCGAAGAACCGTCGCGTCGAAATCATCTGCATCCGCTAAGGGGACCGGACATGACATTCGCAAGAACTCTGCTGGCGCTGCCGCTGCTCGCATCTTTGGCGGCGTGTTCGCCGGATATTCCGATCGGCCCCGACAAAAGCCAGGATCGCAACTTTTTCGACCGTGACGATCTGAGCGGGATGCAGGCCGGTGTCTGGATCGACCCCAACGGCTGCGACCACTGGATCATCGACGACGGCGTCGAAGGCTATCTGTCCGCGCGGCTCGACAAATACGGCAAGCCCGTGTGCTCGGGCACCGCGCCGCCGACCGTCGTGACCGGCAATTTCAAGGGTGGGTCCACCAACATCATCGGCGATCCGCTGTAACCTTGCGGAGCCGGAACACAGCAAAGGCCGTGCAGTTGCCCGCTGCGCGGCCTTTTTCCGTCGGGCCCCGGCGTCATCCGGCGCATTCGCTTGCCTTACCCTTCGGGGCTTGGCACCATCGCCACGACTCGCAATCTTGGAGACATGCGTGACCACAGGTATTCAGAGCCCGCCGCTGGCCGAGGCGCTCGTAGAATTTCCCGATAACCGACTTCTCATTGAACTGTGCGGCGAATTCGACCGCAACCTGACCGAAATCGAAACCCGGCTGGGGGTGCAGATCCTGCGCCGGGGCAATCTTCTGGCGGTGCACGGCGATGCCGCCGCCCAGGCCGAGGCGGTGGATGTGCTGCAATCGCTCTACACCCGGCTGGAGCAGGGGCGCAGCGTCGACCCCGGCGACATCGACCGCGAATTCCGCATGGCGGCCCCAGACGCGCCGGGGCCCGACGCGCAGCTTGAGATGTTTCACGGCGGCAAGGTCGAAATCAAGACCCGCAAGAAACTGGTCGAACCGCGCACCGACGCGCAAAAGGCCTATGTCCGCGCGCTCTTTCATAACGAACTGGCCTTCGGGATCGGGCCTGCGGGCACCGGCAAGACCTACCTGGCCGTCGCTGTCGGCGTGAACATGTTCATCACCGGCCAGGTCGACAAGATCATCCTGAGCCGCCCGGCGGTCGAGGCGGGCGAAAAGCTGGGTTATCTGCCCGGTGACATGAAGGACAAGGTCGATCCCTACATGCAGCCGCTTTATGACGCGCTGAACGATTTCCTGCCGGGCAAGCAGCTGGCCAAGATGATCGAGGAAAAGACCGTCGAGATAGCACCCTTGGCCTTCATGCGCGGGCGCACGCTGGCCAATGCCTTTGTGGTGCTGGACGAGGCGCAGAACGCCACTTCGATGCAGATGAAGATGTTCCTGACCCGCCTGGGCGAAGGCAGCCGTATGGTTATCACCGGCGACCGCACGCAGGTCGATTTGCCCCGCGGCATGCCGTCGGGTCTGGCGGATGCCGAACGGCTCTTGGGCAAGATCACGAAGATCAGCTTCAACTACTTCACTTCCAAGGACGTGGTGCGCCACCCGCTGGTCGCCGCGATCATCGAAGCCTACGAGAAAGAGGGCGGGGTCTGAGCGCCGCGTCTCAAGGGATACCGCCCGTGCTGACGGAAACGATCCTCGAGGAGGACGGCTGGCAGGCGCTCGATCTGGAGGCGCTGGCCGAAACCGCCGCCTGCGCGACCCTGAGGCATCTGGGCCTTGATCCCCAGGGCTATGAGATTGCGGTTCTGGGCTGTGACGATGCGCGCATCGCCGTGCTCAACGCCGATTTCCGCGGCAAACCCGTGCCCACCAACGTGCTCAGCTGGCCCGCCTGGGACCTGGCACCCGAGAGCCCTGGCAGTGCGCCCGACATGGTCCCTTCAGGGACCGCGGAGGCGCCTGAACCGCTGGGCGACATCGCCATCGCCCTGCAGACCTGCCTGGCCGAAGCGAAAGCGGCGGAAAAGCGCCCGTCGGATCACGTGACGCATCTTGTCGTTCACGGGGTGTTACATCTGCTGGGCTATGATCATATTCGTGACCCGGATGCCACGTTGATGGAATCGCTTGAACGGTCGATACTTGGCAAACTGGGTATCGCAGACCCATATAGCATGCAGGAAGGGCCGTTGCGGCCCGATAACGGACAGGATTGATGGACGACACAGACGGCTCGTCTAACGCAGCGCACAGCGCGCGTGAGACTGAAGAGAACAGCAAGCACCAGGGTTTTTTCTGGCGGATCGTCGGGGCGCTCAGCCCGTCGGACGATGCCGCCGACGGCGTCAACGGGGCCAAGGCCGACGCGCCCCGACCGGTGACCCACGGCATGATCAACCTGCGCCGCATGCGGGTCGAGGATGTGTCGATCCCCAAGGCCGACATCGTTTCCGTGCCCGACACCATCACCAAGGACGAACTGGTCAAGGTCTTCCGCGAAAGCGGCCTGACCCGGCTGCCGGTCTATTCCGGCACGCTCGATACGCCTGTGGGCCTCGCGCATCTCAAGGATTTCGCGCTCATGCACGGGTTCAACGGCGGCGGCGCGCGGTTCTCGCTCAAGAAGATGCTGCGCCCGCTGCTCTTCGTGCCGCCGTCGATGCCCATCGGGGTGCTGCTGACCAAGATGCAGACCGAACGCCGCCACATGGCGCTGGTGATCGACGAATACGGCGGTGTCGACGGTCTGGTCACGATCGAGGATTTGATCGAACAGGTCATCGGCGAGATCGAGGATGAGCACGATACCGACGAAGGCAAGTTCTGGACGCGCGAGAAATCCGGCTGCTACCTGGCGCAGGCCAAGACTCCGCTCGAGGATTTTGAGGCCGAGATCGGCTTGCGCCTGACCGATCACGAGGAAATCGACGGCGAAGAGATCGACACCCTTGGGGGGCTGATCTTCATGCTGGCGGGCCACGTGCCCGCGCGCGGCGAAATGGTGCCGCATCCCTCGGGCATAGAATTCGAGGTCGTGGACGCCGATCCGCGCCGGATCAAGCGCGTGCGTGCCCGGATGCCGGGCAGCCCCGGCACCGCCGCCGCGGCCGCCGCCAGCGCATCCGCCACAAAACCCGAGGCCGGATTGGGCCGTGCCTGACACCGCATCGCGCTGGCCGCTGTGGCTGCGCCTGCCGCTGGCGATTGCCGCGGGGGCGGTCTTTGCCCTGGGCCAGGCGCCATACGATCTGTGGTACCTGGCGCTGGCCGGGCTGGTGGTCGGCGTGGTCCTGCTGGGCCGCAACCTGGTGCCGGGCCGTGCCACCGGCGTCGGCTGGGGCTTTGGTCTGGGGTATTTTGCCCTGGCGCTTGGCTGGATCATCGAGCCTTTCCAGATCGACGCCGCCGCCACCGGCTGGATGGCCCCCTTCGCGCTGATCGGCCTGTCGGGCGGGCTGGCGCTGTTCTGGGCGCTGGCCTTCTGGTGCACGGCGCAGACCGGGCGGCTTTGGGCGCTGGCGCCGTTCTGGGCCGCGGCAGAGCTCATGCGCAGCTATGTGCTGACCGGCTTTCCCTGGGGGCTCTTGCCCTATGTCTGGGCGCCCAGCGACGCGATCCAGTGGGTGTCGGTGATCGGCCCGCACGGGCTGAGCCTGGCCACCGCGGCACTGGCCGTCCTCGCCGCCACGGCGATCCTGCACCGCAGTGCGATGCCCGCCATCGGGGCCCTGGTGCTTGGCGCGGTGCTCTTGGGCGGGGGCATGCTGATCAAACCGGCGCTGCAGGCAGAGGAGGGGCGGCCCGTGGTCCGCCTCGTGCAGCCCAACGCCGCCCAGCATGAAAAGTGGGACCGCAGGCTGATCCCGATCTTCTTCGACCGTCAGGTCGCGCTGACCGCTCAGTCGCCGCGCCCCGACCTCGTGGTCTGGCCCGAAACGGCCCTGCCGATGCTGCTTGACCAGGCGTCCGAGGCGCTGGCGGTGATCCGCGACGCGGCAGGCCCTGTGCCGGTGGTGGTGGGCGTGCAGCGGCGCGATGGCCCGCGCTATTACAACTCTCTGATCGCGGCCATGGCCGGTACCGAGGTCGTGCAGATCTACGACAAGCACCACCTGGTGCCCTTCGGCGAATACATGCCCGCCGCCGGTGTCTTTGCCCGCTACAACATCTTCGGCCTCGCCTCGCGCGCAGAGGGCGGATATGCGCCTGGCAAGGGGCCGGGGCTGCTGGACCTGGGCCCGCTTGGCATGGCCCTGCCGCTGATCTGTTACGAGGCGGTCTTTCCGCAAGATGTAGGCGGCACGGCGGCGCGGCCGGACATGCTCTTGCAGATCACCAATGACGCGTGGTTCGGCGACTGGTCCGGGCCGTATCAGCACCTGGCGCAGGCCCGGATCCGCGCCATCGAGCAGGGGCTGCCGATGCTGCGGGCGGCCAACACCGGCGTGTCGGCGGTGATCGACGGGGCAGGGCGGGTGCTGGCCGCGCTGCCGCTGGGGCAGGCCGGTGCGCTGGATCATCCGCTGCCGCCGCCGCTGCCGCCCACGCTTTACGCACGCACCGGCGATTTGCCGGCGTTTCTGGTGCTTTGCTTGCTTTCCGGGCTCGCGCTTTGGCGCCGACGCCGGAATGCGCATTGACGCGCCCCCGGCCCCCGCGTACTGAGCGTCAGTCAATAACCCTGTCACAACGGCTTCCTGGCGTGACGGGCGACCCTAATGGAGCGTTTTCATGTCACGTAATAACTATATCTTCACTTCGGAGTCCGTTTCCGAAGGCCATCCGGACAAGGTCTGCGACCGGATTTCCGATGCGGTTCTGGATGCCTTCCTGGCCGAGGATCCGCTGGCCCGCGTTGCCTGCGAAACATTTGCCACCACCAACCGCGTCGTCATCGGCGGCGAGGTCGGGCTGACCGATCAGGCGAAACTGTCGCAATTCATGGCGTCGATCCCCGATATTGCCCGCGAGTGCATCAAGGACATCGGCTATGAGCAGGACAAGTTCCACTGGAACACCTGCGAGATCACCAACCTGCTGCATGAACAGTCCGCGCATATCGCGCAAGGTGTCACCGGTGAACGCGGCGACGAAGGTGCAGGCGATCAGGGCATCATGTTCGGCTATGCCACGGACGAAACCGACGCGCTGATGCCGGCGCCCATCCAGTTCAGCCACGCGATCCTGCGCCGGCTGGCCGAGGTGCGCAAGGACGGCTCTGAGCCGCTGCTGCGCCCCGATGCCAAGTCGCAGCTTTCGGTGCGCTATGAGAATGGCAAGCCCGTGGGCGTGACGCAGATCGTGCTTTCCACTCAGCACGCGGACGAACGCCAAAGCAGCGACGACGTGCGCGCGATTGTCGAGCCCTACATCCGCGAAGTGCTGCCCGACGGCTGGATCACCGATGCGACCGAATGGTGGGTCAACCCGACCGGCACCTTCGTCATTGGCGGCCCCGACGGTGACGCCGGCCTGACAGGCCGCAAGATCATCGTCGACACCTATGGCGGCGCGGCCCCGCACGGCGGCGGCGCGTTCTCGGGCAAGGACCCGACCAAGGTGGACCGTTCGGCGGCTTATGTGGCACGCTATCTGGCCAAAAACGTCGTGGCGGCCGGCATGGCCGGGCGCTGCACCGTGCAGCTTTCCTATGCCATCGGCGTGGCCAAGCCGCTGTCGATCTATGTCGACACCCACGGCACCGGAGAAGTCGACGCCGCGGCGATCGAAAAGGCGATCCCCAAGGTCATCGACCTGACCCCGCGCGGCATCCGCACGCATCTGGAGCTGAACAAGCCGATCTATGCACGCACCGCGGCCTATGGCCACTTCGGCCGCGACCCCGAAGCCGACGGCGGCTTCAGCTGGGAACGCACCGATCTGGCGGACGCGCTGAAAAAAGCGGTCTGAGGCGACATCATAACCAGACAAGGGCGGCCTTCGGGCCGCCCTTTCGCGTTTGGGCATGCGGCGCTTGCGCGACCGGCCGATGCTCCCCCCGGCCCGGCGCGGTCACGGCGGAAAAGGCGCTGGCCAAGACATCGAAGCCCCGCCTTTCCTTTTGCCCCACGGCTCTATCTTTCCCCTAAGGCATCCAAAACCGGGAGGAAAAACAGATGATCCGCACCAGCCTTGCCATGCTCGCGTTGACCGCCGCCACCGCGGCGCAGGCCGAACTGACCGCCGATTACCACCGCTACACCGTCGGTGATCGCGAATACGAAGGCTATGTTGCAACCAACAGTGCGATCACCCCCAAGGGCACGATCCTGATCGTGCACGATTGGGACGGCATGACCGCCTACGAAGAACGCCGGGCCGAGATGCTGGCGGCACTGGGCTACACAGCCTTTGCAATCGACGTCTACGGCGCGGACGAGAACCCGCAAAGTGTGGATGAAAACCGCGCCCTCTCGGGCGCGCTTTACGGCGACCGCGAGGAGTTTCGCGCCCGGCTCATGGGCTCCATCGCAGAGGCGGCGAACATCCCCGGGGCGACCGACGCCATGGTGATCATGGGCTACTGCTTTGGCGGGGCCGCAGTGCTCGAAGCGGCGCGGGCAGGTGCCGAGATGGACGGCTTCGTGAGCTTCCACGGTGGCCTTGGCACACCCGAGGGGCAGGATTATTCCGGCGTCACCGCCCCCGTCATGCTGTTCCACGGCAGCGCCGACCCGGTGTCGGGCATGGGCGATTTGGCGGCCCTGCTGGACCAGCTGCAGGCGGCGGGCGTGACACACGGGGCCGAGGTCTTTGGCGGCGCGCGCCACAGCTTTACCGTCTACGGCTCGAACGATTACGACCTCAACGCCGATCAGGGAAGCTGGGAAGGTCTCCAGGACTTCCTTGACGCGCAGCTTTGAGGCTGCTGGCGCATTTCATCCTGATCCTCGGCTTGCTCTGGCCGGGGATCGTCGCGGCCAATGATTGGGAGGCGTTGGAGCAGCCCGGCGCCTTCGCGATCATGCGCCACGCGCTTGCCCCCGGAACGGGCGATCCGGCGGCCTTTGACTTGGACGACTGCAGCACCCAGCGCAATCTGGATGACGCGGGCAGCGAACAGGCCCGGCGCATCGGCGCGGCGTTTCGCGAAAGGGGCATCGCCTTTGACGCCGTGCTGACCAGCCAGTGGTGCCGCTGCCGCGACACCGCGCAGTTGCTGGAGCTTGGCCCGGTCACCGAGGTGGCGGCCTTCAATTCGTTCTTCCGCGACTTCGATGCGCGCGCGGCGCAGACCGGGGCCGCGCTGGCCGAAATCGACGCCCGTGGCGGGCGGCCTATCATCGTCACCCACCAGGTCAATATCTCGGCGCTGACAGGCACCGGCACTCGGTCGGGCGAGGTGCTGGTGGTGCGGCGCGGCGACACCGGGCTGGATGTGCTGGGCAGCATTCTGATCGCGCCCTGACAGCCGTTGCGCAGGGCCCGCGGCCCCGCTACACCCGCGCCCATGACAAAGATCGCTGACAAACACCCCTCGGGCGCGCCTTGGCGCAACTTTTACGGCCGTTTCAAGGGCAAGACCCTGCGCCCTTCGCAAGAGGCGTATCTGGACGAGGATCTGGCCGCGCTGTCGCCCGGGGCCATCGACTGGGACATAAACCCGGAGCGCGCGCCGGTGGACCCGGAGGGCGTATGCGCCGGCAAGCCGTTGTGGCTCGAGATCGGGTTCGGCGGCGGTGAACATCTGGTGCATCAGGCGGGACAAAATCCGGGGACCGGTATCATCGGATGCGAGCCTTTCATCAACGGCGTCGCCATGCTGCTGGGCAAGGTGCGCAAGGCGGGCGTGGACAATCTGCGCATCTATCCTGGCGACGTGCGCAATCTGTTCGATGTGCTGCCGGATCAAAGCATCGAAAAGGCCTTTCTGCTTTACCCCGATCCCTGGCCCAAGAAACGCCACCACCGCAGGCGCTTTGTCACGCCCGAGTTCCTGGAGCCGCTGCACAGGGTATTGAAGCCCGGAGCGGAGTTCAGGGTGGCCACGGACATTTCCGACTACGTTCGCCAGACGCTGGTCGAGGTGCCCAAGGCCGGCTTTGACTGGCTGGCCGAAGGCCCGGACGACTGGCGGCGGCCCTGGGATGACTGGCTCTCGACCCGATACGAACAAAAGGCCCTGCGCGAAGGCCGGGTGCCGCATTACCTGACCTTTCGCAGACGCTGAGGGCGGCGGTTTATCCGCCGATTTGCCCGCCAGAGCGATGGACGATCCTCAGAGGCGTTGCTATCACGCGTCGAGCAACAAGGAATTTCCGCATGTCCGCACATGGCACCCCGATCCCGATGACCGCCGCGCGGTCCGGCCCGTTGACCGGCACGGCGGATGTGCCGGGGGACAAGTCGATCTCGCACCGCTCGCTGATCCTGGGCGCGATGGCCGTGGGCGAAACGCGCATCACCGGGTTGCTGGAAGGGCAGGACGTGCTCGACACCGCCAAGGCGATGCAGGCCTTCGGTGCCGAGGTGACGGATCACGGCGGCGGCGAGTGGTCGGTGCAGGGGGTCGGGGTGGGCGGCTTTGCCGAGCCTGAGAACGTCATAGATTGCGGCAATTCCGGCACCGGCGTACGGCTGATCATGGGGGCGATGGCCACCTCGCCCATCACCGCCACCTTCACCGGCGACGCCAGCCTAAACAAGCGTCCCATGGCGCGGGTCACCGACCCGCTGGCGCTTTTCGGCGCGCGGGCGGTCGGGCGCACGGGCGGGCGGCTTCCGATGACCATTGTGGGTGCCAGCGATCCGGTGCCGGTGCGCTATGCCACGCCGGTGCCGTCGGCGCAGGTGAAATCCGCCGTGCTGCTGGCAGGGCTGAACGCCCCGGGCGACACGGTGGTCATCGAACGCGAAGCGACGCGGGATCATTCCGAACGCATGCTCGCAGGGTTCGGCGCGCAGGTGCAGGTCGAGGACAGCACCCAGGGGCGGGTGATCACCCTGACCGGCCAGCCAGAGCTGAAACCGCAGACAATCGTGGTGCCGCGCGACCCAAGCTCTGCCGCCTTTCCGGTCTGTGCGGCGCTGATCGTCGAAGGCTCTGACGTGCTGGTCCCGAACATCGGGCTCAACCCGACGCGTGCGGGGCTCTTCACCACGTTGCAAGAGATGGGCGCGGATCTCGTCTTTGAGAACATGCGGGAAGAGGGGGGAGAGCCTGTTGCCGATCTGCGCGCAAGGTTTTCGCCCGACCTCAAGGGCATCGAGGTGCCGCCCGGCCGCGCCGCGTCGATGATCGACGAATACCCGATCCTGTCGGTGGTCGCGGCCTGCGCGACCGGGCAGACCGTCATGCGCGGCGTCAAGGAGTTGCGCGTGAAGGAAAGCGACCGGATCGACGCCATGGCCACCGGCCTGCGCGCCTGCGGGGTCGAGGTCGAGGAGGGCGAGGACTGGTGGATCGTCACCGGGCGCGGCCATGGCGGTGTCAGCGGCGGGGCTTTGGTGCAAAGCCATCTGGATCACCGCATCGCCATGTCCTTCCTGATCCTGGGCTTTGCCGCAAAGGCGCCGGTGTCGGTGGACGACGGCGGCCCGATCGCCACGTCCTTCCCGATTTTCGAGCCGCTGATGACCCAGCTTGGCGCGCGGATCGACCGGACATGACCCTCACGGTGGCCATCGACGGGCCTGCGGCGGCGGGCAAGGGCACGATTTCCAAGGCCGTGGCGGCGCATTTCGGTTTCGCGCATCTGGATACCGGCCTGCTATACCGCGCCGTGGGGCGGCGGACCCTGGACGGCACGCCCGCGCTTGACGCAGTACTTGCACTGGTGGCCGCCGATCTTGAGGCGGGCGATCTGCGCAGTCCCGAGGTGGCCCGCGCCGCATCGCAGGTGGCCGCCATCCCCGAGGTGCGCGCCGCGCTGGTGGATTTCCAGCGCGCCTTTGCCCGGCGGCAGGGCGGCGCGGTGCTGGACGGGCGCGATATCGGCACCGTCATCTGCCCCGAAGCCGAGGCAAAGCTGTTCGTCACCGCCAGCGCCGAGGTACGGGCAGAGCGGCGGCTGGCGGAACTTCTGGCCGCCGGGGTGGAAACCGACCTGCCCGAGGTGCTGGCCGATGTCCGCGAACGCGATGCCCGCGACGAGGGCCGGGCCGACGCGCCGATGCGCCCGGCGGATGACGCGCATGTGCTTGATACCTCGACGCTCGACATCGACGCGGCAGTGGCGCGGGCGGTGGCGATTGTCGAGGCCGCGCGCACCGCGCAGGACTGAAGAAACCTGCGGCAAAGCAAGGAAAAACCCCGCCCTTCGCTGTGAAGGACGGGGTCTTGGGTCATTCGGAAAGGTCCGATGATCAGGCCGCCGACATCGCCCCTTCGGGCGGCTTCTTCGCCCCGGTCATGAAGGCCACGGCGTCGGACATGGTGTAATCGCCCGGGCGGACCACGCAGAGCCGTTTGCCCAGCCGGTGCACGTGGATGCGATCGGCCAGTTCGAACACATGCGGCATGTTGTGGCTGATCAGGATGATCGGAATGCCGCGCGATTTCACATCCTGGATCAGCTCCAGCACCCGGCGCGATTCTTTGACGCCAAGCGCCGCCGTCGGTTCGTCGAGGATGATCACCTTGGACCCGAAGGCCGCGGCGCGGGCCACGGCCACGCCCTGCCGCTGACCGCCCGACAGGGTTTCGACCGCCTGATTGATGTTCTGGATCGTCATCAGACCCAGATCGCTCAGCTTCTTGCGGGCGAAATCCTCCATCTTCTTCTTGTCGAGCTGGCGGAACACCTTGCCCATGATGCCTTCCTTGCGGATTTCGCGGCCCATGAACATGTTGTCGGCGATGGACAGCGCAGGCGACATGGCCAGCGTCTGGTACACGGTTTCGATGCCCGCCTCGCGCGCCTCGATGGGGCTGTGAAACAGCACCTTCTTGCCCTCGAGCCAGATTTCGCCGGAGTCGGGGACAACCGCCCCCGACACGGCCTTGATCAGGCTCGACTTGCCGGCGCCGTTGTCGCCGATGACTGCCAGGATTTCACCCGGGTAGAGGTCGAAATCGCAATGGTCGATGGCCGTAACCTTGCCGTAGCGCTTGACCAGGTTGCGAGCCTTGAGAATGGGTTCCTGTGTCATGCCGATACCTTTCTGATCCATTGGTCCACAGCCACGGCAGCGATGATGAGCACGCCGATCAGCAGATAGGTCCACTGCGCATCAGCGCCGGCCAGGCGCAGGCCCATCTCGAAACAGCCGACGATCAGCGCGCCGAGGAACATGCCCACGATCGTGCCGCGCCCGCCAAAGAGCGAGATGCCCCCGATCACCACCGCGGTGATCGCCTGGATGTTGCCCAACTGCCCGGTCGAGGCCGAAGGCGACACCGATCCGAAGCGGCCGATCATCACCCAGCCTGCCAGCGCGCAGAAAAAGCCTGCCAGCGTGTAGACCTGTATGAGCTGTCGCGATCGGTTGACGCCCGAGAGCTGTGCCGCCTCTTCGTCATCGCCCACCGCATAGACATGTCGGCCCCAGGCCGTCTGTCGCAGCACGTAGGCCATGATCGCCACCAGTGCCAGCAACAGCACCACCCCGTAGGTCACGCGCGCGTCGCCAACGTTGAAGGTCGAACCCCAGAATTTCAGCGACGGGGCATTGGCGTCGATGTCCTGGCTGCGGATGGTTTCGTTCGCGGAATAGATATAGTTGGCGGCAAGGAAGATCTGCCAGGTGCCCAGCGTCGTGATGAAGGGCGGGATGCGCAGCTTGGCCACCAGATAGCCGTTGATTGCCCCCATGCAGGCCCCGGCGACCAGCCCGATGCCGATAGCGGCGGCGGGCGGCACCCCGTAGCGGAAGGTGAACTGCCCCATGATCACCGAACTCAGCACCGCCATGGCGCCGACGCTCAGGTCGATGCCCGCGGTCAGGATCACCAGCGACTGCGCGATGCCCAGAATGCCGACGATGCCGATCTGCTGAAAGATCAGCGACAGCGTGGAAACACGCCAGAAATTTTCGTTCAAAAGGCCAAAGATGATCACGGCGACCACGAGAACGATCAGCGGCACCAGCGCCGGGGCCGCATGCAGAACGTTGTGGATTTGCCCAATGACGCCCTTGTGGTTCTGTTCAAATTCGGCCTGCGCATCGGCATCGCCGCCGCGCGTGCTTTCTTCGTAGTTGTCCGCCTCTGCCATCGTCCGTTCCTCCCGAAGTGCGTGGGCGGGAGGCCCGAAGGCCACCCGCATGAGCGTTTTGCGTCAGGGCGTCAGCTCAGCCCCAGCAAAGCTCCAGGCCTTCTTCGACCGAGATCGACTCGACGCCGTCGACGGGCGCGTCGGTGACAAGGGCCACGCCGGTGTCAAAGAAGTCCTTGCCTTCGGTCGGCTCGGGCACGGTGCCGTCTTCGGCGAACTTGGCAATCGCCTCGATGCCCAGCGACGCCATGCGCAGCGGATACTGCTGCGAGGTGGCGCCGATCACGCCGTCCGCGACGTTCTGCACGCCCGGGCAGCCGCCATCGACCGAGGTGATCAGCACGCCGTCGGTGCTGCCCATCTGTTGCAGCGCCTGGTAGGCGCCCGCGGCGGCGGGTTCGTTGATGGTGTAGACGACGTTGATGTCGGGGTCCTTCACCAGCAGGTTTTCCATGGCGGTCCGGCCGCCTTCTTCGTTGCCGGCGGTCACGTCATGGCCAACGATGCGGGCATCGTCTTCGTCGCCCCACTTGTTGGGGTCGCCCAGTTCGATGCCAAAGCCCTGAAGGAAGCCCTGGTCGCGCAGAACGCCGACGGTGGGCTGGCTGATCGCGAGGTCCAGCATGGCGATCTTGGCGTCAGCCGCCGCGTCGCCCATGGTTGCTGCGGCCCATTTGCCGATCAGCTCACCTGCCAGGAAGTTGTCGGTGGCAAAGGTCGCGTGCGCGGCGTCGATGGGGTTGAGCGGCGTGTCGAGCGCGATGACCAGCAGGCCGGCCTCTTTCGCCTTTTCGACAGACGGCACGATGGCGGCGGTGTCCGACGCGGTGATCAGGATGCCGGATGCGCCATCGGCGATGCAGGTTTCGATCGCGGCGATCTGGGTTTCGGTATCGCCGTCGATGCGGCCCGCGAAGGTCTTGAGCGAAACGCCCAGCTCATCCGCCTTGGCCTGCGCACCTTCCTTCATCTTCACGAAGAAGGGGTTGGTGTCGGTCTTGGTGATCAGGCAGGCGCTGGTGCCGTGCGCTGCGGCCTGAGCCTCACCGGCCAGGCTGACGACGCCTGCGGCGGTCATGCCAAGCAGGGCTGCTTTGGTAAAGGACATTTTCATTTGGTTTTCCTCCCGTTTAAATTGCAGGGGGCAAGTGCCCCGGAGCATCCGGATTCTGATTCCCGGCTCTGCCCACACTGTGCACAAAAGAACACGATTCGGACGAAAGTCAATAAATCATTCTCTCTGACTTATTCTTGACAAGGGCGGTTCGACCCGCTCAAGATGTTGTAAAAGGGGGGGAAATCACGTGGACCGAACTGCGGGTCAGCAGGGGGCGGACCGTGACCGGCGCATCGATCAGCCTGGTGTGCGCGGGTCGAACCAGTCCGGCATGCGCGCCCACAACGAACGCCTTGTGCTGTCCATCCTACGCCGACAGGGGCCAATGGCAAAGGCGAATATCGCCCGGCTGACCGGCCTTTCGGCGCAGACCGTATCGGTGATCATGCGCTCGCTCGAGGAAGACGGGCTGCTGAGCAAGGGCGAACCGGTGCGCGGCAAGGTGGGCCAGCCCTCGGTTCCGATGCACCTTGCGCCGGACGGGGCCTTCTTCTTCGGGCTCAAGGTCGGGCGCCGCAGCCTGGTCTTGGTGCTGACGGATTTCCTGGGCCAGGTGCAGGGCCGTCTGCAGCGATTGCATGCCTACCCAACGCCGGATGCGACGATAGACTTCACGCTCAAGGGCATTGCCGAACTGACCGCCGACCTGCCGCCGCGCAGCCGCGCGCGGATCGCCGGACTGGGCATCGCCATGCCGTTCCAGCTGTGGGACTGGGCGAAGGCGCTTGGCCTGTCGCCCGAAGCCATGTCCGCCTGGAAGGACCGCGACACCCGGGCGGAACTGGCCGAGCACCTGAAGATGCCGGTCTATCTGCAAAACGACGCCTCTGCCGCCTGCGGGGCAGAGCTGGTGTTCGGCACCTCGGACCGGCCGCAGGATTTCCTGTACTTCTACATCGGCTATTTCATCGGTGGCGGCGTGGTGCTGAACGGCAGCCTGTTCACCGGCCGGTCGGGCAATGCGGGCGCGCTTGGATCGATGCCGGTGCCCGATGGCCAGGACGTGGTGCAGCTTATTGATATCGCGTCGCTTTCGGTCCTGGAACGGCTCGTGTCCCAAGCCGGGGACAGCGCTGACAGCCTGTGGCCGTCGGCCGACGGATGGGAGATCGACGCCACCATCCTGCAAGGCTGGATCGACCGGACCGCCGCGGGCCTGGCCGCAGCGGTGGTCGCCGCTTGCACGCTGATCGATTTCGAGGCGGCGCTGATCGATGGCTGGATTCCGGCCTCGGTGCGGGCGGCGCTGGTGGCGCGCACCGCGGAGCACTTGCAGGCGCATAACCTGGCGGGAATCCAGCCGCCTCACATCCTGGCAGGCACCGCCGGGCCCGAGGCGCGGGCGCTGGGGGCCGCAAGCCTGCCACTGTCGGAACGCTTCCTGGTCGATCAGAACGCGATCCTGAAACAGACCTGATCCGGGCTTGCCGCGCTTAGTCTGGCAGGGGCAGGCAGCCCGGAAGCCCGGCGGGCAGCACCAGCCGCGCCCCCGCGCCGTAAAGCGCCGCGCCAAGGTCGGGCAGGTCGCTGCGGATGGCGACCCAGTAGGCCCCGCCGCCGACCACCGCGGCACCATCCGGCAGGCGCTGGACGAAATCCCGCGCGGGCAGCAGCGCCACAGCACCGGGTGCGGCGTCGCTCAGCAGCATGACCGTCGCCAGCACCGTCAGCCAGCCTACCACCACCAGCGCGAGGTAGCCGGTCCAGCGTCTAATAGTCGTGAACATGTTCCAGCGTCATCTGTGTGCTTTGCATCGCGCGAATCCGCCCCGCCAATTCACGCACCTTGACCAGAAACAGATGCCGCGTGTCTCCGTATCCCTGTCGCGCAAAGCTGAAAAGCGCCCCATCCGCCTGCGGAAACAGCGATGTCGCGGTAAAGAGGATGTCGTCGTTGCCCGCAATCTCGGTGAAGTCGGCCCCGTTCAGCGCCATGTCGCGCAGCAGCCGGGTCAGCGCGCGGTAGCGCGGCGTCTCGATCTCGATGCCGTCGCTGCGCGGGCCGATGACGGTCACGCCGTCGATCTGCGCAAGCTGATCTGGCGTCAGCCCGGTGACGATCATGCGCAGGGTCAGCTGATCCGCGCCGACACTGTCGACGGCGGCGGCGATGACGCCTGCGTAGGCGGCCTTGAACCGGTATTCCAGGCCGATGGCGACATTGCGTTCGCGGTCGCGCAGCACGTCTGTCGCAGCCGCGGACAGCGCGGCGCGGGCGGCGGTGAAATCCCATTTGTACCAGGGCACCTGCTGCAGGAACTGCGCATAGTCGGCGGCCTGCTGTGCTGTCAGTTCGTCCAGCGGGGCGTGGGTCGGCCCGCGCAGCGCGGTGAAAAGCCGCCCCAGCGTTTCCTCATAGGCGGCCTTGGCCAGCAGTTCGGCGGTAAAGCTGACCCCGATGGTGTAGACCAATTGCTTGGTCGCCGTGGGCACCCCGCCGTGATCGGCGGCGGCGGAAGTAAGCGCGCAAAGAGACGACCAGTAGCCGGTGATCGCGGGCAAATAGGCATAGTCGTGCGGATCGGCGTCGCGGATGACGTGGGCATAATCGTCATAGGCATGCACGATGTGCCATTCGGGGTAGGTCAGCAGGGTCCGGCCTTCGTTGCGGTGATGCTCGGGCGGCAGGGTCGCGTCGTAACTGTCGGGCTTGACCGGCGCGGTGCAGGCCAGTTCGGTATAGGCCACGGGCGCCAACAATCCGGCGATGACGATCACCAGGACCAGCAGCAGCCGAAGCATCCAGCGCAGCATCAGCGGCGGTCCAGTTTCAGGCCCGCCCAAAGCGCAAAGCCCCCCAGCAAAAGGTGCGGTACATTTGCGAAAAGCCGGGGCAGGGTGAACGACAGGCCCGCGCTGGGGTTGGTGAAGATGCCGAAATCCAGGTAGCCGTAGCCGGTGAAGAACCCGAACACCCCGTCGCCCAGGTAAAGCGCGCCGAAGAGCAGCAGGAAAATCTTCGACGCGCGGTGACTGATCAGCGCCGCCGCCAGCGCCCACAGGGCCGACGCCACGTGCAGCGCATCGTCAAAGAGATCAAGTTCGAAGATCCCGAAGGCCAGTCCGTCGTCATCGGTCAGCCCGGGGATGTAGTTCAGCGACGCCGCCCCCAGCAGGGCGACCGTATAGCCAAGGCAGATCTTTTGCAGCGTGGTCATAGCGTCTCCAGATAGCGGTCCCAAAGGGCGTTGCGGTACAGCAGATCGGGGTCGAGTACGCGCTTGGCTTCGGCGAATTCGATGCTGCGGGGGTAGGCGCGGGCGAACTGGTTCACCGTCGCGTGCGGGCGGTAGGGCAGGTAATAGGTGCCGCCGATATCGGTGATCCCCTCGATCAGCGCGCGGGTCATGCGCGCCATGTCGGCCTCGGCCCGCTGGGTCAATTCCTGGCTGAAGGACATGACCGCGGCGATCCGGGGGACCGGCGCGTAGGACAGCCAACTGGTGGCGTCGGTGTCGATGTAGCGCAGCGTGACGTTCAGAAACTCCTGATACGATGCCGGGATCACATCGCGGCAGACCTGCAAAAACTCTGGAAAGCGGTCGGGGCTGACGAAATATTCGTGCAGGATGTCGGTCCGGTCGGGGTTGCGGTCATCCAGCGTGACCACCGGTTCGTTGATCAGCGAATTGCGCGTGAACGGGCCGCCCGCAATGGCCGGGCCGACGGTGGTTTCGGTCCACCAGCGGAACCGCTTGAGCCGCTCGTTGCCCAGCTGCGCGCGATAAAGATAGGACGCGAGTTTCGACACCGCCCCCGATCCGGAGGCGGGCGGGATGTCGGACTGGTCGGCCGAGGGGCGCATGGTGATCATCAGCGCCTCTTGAAAGAAATCCGCGCGACCGACGTTGAGCCGCCCGTAGGCCATGTTGACCTCGGGGTCGTTGATGGCCTCGATGAAGCGGGTGCCGAACTCTTCGGCGGCAAAGGTTTCATAGCTGGGATCGAGGTTGCGGTTCGGCGCCACCTCGACCTCCATCGCGGTGATTGCGCCCGTCAGACCGTAGCCGCCCATGGACATGGCGAACAGCTGCGGGTTTTCGCTGCGCGAACAGGTGACCAATTCGCCCGAAGGCAGGATCAGGTCAAAGGCGCGCACGGTGGCGCCCATCGGGCCCAGCTTGACCGGCCAGCCATGGGCGTTGACGCAGAAGGTCGCGGCGACACCGAAATCGTGGTTCGACTGCATGACCTTGGGCCCGAACCCCTGCGGGTCGAGCGCGGCGATGACCTGGGACCAGCGCGCACCGGCATTGACCCGCATGGTCTGGTTGGCGCTGTCAAGCTCCACGAACCCGTTGTCGAGGGTGAGGGCGTGGCCGTCGCGGGGGATCGCCTGGCCCCCCATCGAATGCCGCGCGGCGGACAGGTTGACCGGCCGGCCCGCCGCGCGCGCCTCGGTCATTTCGGCGCGGATGGCGTCGGTCAGCGCGGCACCGGGATCCTGCGTAAGCGTGGTATGGCGGAAGATCGGCGTTTCGCTCAGGCCGCTGGCGTCGTTGAGCGTGTTTTCGGCGGCAGGGGGCTTGAGGCTTTGCGTTCCGGCAAGGCTGGGGTTGGACGCGGTATAGCGCTGGGTGAGCCATCCGCCGATGACAGCGCCGGTGCCGAACAGGGCGGCGCGTCTGGTAAAGGTCTTCATGCCCAAAAACAGTCTTTGTTGTCGTTCCAGGCAGTTTGGCGGGCTTGGCTGTCCGGCGCAAGACGGCTGGCGGTCGGGTATTCCCGACTGCGCTGACGCCTGTCATCATTTCGAATTGGCGCACAGACCGGGGTCGCCCTGTTCGACACGCCAGAAGGCTCTGACCCGTACTCCGGTTCTGCCGATGCGACTCCGGCCTTAGACCGCCACCTCGACCTTGCCGACGGGTTTGGAACAGCAGGCGAGGATATAGCCGTCGGCGATGTCATCCTCGGAAATGCCGCCGTTGTGGACCATGTGCACCTCACCGGCGGTCTTGCGCACCTTGCAGGTGCCACACACGCCGAAGTTGCAGCCCGACGGGATGTTGAGCCCGGACGCCTTGGCAATCGCCAGAACGGTGTCCGTTTCCAGGCATTCCGCGGTGACGCCCGAGGTGCCAAAGACGATTTCGGCCTTCGCTTCTTCGCCCGGCACATAGTCGTCGAGGTCGGGCACCTCGTCGATAGTGGTGGCAGCGGCGTGGAAGTTTTCCTGGTGATACCGGTCCATGTCGAAGCCGAGCGAGATCAGCATCTCGCGCACCGAATCCATGAACGCCTCGGGCCCGCAGCAATAGACGTCGCGGTCCAGGTAGTCGGGCGCCATCAGACCCAGCATCAGCTGGTTGAAGCGGCCCCGGTAGCCGGTCCAGGCGTCGAAAGGATCCTCGTCCTTGACCACGAAAGCAAGGCGGATGCCCGGCGCGCGGCTGGCCATATGCTCCAACCTGCGGCGAAAGATCAACTCGGACGGGCGGCGCGCGACCGAGATGAAGGTGATGTCCGGCATCTCGCCGCGTTCCCAGAGCGCGGCGGTCATCGAATGCAGCGGCGTCACGCCGGAACCTGCGCCGATGAACAGGTACTTGCCGTCAGGCTGGCGCGGCAGATGAAAGATGCCCGCGGGCCCGTGCGCGGTGATCCGCATCCCGGGCCTGAGGTGATCCAGCATCCAGCGCGACCCGACGCTGCCGTCCTGCGCCTTGACCGTGACCGACACGTAGGCGGTCGAGGTGGGCGAGGACGAGATCGTGTAGGTCCGGCTGACGGGATTACCGGGCACCGGAAGATCAAGCGTCAGGAACTGGCCCGCGCGGAAATGGAACGGCGCGCCGGAGGGCGGGCGAAACCCGAAGGTGACGACATTCGGCGCCTCTGGGATGACGGCCACGCATTCCAGTGGTTCGTCATCGGTCCAGGCGGGGGCGTTTTCGCGCGGCAGCGGAATCATCGGCTCACTCTGCGGCGTAGAGTTTGCGGCCCGTGAGGCGCCGCGTCATGGTGCGGGCGTACCAGTCGACGAACTGGATCACGCCGGATTCCTGCACCGCCGAATAGGGCCCGGGGGTATAGGCTGGGGTGTTCACGCCCTTCTGGTTTTCCTCGACCACGGCGCGGTCTTCGGCGTTGGTGTTCTCCCAGACCTCAGTCAGGCGGGTCAGGTCGTAATCCTGCCCCTCGACCGCGTCCTTGTGCACCAGCCAGGTGGTCGTCACCTCGGTCTGGGTCTCGCTGATCGGCAGCATCCGGAAGATCAGGTTCTGATCAGACAGGAAGTGGTTCCAGGAGTTCGGGAAATGGAAGAACAGCAGCGATCCGGCATTGTCGAAGGGCATGTCACCCACCCGCTTGGACACCGCGGGCTTGCCGTCCATCGTGTAGGACGAGGCATTGCCCAGGAACGGGATGCGGATAAAGCGCCACTGTTCGTCATGCGCGATGGTGAATTTCGACGGCAGACCGGCGTCTTCGCAGCGGGCGATATGCGCCTCGAGCTGGGGGGAGCCCTTGCCATCCGAACCGCCGAAAAGGTTGGGATCCTCGGGGAAGGTGCGGCACAGCGACGGATGCGAGCCCGCGCAGTGATAACATTCGCGGTTGTTCTCCATCACCAGCTTCCAGTTGCCCTGCTCGACAATGGTGGACTGGTGCGCGACCTTGCAGTCGTTCAGCTTTTGCGGCGCCAGGTACTTTTCCGCCTGCGCGCGGAACGGCGCGAAATCGGGGGCGGTGTCGGCAAGACAGATGAACACCATGCCCGCCACCTCTTCGCAATGAACGGATTTCAGCGGGAAATCGGCGGGGTTGAAATCCGCGCCCATCTCGCGCGCATAAAGCAGACGGCCATCCAGCTCATAGGTCCACTGGTGGTAGGGGCAGACCAGTTTCGGCGCGTTGCCGCGGGCCGCCGAACAGATGCGGCTGCCCCGGTGGCGGCAGGAGTTGTGGAACGCGCGGATCTTCTGATCCGCCCCGCGCACGATGATCACCTCGTAGGCACCGATCTTGAGCGTGTTATAGCTGCCGGTCTTTGGCATTTCCGCCGCGGCGGCGGCGACCAGCCAGTCGGCATACCAGATCTTTTGCAGGTCGATCTGGTAGAGGTCGGCATCGGTATAGAAGGGCTGCGCCAGCGAATACCCGGGCTGGCGGGCCATCAACATGGAAAGGACGTCGGCGTCGCGGATCATGGAAAGTGTCCTTGTTGAGTCCCCCCTCTGGGGACGTGTCGTGGGCAGATGTACGGCGCGCGCGGCGCGGGCTCTGGCGGAAATGCGGCGGGTGCAGCGATCTTTCCGACATCGGCGATATCGCACGCCGCCGCGGTTCAGATATCCTTCATCAGCCGCAGCGCGTCATAGACCGCGGCATGGGTGTTGCGGGCACTGACCGCGTCGCCGATGCGGTAAAGCTGGAAACTGCCGTCGTGCTGCCCGGCGGGCTGCGGACGGGCCGCCACCATCGCATCCTGATCCACCGCGCCGCGGTTCGTGCTAAGCGGCTTGAGGTCGAAATACAGCTCGTCCAGCGGAATGGTGCCGTGGTTGACGACGACCTGGTCGAAGTCGCGTTCTTCACGATGGTTCGAATAATCGGTGCCGATCACGGCCGTGAGCATGTTGCCGTTGCGGCGCACATCCATCAGCCGGTAGGTCACGGTAAACTTGACGTCCTTGTCCTGAAGGCTGCGCATGTAGGGCACCAGGTTCATCGCCATCACGTCGGGCGAAAAGCTGCGGTCGGGGGTCATGATCTCGACATGCGCGCCGGTTTTCGCAATCTTTTCGGCAGCTTGCAGGGCAGGGTGGTCGCCAGCGTCGTCATAGACCAGAACTCGGGAGCCTGGCTTCACATCGCCCGATATGATGTCCCAGCTTGACACGACGAGGTCGTTGCCGGTCTCCAGCACCTCGGTATGCGGCATGCCGCCGGTGGCCACGATCACCACGTCCGGGTCGAGCGCGGTGACGTCGTCTGCCTCGGCATAGGTGTTGAAGTGAAAGGCCACATCGCGGGCGGCGCATTGCGCCATGCGCCAGTCGATGATGCTGATCATCTCGCGCCGCCGTTCGGACTGCGCGGTCAGGCGGATCTGCCCGCCCGGGTTGGGGGCGGCTTCGAACACCGTCACATCATGGCCGCGTTCGGCGGCGACACGCGCGGCCTCGAGCCCGGCAGGCCCGGTGCCGACGATGACCACCTTCTTTTTCACCTCAGCAGGGGAAATCTCGTGCGGCATGGTCAGCTCGCGCCCCGTCGCGGCGTTGTGGGTGCAAAGCGCATCGCCCGCCTGGTAGATCCGGTCGAGGCAATAATTCGCACCGACGCAGGGCCGGATGTCGTCCTCGCGGCCCTCCATGATCTTCCTGACCACCATCGGGTCTGCCATGTGCGCGCGGGTCATGCCCACCATGTCCAGCAGGCCCGAGCTGACCGCATGGCGTGCGGTGGCCACATCGGGTATTTTCGCGGCGTGGAACGTGGGCATCCCGGTCTCGCGACGAATGGTGCCGGCGAAATCCAGGTGCGGCGCGTTCTTCATCCCCTGCACGGGAATCACGTCCGTCAGCGCCGCGTCGGTTTCGATATGGCCGCGGATCACGTTGAGGAAGTCCACCTGGCCGGTGTCGCGCAGGCGCTTGGAAATCTCGATCCCTTCTGAGGCGGTGATGCCACCGGGGGCCGCCTCGTCGGCGGTATAGCGCAGGCCGACGATGAACGCGTCGCCGACGCGCCTGCGGATGGCATCGAGCACGTCGAAGGTAAAGCGCAGGCGGTTGTCCAGCGACCCGCCATAGGGCCCGTCCAGCGTGTTGGTCCGCTCGGACCAGAACTGGTCCATCAGGTGGCCGTAGGCCTGCAATTCGATCCCGTCGAGCCCCGCCGCCTGCATCCGCTCTGCCGCATCGGCGTAATCGGTGATGATCCGCGCGATGTCGTAGTCTTCGAGCTTTTTCGGAAACGCCCGGTGCGCCGGTTCGCGTTCGTGGCTGGGGGAAACTGCGGGCAGCCAGTCGCCCTTGTTCCAATGGGTGCGCCGGCCCAGGTGGGTGAGCTGGATCATCACCGCGCAGCCGTGTTCGTGGCAGGCATCGGCCAGCTTTTTCATCCACGGCACCACCTCGTCCTTGTAGGCGAGGATGTTGTTGAAGACGGGCGGAGAGTTGCGCGACACCGCCGCCGACCCGGCGGTCATGGTCAGCGCCACACCGGCCTTGGCGCGCGCCTCGTGGTAGGCGCGGTAGCGGTCCTTGGGCATCCCGTCCTCGGGATAGGCCGGCTCGTGGCTGGTGGTCATGATCCGGTTCTTCAGGGTCAGATGCTTGAGCTGATAGGGCTGAAGCAGTGGGTCGCGGGATTGGACGGCGGCGGTGGCTGGCTGGGACATGGGGACTCCGCTCAAGATGTTTCGCCCTCTCTGCGGCGTGGGGGCTGAGTCGCACAAGCGCGAAAAAATTCATGGAGGCTTAGCCTGAATAATGCTTTCATGCGGCGCGGCATGCTATAGCCACGCGGAACCGGGGTTATGGCGAAGGACACCTAATGGGACGGCGGCCTTACGATCTGCCCTCGCTCAGCGCGCTGACCGCGTTCGAGGCGGCGGCGCGCCATGTGAGTTTCAAGCGCGCGGCTGCCGAACTGAACGTGACCCCCGCCGCCGTCAGCCACCAGATCAAGGCGCTGGAGGCGGAACTGGACCGGGTGCTGTTTCAGCGCAATCCGCGCGGGGTGGAGCTGACCGAGGCAGGCGCGGTGCTGCTGGTGGCCCTGCAGCGCGGGTTCGAACAGATGTCCGACGGCATCGCCCAGATCCGCCTGCAACCGGATGCAGAGGCGGTCAGCATCCAAGTCACCACGGCGATGTCGTCGCTCTGGCTTACTCCGCGGCTGTCGCAGTTCTGGAAAGTACACGGCAACATCCCGGTGTCGCAGAACGTGACCGACACGCCCGGCACGTCGGTGCGCACCGACCTCAGCATTGTCTACGGCGACGTCGGCGACGAAGCGGCGGACCAGCGGTTGCTCTTCAAGGACCGCATTTCCGCCATGGCGAGCCCCGCCTTTGCCGCCACCGCCGACATCCGCGGGCTTGACGATCTGGCGCGGTTACCGCTCATCCATCTGAGCGCCGCGAACCGCAGCTGGACGGGCTGGAACGGTTGGGCCGGGGCGCTGGGCTATGACGGGCGGCTGGGCGGCGGGTTGCAGGTGAACAACTACTTCACCGCGCTGCAGGCGGCCTGCGACGGCATGGGCGTGGTGCTGGTCTGGGAACGGCTGACGCGGGGCATGATCGAAAGCGGCAAGCTGGTGCGGGTGCTGCCCGACGTGGTCGAGGCGCCGCTGGGCTACCGCATCGTGGCCCGGCGCGGTGCGCCCGCGCGGGCGTTGCGCCTGCGCGATTGGCTCGTCGCGTCGGCGGGGTAGGGGCGGCGTTGCCGCCCCTTGGTGCCGTCGCTGCTGCGGACCGGCTATTCCGCCTGGGCCGAGGCTGAGGCCGTCCGCAGTTTCCAACCCTCGATCAGCGTGCCCTCGGTCTTGAGCCGTGAGGCCAGGTAGTAGAGCCGCTGCGTGGCGGGGCCGCCGGGCGCGGTTTCGAACCGTTGTTTGAGGTAATAGGGCGGGATCGCTTGGGAATAGAGCGTCGCCGTCACCGTCACCTGCGTCGGGTCGGTGCCCTGCGGCAGGGCGATCCGGTATTCGGTCTGGTCCGATCCGGGGATGAAATCCGGATCCTGCGTCGCGTTGCCTTCGGGCAGGGTGGCCTTCATGAAGGCGGCGCTGACCTCGCTCTTGCCGAATTTGGCCTCGAACGCGGGCGTGCCCGGCGTCAGCGTGCCCAGCGGGGTCAGGCGGTTGTCCTTGGGGTGGAAATCGCGGTGCACGAAGCTGGTGGTGAACTCCTTTTTGGCGTTCTGGCTCAGCTCTTCATAGATCTGCACCTGGGTCTGGTCGGAAATCACCCGGTGGTGCGGCTGATAAAGCGCCACGGTTTCGCCCGGCGGGACAACATCCAGAAATTCGGTATCAAGCGGCTGGCCATCCGGCCCGGTGATCACCCCGGCGGCGTTGGAACAGCCCGAACACCACAGCGTGTCGCCGTCCTGCCCGACCGCGCGCACCTCGAGGAACGCGCGGCGGAAACCGACGCCCGAGGGCAGCCGATGGCCGGTCTTGTTGCTGACGCCGACCTCTGCCACCAGACCGCCGTAGCCTTGGCTGACCGTCAAAGTCACGTCCGCGGTTTCATTCGCGGCCTGCAGCGCCATGGTGTCGAGCGCCAGCTGCGCCCCGTTGGTGGCCGAGGTCATGGGGTCGGTGCGGCTCATCCCCATCTCGGTCGAGAACTGGCGGATCATCTCGACCATATAGGCGTTGAGCCCGACGAAATTGTGCCGCTTGTAGCCGTCGCGGAAGGGCACCGTCACCTCGTCCGTGGGCAGCAGGTTGGCCACGTCCGGCAGGGTCGCATCCTGGATCGACGCGATCTGCGTGGTGATGCTGTCGAGGCTGATCTTGCCGTCAACGCTCTGGAAACTGCCCTTCATGTGACAGTCCTGACAGGATTGCGCCGTGCCCTCTTCGTTGTAGATCGAATTGACCCATTCAATATAGGTTGCCTGTTCCACCGAATGCTGGAAATCCAGCAGGCCCTGCGGAAAGGTCACGCCGTATTCGGCATTCAGGAACGCGGCGCCATTGGCGGCGGCGTCGTTGAACACCTTCTGATCGGCCTCGGTATAGGGCTCCAGCGGCGTGTCGGTGGGCGCGTCGACATTGGGCAGGTTGATCGTGTGGCACGCGCCGCATAGCTGGCTGTCCTTGATGTAGTCCGACTGCACCGGAGTGATGCCCATGGCGTTCTGCATCGGTTTCACCGCCACGTCCGAAAACGGCCCCTGCAACTCGTCCGACTTGTTCAGACGAAAGACGCCGGTGGTGCCGTTCATCAGGTAGGTGTCCAGCCGGTTGTAGTCTGGCTGGCCTTCGGCTTTTTCCGGCGGGGCGATGTGGTGGCAGACCGCGCAGGAAATGCCTTCGCGCGCCAGATTGCCGTATTCGTGGTAATCGAAGGTTCCGTCGTCTTTCTGCTTTTTCAGCTCCGTCTCGTTCAGCGGATCGTGCAGCAGGGTGTAGGCGACCTTGAAATTGTTCGGATCCAGACCTTTGTCCGGCATCGCATGGGCGTCGATCTGCAACTGCCGCTGGCCCATTGCCCCATGGCAGGACAGGCAGGTCGTGCCCAGGTTCGACGACAGTTCTGGCGTTCCGGCGGCTTCGAGCAGGGCGAATTCGGATTCGAGCTGTGCGAAAAAGATCGGATCGCGCCCCGCAAGGCCCATCGGCGACCACCGCCATTCACCGTATTCCGAGATGTTGTAGCCGTCGCCGTATTTCGGCCCGGTCTGCAGGAACATCGTGTTGCCATAGGGCGCGCCGCCCAACCCGCCGTGACAGCCCAGGCAGTTGTCAGAGCTCAGGAAATGCTGCGGCTCACCGGGGCGCGCGGCGACGTGATCCAGCCATTCGCTGGGCAGGCGCTGCACATCGCCGGGCGGGACATCGACGCCGCCGGTGGGCGGGAACATCTCTAGAAAGACTGGATTGACCGCCACCGGCGACGGTTTCGCCTCGAGGTCGGAAGCGGCCAGCGCTTCGGGGTCGTGGAAATAATCCTCGATCAAGGCGATCTCGCTTTCGCCCATGGCGGGGCGCTGCCAGGGCGGCAGGTTGAAGGGGCCGGGCTTGAAATTCTCGAGCTTGCGCCAGCTTTCGTCGACGCGGAAGATCAGCGGCTCGCCCTCGTAACCTTCGACATTGTCGAGGGAGGAAAAGATCAGTTCTTCTGCGGCAGAGGCGTGACAGCGCATGCAGGTGCCCGCACCGACCTGGCCGGTGGGCGGGGTATAGGGCGGCTCGAAACTGTCAAGTGTCGCCTTCTGATCGACCGAGGCAAAGAACCAGCCGCCGTGACTGACCGAACTGTCCTTGACCATCACCGTCCAGTTGAGCCCGCCAGCCTCGCGCAGGTAGGCCAGCATCTCTTCTTCGACGCGGTCAGGATCGTCGGGGTGTTTGCGCACCAGATCGGCGCGGAATTCGGTGTAATGGGCCGATGGCGAGGCCACCATTTCCTTGACCACCATCGCCCCGTCGGGAATGGCGCCCTTGCGCCCGCCCTCAAGCCAGGTCAGCACCTGCGGGGAATAATAGATGCGCACCGCCGGGTGCACGCCGTAGTTGGTATCAAGGACGAAAGGCCCGGTGTCGCGCCAGGATTTGTCGCGCACCCATCCCAGATCGGCGAATTCGCGGTCCGCGATAAAGGGATAGAGCTGACGTTCGTAGTTCAGCAGCGGCAGGGACGACGGCAGCGGCAGGCCCCCGGCGCCGGTTTGCGTCTGCGCCAGGGCCGGGGCGGTGGCGAACCCCAGAAAAAGAGCGGCGAGGGCGGCAATGCGTGTCATGAAATGGCTCCTTGCTATGGGCGAAGGATGCCGGGACAGGGGCGTTGTGACAACTCCTAATTGCATAAAATGTCGCACCTGCACCGAAGTGGTGCATCCTGGGCTTTTCGGGCGCCCGCAGGCGGCCCCCGAATCCGCCCTTTGCAATGCGGCCCCATCCCCCTAGCATCCCGGATCAGAGAAGACTTCCCAGGAAACCGGAGGCAGAATGGACGATGTCACACAGCGTCTGGCCGACCGGCTGGCGCGGATCCGGGCAGAGCGGAACCTATCGCTGGATCAACTGGCGGCGCTCAGCGGCGTCAGCCGGGCAACCCTGTCGCGGCTGGAAAAGGCCGAAGCCAGCCCCACGACAGCGGTTCTGTCGCGGCTTTGCGCCGCCTACGGCCTGAGCCTGTCGCAGCTCATGGCGACGGTCGAAGACGGATTTGCCGCGCATATCCGCCGCGCGGACCAGTTCGTGGCGCGAGAGGGCGGGCAGGGCTACGTGCGCCGCCAGGTGTCGCCCGCAGGCGGCGGGCTGGCGGCAGAGGTGCAGGATTGCCGCCTGGCCGCCGACACCGAGTTGCGCCAGGACGCGCCATCGGTGCCGGGGCAGGAACACCACCTGATCCTGACCTCGGGCAGTCTGCGGGTCGAGCTGGATGGCCGGGCGCATGACCTCGAACAGGGGGACAGCCTGCGCTACCGGCCGCATGGGCCCTTGCGCATCGCTGCAGGACCGGAGGTGGCCAAGTACCTGCTGATCCGCGTGTCGCACTGACGCGTTTCGGGGCCCGCCTTGACCCTTGCCACCACATCCTAGATATCAGGGCCAACGCGACCCAAGGCGGGACTTTCATGACCCAAAGCGTCATCACGGACAGCCATTGCCACCTGGATTTCCCGGATTTCGACAGCGAAAGGCCGGAGGTGATCGCGCGCGCGGTCGCGGCCGGGGTGCACCGGATGGTCACGATCTGCACGCGCCTGCGGCTGGAACCCCAGGTGCGTGCCATCGCAGAGGCACATGACCCGGTCTTTTACGCCGCTGGCACCCACCCGATGAGTGCGGCGGACGAACCCATGGCCACGGTCGATGAGCTGGTGGCGCTCGCGGAGCATCCCAAGTTCGTGGGCATCGGGGAATCGGGGCTCGACTATCACTACACAGCCGACAGCGCCGAGGTGCAGCAGCGGTCCCTGCGGGTGCATATCGAGGCGGCGCAGGCCACCGGCCTGCCGCTGATCATCCATGCCCGCGCCGCCGACACGGACATGGCGCGGATCCTGACCGAAGGATACCGCGCGCAACCCTACGCCTGCGTCATGCACTGCTTTTCCTCCGGCGCGGAACTGGCGCGTGCGGCGCTTGATCTGGGGTTCTACCTGTCGATGTCGGGCATCGCCGCCTTTCCCAAAAGCCAGGAGCTGCGCGATATCTTCGCCGCCGCCCCGCTGGACCGGGTGCTGGTGGAAACCGACAGTCCCTACCTTGCCCCGCCGCCCTATCGAGGCAAACGCAACGAGCCTGGCTACAGCGTGCACACAGCCGCGGTCGGGGCAGAGGTCTTCGGCATCGACTACGCGGACTTCGCCGCCGCGACCGAACGCAACTTCGAACGCCTGTTCGCCAAGGCCGCCGCGCACAAGGCCGCCGCATGAGCGGCGAGATGCGGTTCACCATCCTGGGCTGCGGCTCCTCGGGCGGGGTCCCGCGGCTGGGCGGGCACTGGGGCGACTGCGACCCAGAAAACCCGCGCAACACCCGGCGCCGCTGTTCGATGCTGGTCGAACGCGAGACAGAGGATGGCCTCACCCGGGTGCTGATCGACACCTCGCCCGATCTGCGCGCGCAGCTTCTGGGCGCAGGCGTCGGAGAGCTTGACGCGGTGGTCTACACCCATGCCCATGCGGATCACGTGCACGGCATTGACGACTTGCGGATGATCGTCTTCAACATGCGCGCGCGGTTGCCGGTCTATGCCGATGCCGACACGCGCGCAGCGCTGCTCGATCGGTTCGGCTATGCTTTCGTGCAGCCCGAGGGCAGTTCCTATCCGCCGATCCTCGACATGAACGACATCGACGGCCCGTTCGAGATTTCCGGCGCGGGCGGGGCGGTGCCCTTCGCGCCATTCCGCGTGAATCACGGTGGCATGGATGCGCTGGGGTTCCGCATCGGCGGGCTGGCCTATCTGCCGGACGTCGCGCAGATCCCCGAGACGGTCTGGCCACAGCTCGACGGGCTGGACTGCTGGGTGCTTGACGCGCTGCGCCGCACGCCGCATCCGACCCATGCGCATCTGGCGCGGTCGCTGGAATGGATCGACCGTGCCGCCCCGCGCCGCGCGGTGCTGACCAACATGCACATCGATCTGGACTATGCCACGGTCGAGGCGGAAACGCCCGACCACATCACACCCGCCTATGACGGCATGGTGCTGCGGTTCGCGCTGTGACCGGACCTGCCGCGCAGGGAACGGAGGTGCGCCGTGCAAGCCCTGCTTGACGTGATCCTGCCGGTTTTTCTGGTGATCGGTTTCGGCTATGCCGCCGTCTGGCGCGGGCTTTTCGCCGACAGCGCCGTCGACGGGCTGATGTCCTTCACCCAGAATTTCGCCATTCCCTGCCTGCTGTTCCGCGCCATCTGGACACTGGACCTGGGGCAGAATTTCGACCCGCTCATGCTGGTCAGCTTCTACACAGGTTCGGCCACCGGCTTTGTCCTCGGCCTGTTGGGCGCGCGCTATGTCTTTGGCCGCGACTGGGAGGATGCGGTGGCCATCGGCTTTTGCTGCCTGTTCGCCAATTCGCTGCTTCTGGGCCTGTCGATCACCGAACGGGCCTACGGCGATGCGGCGCTCGAGGCGAACTATGCCATCATCGCGCTGCATTCGCCGTTCTGTTACGGCATCGGCATCACCGCGATGGAGATCGTGCGGGCGCGCGGCACGTCCGCGGCGCGGCTTCCGGTGACGGTGCTGAAGGCGATGTTCCGCAACGCGCTGGTGATCGGCATCGCTCTCGGGGTGATCTTCAACCTGGGCGGGGTGGACCTGCCCGCGCCGGTCACCGATGCGCTGGACATGATGATCCGCACCGCGCTGCCCGCGGCGCTGTTCGGCATGGGTGGGGTGCTTTACCGCTACCGGCCCGAAGGCGACGGGCGCGTGATCGCCTATGTCTGCGTGGTGGTGCTGATCGTGCACCCGGCGATCACCTGGACACTGGGGCGGGTCTTCGATCTGCCGGTGGCGGCCTTCCGGTCGGCGGTGGTGACGGCGGCGATGGCCCCGGGGATCAACGCCTATGTCTTTGCCAACATGTACGGCCGCGCACGGCGTGTGGCGGCATCTTCGGTGCTGGTGGCGACGGGGCTGTCACTGGGCACAACCTGGGTCTGGCTGGCGATCCTGCCGTAGGGATCGCCCGTACCGGGCGATACGAGAGACGCTGTCTCTCGTGCTCTCTGGAGTTTCAGCCAAGAAGAAGGGGCGACCTCAGGGGCGGGCGGTCGCCTGCATGTGCAGCAGCGTGTCGAGCACGAGGTTGGCCGGGTCGAGGTTGACGGCGCGGCCGTGGCGCAGCCGGTCGCCCGAAGTCTGGGCCAGCTGCGCCCAAAGGCGGCCCGCACGGGCGTCGGGGGCAAGGCGGGACAGGATGCGCGCCTCGTCCGGGGCGGCCTGCAGGTCCGGAGGCGCGCCGATGACGCCGGTGCGCGCCAGCCGGGCCAGCGCGATGTCCAGCAGAGTGACGAGCAGGTCGAGCCGCGCCTCGGCCCCGCGCCCGGCGGTGGACTCTGCCAAGGCGATGGCGCGGGGACGGTCGAGGTCGGGCAGGCTGGCCAGCACCGCCACGAGGCTCGCGTAGAGTGCGAGGCCATCAAGGTTCAGCAGCCGGATCGCATCGCCCACCGACCCGGCGGAGAGCTGCGACAGCGCCGCCGCCTGGTCGGGAAGCACCGTGACCCCCGCCTGTTGCAGGGCCGTCGCCATGTCGTCCGGGCTGAGCGGCGACAGGCGCAGTTCGCGGCAGCGCGAGCGGATGGTGGGCAGAAGCCGCGCGGGCTGGTGGCTGACCAGCAGCAGCGTCGTCCGGGCGGGCGGCTCTTCCAGCAGTTTGAGGATGGCGTTGGCGGCATTGGGGTTCATCTCGTCGGCGGCATCGACGATCACCACCCGGCGCCCGCCGTCGGTCGAGGAGAGCGCGAAGAACTGCTTCACATCGCGCACCTCATCGACCGTGATCACCGCCCGCAGCCGCTTGGCCTTGTCGTCCCAGCCGCGCCGGACCAGTTTCAGCCCTGGTTCGGACATCGCGAGCGTGCGGCGCATCACCGGGTGGTCCGCGGCGATGTCGAGGGTTTGTGGCGGCGGAGGCGCGCCGAAAAGACCGTCGTCGCCCGCGGCTGGGGTGGCCAGCAGGAACCGGGCGATACGCCAGGCCAGCGTCGCCTTGCCGAGGCCGCGCGGGCCGGTGATCAGCCAGCCGTGATGCAGCCGGTCGGCGCCGTAGGCGTCGAGGAAAGCGCGTTCGGCCGGGCCCTGACCGATGAGGGCGGGCGTTTCGCGCGGATGCGGCGCGCCGTCGACGCGGTCGGGTTCCGGATGCACGTCATCGCTCATGCCAGATGCGCCGCGACCGTGGCGGCCACATCGCGGGCCACCGCGTCTTCGTCCCGGTTGCCGTCGATGACGCGGATGCGGTCAGGGAATTCATCCGCCAGCGCCAGGAACCCGGCGCGCATCCGGTCCTGCAGGCCCTGGCCGAAATCCTCGAACCGTTCCTCGAGCGTGGCGCGGGCCTTGGCCCGGCCCAGAGCCTGTTTCGGGTCCATGTCGATGAGCAGGGTCAGGTCGGGCTCTGCCCCGATCATCAGGTCGTGTAGTGCGTCGACCTTGCCGCGCAGATCGCCGCGCGACAGGCCCTGGTACATCCGCGTGCTGTCGGCAAACCGGTCGCAGATCACGATCCGGTCGGCGGCGAGCGCCGGGCGGATGGTGCGTTCCAGGTGGTCGCGGCGCGCCGCAGTGAAAAGCAGAAGCTCGGTTTCCGCCGACCAGCGGTCGGGATCGCCCTGCAGGACAAGGGCGCGGATTTCCTCGGCACCGGTGCTGCCGCCCGGTTCGCGGGTCAGCACGACCTCGCGCCCCGCCGCCTGCAGGGACGCGGCCAGCCGCCGCGCCTGAGTGGATTTGCCGGAGCCGTCGATCCCTTCGAAGCTGACGAAAAGGCCCTGTGCCGTCACATCGTTCCCTCGGGCGCGGGGCCGTTGTTCAGCCGCCGCAGCAGGGCGGTCGAGACGTTGATCATCCGATCGACGAACCCGCCGCGTGGCACGGCGCTTTCGGCCACCAGGCTCACGCGGTGTTCGGGCAGGCCTTCGGGGCGGATGATCAGCTCGGCCAGCTGCTGACCCGCGCTGATCGGCGCCTGTAGCGGGCCGGTATAGACCACCTCGGCATCGAGCGGCGCGCCGGTCAGGACCGGCACCAGCAGGGTCACATCTTCGGTCGTGACCAGCCCCACCGTGTCTTCGGCGCCCATGAAGACCTGCGCATCGGCCACGCGCTGCCCGGCGGTTGTCAGCTTCTTCTCGGCGAATTGGCGAAAGGCCCAGTTCACGATCGCCTCGGATTCCTCGGCGCGTTCGCGCGTGCTGCCCAGCCCGGTGATGGCAAAGATCACCCGGCGGTCGCCCTGCTTGGCCGATCCGACAAGGCCATAACCCGCCGCCTGTGTGTGCCCGGTCTTGAGCCCGTCGGCCCCGATGCCAAGCCCCAGCAGCGGGTTGCGATTGCTGACGTTCTGCGGCGCGCGGCCGTCAAAGGCAAAGGTCTGTTCGGCGAACATCGGGTAGAAGTCGGGAAAGTCGCGGATCAGGTGGCTGGCCAGCAACGTCAGGTCGCGCATCGACATGTGGTGGCCTTCGGCGGGCCAGCCGTTGGAATTCTTGAAGGTCGAACTGGTCATACCCATCTGCTGCGCCCTGCGGGTCATCAGCTCGGCAAAGCCGCGTTCGGTGCCATCGGGGCTCAGCGCCTCGGCGATGA
The DNA here is from genome assembly GCF_049323015.1 of Thalassococcus sp. BH17M4-6. Taxonomy (NCBI): domain Bacteria; kingdom Pseudomonadati; phylum Pseudomonadota; class Alphaproteobacteria; order Rhodobacterales; family Roseobacteraceae; genus Thalassococcus; species Thalassococcus sp. BH17M4-6. The sequence continues at coordinate 279,549 of NZ_JBMPGU010000002.1, forward strand.
CGGCGCAGGCGTCGTTGCCCGACAGGACCACGATGCCGCGCAGCAGATCCTCGACCTTCACCCGGTCGGTGGTGTCGAGGAACATGGTCGAGCCGCCGTAGGACATCGCGTGCTGGGACACCGGCAGACGTTCGTCAAGCTGCAGCCGCCCGTCGCGCACCGCCTCGAACGCCATGTAAAGCGTCATGAGCTTGGACATCGACGCCGGCGGCAGCGCCTCGTCGGCATTCTTGGCCAGCAGCACGGTGCCGGTGGTGAAATCCAGAACGAAGGCGGCGCGCGCCTTGGTGTCGAAGGCCTGTGCCGGCAGCGCAAGGCAGACCAGCGCGGCCAGGGCGGCCAGAAACGGGCGAAGGGCGGGGATCATGGGCAGCTCCCTTGAGGAATGTGGCGTCAGGCCGGGGCGGCGTCAGTCGGTGACGGCATAGGCGTCGCCAAAGCCGCTGGCCTTGATCTTTTTCAACAGTGCGTCGATTTCGGATTTGGTCTGCGCCGGGCCGACCAGCACGCGCCAGAACGTCTTGCCGCTCGACGATTGCTTTTTCACCGTCGGCACCATGCCCGCCTGCCGCATCGCGGTGGCAGTGTTCTCGGCATTGGCCTCGACGCTGAAGATTCCGATCTGAATGAAAGGCTTCGCCAGGCTCGAGGGTTGCGGCTGCGGTCTGGGGGCAGGCGCGGCGGCCGGTGCGGGGGCCGCGGCCGGGGCGGCGGCGATGGCCGCGGCGGCTCCGGTGGCCACCGGATCGGCGGGTTCGATGGTGCCTGCGTCCACGTCCGACGGGGCGGCCAGAGTGGTCGTGGCAGGTTGCGGCGTGGCGGGGGCGTCGGTCACGGGCTCTTCGGCCTCTTCGCGACGCAGAGCGACGACGTTGAGGTTGGTGGGCTGGCCCGCCAGCATGCCAAGGGCCGCGGCGGCGTCCGAGGAGATCTGCAGGCGCGGTCCTGGGGTTTCGCGTTCGCGGCGGAAAAGCGCGCCGATCACGAACTTGCCGTTCTGTTCGTTGCGAATGATGATCCGCTCGGGGGCCTTGACGTCGGGATGCGCGGCCCAGACCCCGCCCAGCGACGGGCGGCCATCCCACAGCCCTGCTTCGGTGGCCTCAAAGACCTCGGGTGCCTCGATGTCACGCTCGACTGTGCGGGAGGCGCGGCTTGCCGGTTCAGAGCCTGCGGCATCCGTCTCACGCGGCTGCAGGAAGCCCGGCATCTGGCCGTCTTCGCAGGCGGTCAGGGCGGTAAGGCCCACGAGCAAAGCCATGCTCCGCAGCGTCCAGCCATGCTGCCGCGTTGTTCCGAAATCCCTGCTCATTCCGTGCCCCTTAGCCTGATATCGTGCATCCGGTCCGGGGCTTCGCTTTGCCGGGTTTTCCCGGTCCTGGACCCCGTTTGCAGATGTAACTGCGCCTCGCGTGCGCGCAGCTTAGCGGCAATGGCGCGCCAAGAAAAGACCACTGCCCCGTCTCGGCGGATTTTCCCGACCACCGGCTTTCAGAATCGCGTGAGCGGGGCTATTCCCGAACGACCGGAGGTTTGGCAGAGTGGTCGAATGCGGCGGTCTTGAAAACCGTTGGGCGTGAGAGCGTCCCGTGGGTTCGAATCCCACAGCCTCCGCCACGACATGCGCTGGCGCACTGAATTCAGATGGTAGCTCTTGGAAGCCTTGGCGTTTCCGCCTTTTTTGAGGTTACCCGATAACGTCCATCTGGATGCGCGCGTTATGACCAAAGACCGACTGCCGCATCTTTGACCGGACAGAGTAGGATTTCCGGCGCCTGCACCAATCGGCGGCACTCTCTGTGTCCATCCGCATCCCCTCAGCCAGGCCAGCGCTGACCGCCTCCCGACGACACTAGCGCGCCTACCCGGGCGAGAGCTGTTTCCGTCAGGGTTGGCGCCGCTGTCCGGGCCACCCGCCAAAATACCGATCTGATGCGTTTTCCGGCTTGTCGGATGCGCGGACCCGTCGCAGATTACGGCACCCCCCATTTCGGGGGATTTACTTTGGTTGTGCGTGGATTACCCGGTTACGATGACACCCCGAAATTACAGATTGTCCCCGGCCTTCGTCTTTCTGGGCGTGGTGCTTTTGGGGTGCGCCATGTCGCTGGTCAGCATCCTCGTGGCGCTATCGCAGCCGCAGATCGATCTGCCGCGGGGCGCGGTCCCGGTCGAGGTTGGCGGGATCGAGATCCTGCCCACCGACCTGATCGAGGAGCCCGACCAGCTGGGCACCAATGCCGCCATCGCCGCGTTTCGCGAACGGCAGTCGCTGATCCGGGCGCAGTTGGACGAGCCCCGGGTCGAGGTTGCCTACCGGCTGCCGGACGACCGCGTGGAAACCCGGGAATTCGAGGTGCGCGCGCGGCAGCTTTCGGATCTGCCCTGGGCGTTCTGGTTCCAGATCGTGGTCGGGCTCGTATCGCTCTTCATCGGTGGCTGGATCATTGCGTTGCGCCCGGGCGATTGGGGCGCGCGGATGTTCGCGCTGACGGCGCTTTTCGTGCCGGTCTTTGCGCAGTCCGCGGCGATCTATTCGACCCGGCAGATCGCGCTGGACGGGGGGCTGTTCCACACCCTGTCGGGCATCAACGCGCTTGGCGCGGTGTCTTTCGGCATCGCGCTGGTGGGGCTTTTCTCGCAATATCCCAAGCCGATGTTCCGGCCGGTCTGGCTGTTGATCCCGGCCGCCCTTTACAGCGTCGCCATTGTGCTGAGCTATCTGGGCACGGGCCCCGACAACATCGCCGGGATGGCGGTGCTGTCGCAGATGCTGATCGCGCTGGTGCTGGGCACGATCCAGTGGTTCCGCAGCAGGCGCGAGCCGCTCAACCGTGCCGGGCTGCGCTGGTTCATCCTGGTGTCGCTGGTGGGGTGTTCGCTGTTCGTCTTCCTCAGCTCGGCGCCGATCACGCTGGGCATCGCCGACGAGGGGTTCATCCCGCAGGGCATCGCCTTTGCGTTCTTCAACATCATGCATGTGGGGCTGGCGCTGGGGGTGATGCGCTACAAGGTCTTCAACCTCGACCGCTGGTCCTATTACATCTGGCTCTGGCTCAGCGGCATGGTGATGATCTTTGTGCTCGACGTGCTGCTGATCCGATTCCTGCAAGGCCAGCCCTGGCTGTCGCTCAGCGTGGCGCTGCTGATTGCCGGGTTCCTGTACTTTCCGCTGCGGCAGATGTTGCTGAGGCTGCTACTGCACCGCCGGTCGGCCACGCTGCAGGGGCGCATGGCCGATATCGTGAGCGCGGCGCTGTCGCCCACCAGCCGCGAACACGGGCTGCGCTGGGATGCGCTGCTGACGGACGTGTTCGCCCCCCTGGCCCCGCCAGAGCCGCTGAGCGAGCCGGTGCCAAGCCCGCGGATCGAAGAAAACGGCCTGGCGCTGCTGATCCCCGGCATCGACGGGCTGGCACCCCGGCGGCTTTATTATGCGCAGAAGGGCAGGCGGCTCTTTTCCCGCGATGATCTGGAGATCGTGGCCAACATGGTGCAGATGCACGACCTGGCCACCGAAAGCCGCCGCGCCTATGAACGCGGCGTGATCCTCGAGCGGGACCGGATCAGCCGCGACGTGCACGACAACATTGGCGCGCAGCTTCTGAACGCGCTGCACTCGCGCGAGGTGTCGCGCAAGGACGATCTGCTGCGCGACAGCCTGTCTGACCTGCGCGCCATCATCAATGACGGCTTTCAGGCCGAATTCGCGCTGCAGACCATGCTGGCCGATCTGCGCACCGAAACCGCACAGCGGCTCGAGGCGCATGACATCGCGCTGCGCTGGACCGGTCCCGCTGACAACGATGCCGACGACGGCCCGATCATTTCTTTCGAACTGGTCAACGGCCTGCGGTCGATCCTGCGCGAGGCTGTGTCGAACGTGCTGCGCCATTCGCAGGCCGGCAGGCTGGAGGTCGATATCGCTCTTGTCGGCGACGACATCACACTGGAGATCGAGGATGACGGCATCGGCCTGCCACCGGGCGTGATCGACGCGGGCGGCAATGGCATTCCCAACATCATGGACCGCGCGCAGGTGCTGATGGGCCACGCCCGGATCGACAACCGGGAAGAGGGGCAGAGCGGCACCCTGATCAAGGTGACACTGCCGCTCGATCCCGACCAACTGCGCGACAAGGCGGCGGAATGATCGGCAATATCCTGATTCTCGAGGATGTGCGCCAGTCTCGCGAATGGCTGGCCGAGATCGTGCAGAAGATCTTTCCCGAGGCCTTTCTGGCCAAACACGCGACGCTGCGCGAGGCGGAACACGCCTGCTCCGATCAGCGGTTCGATCTGGCGCTGGTCGATCTGAACCTGCCCGACGGCGAAGGCACGACGCTCTTGCGGCGGCTGGCCCGGGATCAGCCCGACTGCATGAGCGTGGTCACGACGGTCATGGCCACCGACAGCGCCATCGTGTCGGCCCTGGCGGCGGGCGCGCAGGGCTATCTGCTCAAGAGCGACCCCGAGGACGTGCTGGAACACCAGTTGCGCCTGCTGCTGAGCGGGGTGCCGCCGCTCAGCCCGCAGATCGCCCGGCGGATCATGCGGCATTTCCAGATGACCGGCCCCAGCTACGAGGCCAAGTCCAAGCTGACCAAGCGCGAAACCGACGTGTTGCGCCTGATCGCGCGTGGGCTGCGCGTGGCCGAAGTGGCCGAGGTTTACGGCCTCGCGGACAGCACGGTGATCACCCATATCAAGTCGATCTACCGCAAGCTCGAAGTGTCCAACCGGGCCGAGGCGGCGATTCACGCCAGCCGCCTCGGGCTCTTGGCGGATGACACCGCAAATGACTGACTTTTATCGTGAAACCTGAAAATCCCCCCCAAACGGGGGAGTGACGGATTTCGACGCTTGGTGAAAAAAGGCGGTGTTCGGCGGGTCGGCATGCGACCCGCTGGCAACCCAGTAGATTGTGCACCCGCCTTGTCGGCGCACCGCGCAAAAGTTGTTCAAGGGGAATGTAATGAACACGTCCAAGATCCTTCGCGGGACCGTTGCGGTACTCGTTTGCCTGTCTTTGAGCGCCTGCCTTAAGGCCACCAACAACGGTGGAGGCGGCGGCGGTGGTGGCGGCGGTGGCGGTGGAGGCGGCGGCGGTGGTGGCACGCCCCCCATGACCGCGTACCAGAACAACGCCGACCGCGTTCAGCAGCTTGGCCCGCAGACCATCCGGCAGACCGGCACCGTCAACTACGAAGGCAAGACCAAGATCGATTCGCTTGATCCCGAGACGCAGGAGATCAACGGCTTCTTCATCGGTGACATCGAACTGGCGGCCGACTTCGACGACGGCAGCCTGTCGGGCACGGCCACGAACTTCGAAGGCGAGGTTGACGGCGAGGATGTGACGCTCGACGGCACGCTCGACACCGCCAATACCGACGATCCGAACGTGGTGACCCAGACCGACATCGAACTGCCCGCCAACGCAGGCACGATCACCCAGGGCAACCTGATCGCCAACATGCGCGGCGACCTGACCGAGTCGATCAACAACCAGACCTCGACCGTGCAGCTGAGCCTGATCGGCAGCTTCAGCGGCTCCAATGCCGAAGGTGCGCACGGCGCAGCTGCGGCGCTGGTGGGCGACGAGAATTCTGTCGGGTTCGGCTTTGCAGGCGGTGGCACCTTCTATCTGGAACGCCAGTAATCCGAATATGGGAATTTCGAAGAAGTCATTTCGAACATCCTCTGTGGCTCCCCGAAAGGGGAGTCATTTTTTTCTTTTGCTACGGTGGCTTGTGCTGTGTCTGGCACTAATGACCCCGGTGGTGGCCGCGGCGCAGGCGGGCCAGCCCGCGGATTGGCTGCGTGCCAACCAGCAGATGCAGGCCGACAACCCCGAAGCAGCACTACCCTACCTGGAACGGCTGGTGCGCGACTATCCCGACGTGGTGCTCTACCGGCTGGAACTGGCCTACGTCCTCTATCTGCTGGAGCGTGACGGGCGCGCGCGGTATCACTTCGAACTGGCGCGCGGGGCCAACCTGACGGCGCGCCAGCGCCATTCCGTCGATGCCGCCCTGGCCAAGATCGCCGAACGCAAGGTCTGGTCCGTCCGCTTCGGCTTCAGCCTGGAACCGGCCAGCAACGCCGGGCGCGGCACCGCGGCGGGCAGCGTCGATGTCGGCGGGCTGGATTTCCGGGTGCCCCGCAACCTGCGTGCCGAACCCGCCACCGGTGCCGTGATCAGCGCCGGGGTCACCTACCGCCCGCGGCTGACCAAACGGCTCGAGGCGACGTTTTCGCTGGATGCGCAGGTCAAGTATTACGATGAGGTCGCTTTGCGGGAAACGCTCGTGATCGGCCGCACCGGTCTGCGGTTTTCGCCTGCGCCCAACACCTTTGTCGAGGCGGGGTTGCTGGCGGGCACGTCCTATGCCGCCGGAGAGCACTACAGCGACCGCACCGGTATCTATGGCGAATATTCCCGCCCGCTGGGCAACCGTGCGCAGGCTCAGATCGGGTTCGAGGCCTACGAGATCCGCCACAAGACCTTCACGCTGGCCGACGGGCCGCGCCTGCAGCTCAACGCGCAATTCGCCTATGCGCTGGCGCCCAATGCGCTCTTGCGCGCGCGCGGCTACGTGCTGCGCACTGATGCCGAGGGCGATTTGCAGTCGGGCTGGCAGGGGGCGCTGACGCTGGGGGGCACCTACGCCTTCAAGGGCGGGCTGGTGACCATGCTGGATTTCACCGTCGGGCGGGACGAGCGCGACGGCACCAATGCCCTGCTGGGCAGCCGCCGCCGCGACGATTCCCGCGCGGTCGAGGCGCAGTTCTTCAACTCCAAGTACCAGATCGGGCGGTTCCTGCCGGTGCTGAAGATGAAGTTCGAGGAAAACAAATCCAACCAGCCGCTCAACAGCTATACCAACAAATCCATCAGCATCGGCCTGCGCACGACCTTCTGATCGGTGCCCGCCCGCGCAAAGCGGCTGTTGCCCCTGACGGGCCAGGCGCTAGGGTTGCGGGGATCGGATTGGAGACCAGACATGGATATCATCGCGAAAGCCACCGAGCTTGTGGGCGGCGCCGTGGCCGCGGCGCGCCGGATCGGGGCACCGTCACATCAGGCCATGGGCACCGCGCCGCAGATCCCGGATGCCAAGAAACAGGGCATAATGACGCTCAAGATGCCCGTCGCCTACGGCTGGCGGGATGGACGCCTGCCGACCTGCGCGCCGGGGCTCAAGGTCAATGCCTTTGCCAGCGGGCTGGACCACCCCCGCTGGATCGAGGTGCTACCCAACGGCGACGTATTGGTGGCGGAATCCAAGGAACAGGCGGGTCCGCCCAAGACCCTGATGGACCACGCCGCGCATGCGACGATGCGCCGGGTCAAGGCCATCGGCAAGAGCGCCAACCGCGTCACGCTCTGGCGCGATGAGGATGGCGATGGGGTGGCTGAAACCCGCGAGGTCTTTGTCGAGAACCAGAACCAGCCCTTCGGCATGGCGCTGATCGGCACCACCTTCTACCTGGGCAACACCGATGGCATCGTCCGGTTTGACTACACACCCGGCGCCACGTCGCTGACAGGCGAAGGCACACGGCTGGTGGAATTCAAACCGCACGGCCATTGGACCCGCAGCCTGCTGGTGTCGCCGGACGAGAGCAAGATCTACGCGGGCGTCGGATCGCTGTCCAACATCGCCGATGACGGGATGGAGGTCGAAGAGGGCCGCGCCGCGATCTGGGAACTGGACGTGGCCAGCGGCGATGCACGCATCTTCGCCTCGGGCCTGCGCAACGCGGTGGGCATGGCGTGGGAGCCTGAGACCGGCGTGCTTTGGACCGTGGTCAATGAACGCGACGGGCTGGGCGATGAAACCCCGCCCGATTACCTGACCTCGGTGAAAGAGGGCGGTTTCTACGGCTGGCCCTATTGCTACTGGGGAAAGACGGTGGACGACCGCGTGCCGCAGGATGCCGCGATGGTCGACAAGGCGATCACCCCCGACTATGCGCTTGGCGGGCATACCGCGTCTTTGGGCCTGTGCTGGCTGCCAGACGGAACGCTGCCGGGGTTCGGCAATGGCATGGTGATCGGCCAGCACGGATCGTGGAACCGCTCAAAGCTCAGCGGCTACAAGCTGATCTTCGTGCCGTTCGAGAATGGCAAACCCAGCGGACCGCCGCGCGATATCCTCAGCGGCTTTCTCTCCGACGACGAAAAGCGCGCCTATGGCCGTCCGGTCGGCGTGACCATCGGTCCGGACGGCAAATCGCTGCTGATGGCCGACGATGTGGGCGACATCATCTGGCGCGTGACCGCCGCTTGAACCGTCGTGGCGGCCCCGCCCGGGGCCGCCCCAGGGGCCAGGGTCAGCCCTTGGCGTAGCCGATGTCCTGCAGCGCTGCCTTGATCTCGTCCAGGATGGTCGGATCGTCGATCGTGGCGGGCATCTTGAACTCGGACCCGTCGGCGATCTGGATCATCGTGCGGCGCAGGATCTTGCCTGACCGCGTCTTTGGCAGCCGGTCCACCACGGCGCAGAGCTTGAAGGCCGCAACCGGTCCGATCTGGTCTCGCACCAGTTTGACGCATTCGCGGGTGATTTCGTCATGCGGGCGGTTCACCCCCTTGGTCAGGCAGACAAAGCCCATGGGCAGCTGGCCTTTGAGGTCGTCCGCCACGCCGATCACCGCGCATTCGGCCACATCCGGGTGGCTGGCCAGCACCTCTTCCATCCCGCCGGTGGACAGCCGGTGCCCTGCCACGTTGATCACATCGTCGGTGCGCGCCATGATCCAGACATAGCCGTCGGCATCTTTCATCCCCGCATCGCCGGTCTCGTAATAGCCGGGGAAATGCGACAGGTAGCTTTTGCGGAACCGATCCTCGGCATTCCAGAGCGTCGGCAGCGTGCCCGGGGGCAGGGGCAGCTTGATGGCGATGGCGCCCAGCTCGCCCGGCGCGACCTCGTGGCCCGCCTCGTCGAGGATGTGGATGTCGTAGCCCGGCATCGGCACGGTGGGGGATCCGATCTTGACCGGCAGCGGTTCGATCCCCACCGGGTTTCCGGCAATGGTCCAGCCGGTTTCGGTCTGCCACCAGTGATCGTAGACCGGTTTGCCGGTCAGGGCCTGCGTCCATTCAATGGTGTCGGGATCGGCGCGTTCGCCCGCCAGATAGATCGCGCGCAGCCCCGAAATATCATACTTCTTGAGGAACTCGCCCTTGGGATCCTCGCGTTTCACGGCGCGAAAGGCCGTGGGCGCGGTGAAGAAGCTCTTGACGTCATGTTCAGCGATCACCCGCCAGAACGTGCCCGCATCCGGCGTGCCGATGGGCTTGCCCTCGAACACGATGGTGGTGTTGCCGTGCACCAGCGGACCGTAGCAGATGTAGCTGTGCCCGACGACCCAGCCCACGTCGGACGCGGCCCAGAAGACCTCTCCGGGATCGACGTTGTAGATGTTCTTCATTGACCAGTTGAGCGCGACGAGGTGCCCGGCGGTGGGGCGTACCACGCCCTTGGGCGCGCCGGTCGTGCCCGAGGTATAGAGGATATAGGCCGGGTGGTTGCCGCTCACGGGCACGCAGTCGGCCGGTTCGGCGCCTTCCTGGAAGGCGTGCCAGTCGAGGTCGAAGCCGTCGCTCAGCTCGCACGGCGCCTGTTCGCGCTGCAAAAAGACGGTGAATTCGGGCTTGTGTTTTGCCTGTTCGATGGCCCCGTCGACCAGCGGCTTGTAGGCGACGACGCGCCCCGGTTCGATGCCGCAAGACGCGGCGAGGATGGCCTTGGGCTGCGCATCGTCGATGCGCACCGCCAGTTCGTGCGCCGCAAAGCCGCCGAAGACCACCGAATGAATCGCCCCCAGCCGCGCGCAGGCCAGCATCGCCTCGAGCGCCTCGGGTACCATGGGCATGTAGATGATGACCCGGTCGCCGGTGTCGATGCCGCGCGCCCGCAGCGCCCCGGCCAGCCGCGCGACGCGGATCTGCAGCTCGGCATAGCTGATTTTGGTCTGGGTGCCGGTGATCGGGCTGTCGTGTATGATCGCGGTCTGATCGCCGCGACCTTGGGCCACGTGCCGGTCGACGGCGTTCCAGCAGGTGTTGACTTTGCCGTCGGCGAACCATTCGTAAAGATCGTTGCCGGTGTTGAAGAGCGCCCGCGACGGCTTTTCGTCCCAGTCGATCGCCTCGGCTGCCTGCATCCAGAAGCCTTCTGGATCGGCCTGCCAGCTTGCGTAAACCTCTGCATATCCCATGACGTGTCTCCTCCACCCGGTGGCAAGAAGCGTTACGAACCCGGATGGCCCGCGTCCAGTATCTTGCCGTGACGCGTGGCAGATTGGCGCAGGAAAATTTGCGGAAATGCGCTGTTGGCGCCTGCAAAGATTTGCAAAGCACTTTAATTTATGCGGTTAGACGTATTTCTGGATAGATTTTGCAAATCTGCATACAGATTGTTGCGAAGTGTGATTCGCGAAGCCGACGACGTAGCCCGCCGCCAGCAGGTACGCCGTATGGGATTTGTCCGCAGCGGGGGGCGAAAGGTGTAGCTGCCGGAGCGGTCCCTCGGAGGAACGACGGGGGACCGCCCCGGATCAGCCAGTCTGCACCGAACCGGGTTCCTGTCGTGAGTAGGGGGGACGTCAGGCAGTGGTCGGTGAATGTGCGGCGAAATAGCCAGCGCGGAGTTGATCTGAAATCCATTTACCGTTGAGAATGAATCAACCCTAGCGCGAAAAACACGCCGAGTCACTCCCATTCTTAACCTTGCGTCAACGAATGCGCGGTCGCCCGCTGTCAGCCGTAGTGCGATACCGGCGTGCCCGCGATGGCCGCCATGTTGAGCAGACCGCGCGCGGTGATCGCCGGGGTCACGATGTGGGCGCGGTTGCCCAGCCCCATCAGGATCGGCCCGACCTCGAGCCCGCCTCCCTTCATCTTGAGGATGTTGCGCACGCCGCCCGCCGCATCCGCATGACCGAAGATCAGCACGTTGGCCGCCCCCTTCATCCGGTTGCTGGGCAGCAGCTTTTCCCGCAGCTCGGGGTCGAGTGCCGCGTCCACGTTCATCTCGCCCTCGTAGCAGAAATCCCGCGGCTCGGAATCGAGGATCGCGATGGCCTCGCGCAGGCGGTTGCCCGACCCGTCGCCCTGGTTGCCGAACTGCGACTGCGAACAGAAGGCGATGTTGGGCGTATGCCCGAACCGGCGCACGTGGCGCGCGGCGGCGCAGGCGGTTTCGGCCAGCTGCGCGGGGCTGGGATAGACATGCACATGAGTGTCCGCGATGAAAAGCGGCCCGTCCTCGAGGATCATCAGAGACAGCGATCCCACCGCATGCCGGCCCTCGGTCGCGAGCACCTGGCTGACGTAGTTCAGGTGCCAGCGGAATTCGCCGAAGGTGCCGCAGATCAGGCTGTCGGCCTCGTCGCGATGGACCATGACCGCGCCGATGGCGGTGGTGTTGGTGCGCATGATCGCCCGCGCGAGGTCGGGCGTGACACCGCGGCGGCACATCAGGTTGTGGTAGCTTTCCCAGTAGTCGCGGTAACGCGGGTCGTTTTCCGGGTTCACGATCTTGAAATCGCGGTCGGGCCGGATTTCAAGTCCCAGCCGTTCGCACCGCGCCTCGATCACCTCGGGGCGGCCGATCAGGATCGGCTGTTCGGTGGTTTCCTGCAGGATCGCCTGCGACGCGCGCAGCACCCGCTCGTCCTCGCCCTCGGCCAGCACGATGCGGCGCGACGCGGTGCGCGCGGCCTCGAACACCGGGCGCATGATCAGGGCGGATTTGTAGACGCTGGCGTCAAGCTTGGCCTTGTAGGCGGCCATATCATCGATGGGCCGCGTCGCCACGCCGGTTTCCATCGCGGCCTTGGCCACGGCGGCCGACACCACGCCCGACAAGCGCGGGTCGAACGGTTTCGGGATCAGGTAGTCGGGCCCGAATGTCAGCTGTTCGCCCTTGTAGACGGCAGCGGTTTCGGCGCTTGTCGTGGCGCGCGCCATCGCGGCGATCCCTTCGACGCAGGCGATCTCCATCTCGTCGTTGATGGTCGTGGCGCCGACATCCAGCGCCCCGCGAAAGATGAAGGGAAAGCACAGGACGTTGTTGACCTGGTTGGGAAAATCCGACCGTCCCGTGGCGATGATGGCATTCGGGCTGACGGCGCGGGCGTCGTCGGGGGTGATTTCCGGATTGGGGTTGGCGAGGGCAAAGATGATCGGACGCACCGCCATCTTCTCGACCATCGCGGGCTTCAGGACATTGGGCCCCGAGAGCCCTAGAAAGAGGTCGGCCCCGTCGATCACGTCTTCCAGCGTGCGCAGGTCGCTGGCCTGCGCGAATTCCGCCTTCTGCGGGGTCATGTCCTCGGTCCGGCCTTCGTAGACCAGCCCGTGAATGTCGCACAGCCAGATGTTTTCGCGCTTCACCCCCAGTTTCACCAGCATGTTGAGGCAGGCGATGCCCGCCGCCCCGCCGCCGGTGGACACGATCTTGATCTCCTCGAACCGCTTTTCCGCGACCAGAAGCGCGTTGAAGGCCGCAGCCCCCACGACGATGGCGGTGCCGTGCTGGTCGTCGTGGAAGACCGGGATGTTCATCCGTTCGCGGCAAAGCTTTTCCACCACGAAACAGTCGGGCGCCTTGATATCCTCAAGGTTGATCGCGCCGAATGTCGGCTCCAGCGCGCAGACGATATCGGCGAGCTTTTCGGGATCGCTCTCGTTCACCTCGATGTCGAAACAGTCGATGCCCGCGAATTTCTTGAAGAGGACGGCCTTGCCCTCCATCACCGGTTTGGAGGCGAGCGCGCCGATGTTGCCCAGCCCCAGCACTGCGGTGCCGTTGCTCACCACCGCCACGAGGTTGCCGCGCGCGGTGTAGTCGCGGGCGGTGTCGGGATCGGACTTGATCTCGAGGCAGGCCTCGGCCACGCCGGGCGAATAGGCGCGGGCCAGGTCGCGGCCATTGGCCAGCGGCTTGGTGGCGCGGATTTCCAGCTTGCCGGGTTTCGGATGGCGGTGATATTCCAGCGCCGCTTCGCGCAACGTCTTGTCGGGGGTGTCGGCCATGGGTCCCTCTTTCGCGTTTGCCTTGGGTTAAAGCACTTCCCGCGGGTCAGGGAAAGGTGCTGTCCGTCGCAAACATTGGCGCTTTGGGTGAGAAAGTTGGCGGGCAGGCGCACTGGCTGACGCGACAGGCCGCTTGCATCCTGTCCGACCCCGGCACACTCTGCCCCGGCAAGACGGAGGTGCCAGATGTCCCTGATCGACGATGCCCGCGCGGTGCGCGAAAACGCCCATGCGCCCTATTCCCGCTTCAAGGTCGGCGCGGCGCTGCGCGCGACCTCGGGCACGGTGCATGTTGGCTGCAATGTCGAGAATGTGGCCTATCCCGAAGGCACCTGCGCCGAGGCGGGCGCCATCGCGGCGATGATCGCCGCAGGCGACACGCGGATCGCGGAAATCGCGGTGATCGCAGACAGCCCCAGCCCGGTGCCGCCCTGTGGCGGCTGCCGCCAGAAGATCGCGGAATTCGCCGATGGTGATGTGACGGTGACGCTGGCGACAACGGCAGGGACGACCTTGCAGACCACGGTGTCGGCACTTTTGCCCGGCGCCTTTGGCAAAGGCCATATGGAGGGGGACTGATGGACGCCCGCGCGATCATCGCCGGGCTGCGCCGGGGGCAGGAGCCGGGGCCGGAAGCGCTGCGCTGGTTCGCGGAGGGGCTGGCCGATCAGGGAGTGAGCGACGCGCAGGCCGGGGCCTTTGCCATGGCGGTCTGCCTGCGCGGCCTGTCTGACGCCGGGCGCGTGGCGCTGACCGAGGCGATGCGCGATTCGGGGCAGGTGCTGACCTGGGATCTGGACGCGCCGGTCCTGGACAAGCATTCCACCGGGGGCGTGGGCGATTGCGTGTCGCTGGTCCTGGCCCCGGCGCTGGCGGCCTGCGGCGTCTACGTGCCGATGATCTCGGGCCGCGGGCTGGGCCATACCGGCGGCACTCTGGACAAGATGGAGGCGATCCCGGGCTGCGTCACGGCGCTGGACGAGGCGCGGTTTCGCGCCGTGGTGGCCGAAGCGGGCTGCGCCATCGTGTCGGCGAGCGCCGCCATCGCCCCGGCGGACAAGCGGCTTTACGCGGTGCGCGATGTGACCGGCACGGTCGAAAGTCTGGACCTGATCACCGCGTCGATCCTGTCGAAAAAGCTGGCCGCCGGGTTGGGCGGTCTGGTGCTGGACGTCAAGGTCGGATCTGGGGCCTTCATGAAATCCGACGCCGACGCGCGGGCGCTGGCAAAAGCGCTGGTCGGCACCGCCAAGGCCGCCGGGTGCCCCACGACCGCGCTGATCACCGACATGGATCAGCCGCTGGCCTCGGCACTGGGCAATGCGCTTGAGGTCGACGCGGCGCTTCAGGTGCTGACGGGCGCGGCAGAGGGCCGGCTGGGCGCGCTTTGCGCCGCGCTGGGCGGAGAGCTTTTGGCCAATGCGGGCGTGGTGGCGGATGCGACAGAGGGCGCGGCGCGGATCACCGCCGCCATCGCCGACGGCGGCGCCGCCGAACGGTTCGGGCGGATGATCTACGCCATGGGCGGCCCCGTCGCCTTTGTCGAGAACTGGGCGCGGTTCCTGCCCGAGGCGCCGGTGATAAGGGAGGTCGAGGCGCCCGCCGACGGCACCGTCACGGCCATCGACGGCGAGGTGCTGGGCCTTGCTGTCGTGGAACTTGGCGGCGGGCGGCAGGTGGAAAGCGATGTGGTCAACCCGGCGGTCGGCCTGTCCGAGGTTATGGCGCTGGGCACCGAGGTCCGCAAGGGCCAGCCGCTGGCCCGGGTGCATGCCGCGCGCGAACACGAGGCCGAGGCCGCAGTGGCCGCTGTGCGCGCGGCGGTGACACTGGGCGGGGCCGCGCCCAAGGCAAAGCTGGTGCGGGAGCGGGTGGCGTGAGTGCAGGGTGTCATCGCCGGAGCGAGGGGCCAGCCCCTCGCGCTCCCCGAAGTATTTACGGGCAGATGATGCAGCGTGTCGGTTCCCGGATGTTCGGGGCAGGGGGATAGAATGCGGGCGTTTCTGGTGGTGATGGATTCGGTGGGGATCGGCGGCGCGCCCGACGCGGACCGCTATTTCAACGACGACCGCCCCGATACCGGGGCCAACACGGTCGCGCATATCGCGCAGGCCTGTGCGGCGGGCCGGGCCGAAGAGGGGCGCAGCGGACCATTGCGCATCCCGCATCTGGATGCGCTGGGGCTGGGGGCGGCGGTGCGGCTTGCCTCGGGCGACGACGCGCCGGGGCTGACCGCCACGCCCACCGGCCTTTGGGGGGCCGCGACCGAGGTGTCGCGCGGCAAGGACACGCCGTCGGGCCATTGGGAGCTGGCAGGCCTGCCGGTGCCCTGGGACTGGCACTATTTCCCCAAGGCCGAACCGGCCTTCCCGTCCGAGGTGACGTCGAGGGTCTGTGCGCTTGCCGGGACCGACGGCATTCTGGGCGATTGCCACGGCTCCGGCACGGTGATGATCGACCGGTTCGGAGCCGCGCATCTGCAAAGCGGCTGGCCGATCTGCTATACCTCGGCCGACAGCGTGTTCCAGATCGCCGCCCATGAGGAGACGTTCGGTCTGGACCGGCTTCTAGACCTATGCGCGCGGCTGGCGCCCGACCTGCACGCGATGAAGGTGGGCCGCGTCATCGCCCGACCCTTCGTCGGTCAGGAGGGCGAATTCCGCCGCACCGCCAACCGCCGCGACTACGCCATCGCGCCGCCGTCCCCGGTGCTGACCGACTGGGTGCAGGGGGCAGGCGGCAAGGTCTTTGCCGTCGGCAAGATCGGCGACATCTTTTCGATGCGCGGGATCGACGATCTGCGCAAGGGGACGGATGCGACTCTGATGGACCATCTGGGAGATCTGGTGCGAGATGCCCCCGACGGCAGCCTGACCTTTGCCAATTTCGTGGAGTTCGACAGCCTCTATGGCCACCGTCGCGACGTGTCGGGCTATGCCCGCGCGCTGGAATGGTTCGACGACGGCCTGGGCCGGATCCTTCCGCAGCTGCGCGACGGCGACCTCTTGTGTCTGACGGCGGATCACGGCAATGACCCCACGTGGTCCGGCACCGACCACACCCGCGAAAGGGTGCCGGTGCTGATCCACGGGGGCGGCGCGGGCGAGATCGGGCAGGTGGCCTTTGCCGATGTCGCCGCCAGCATCGCAGCGCATCTGGGCGTACCGCCGCAGGGACCGGGAAAGAGCTTTCTATGACGGATCGTGAGCCGCTGACCGAAGAGGACCTGGCCGGGATCGAGACCCTGCCCAAGGTCGAATTGCACCTGCATATCGAAGGCGCGGCGCCGCCTGATTTCATTCGCGGGCTGGCGCAGGAAAAGTCGGTCAACCTGTCGGGCGTGTTCCGGCCCGATGGCGCTTATGCCTTTCGCGACTTCGGGCATTTTCTGCAGGTCTATGAGGCCGCGACTAGCGTGCTGAAAACGCCCGAGGATTACGCCCGCCTGACCACCGCCGTGCTGGAACAATGCGCCGACAACGACGTCATTTATGCCGAGACCTTCCTGAGCCCGGATTTCTGCGGTGGCGGTGATCTTGGTGCCTGGCGGGACTATCTGGCCGCGATCCAGGACGCCGCCACCCGGGCCGAGGCGCAGATGGGTGTCACCTTGCGTGGTATCGTGACCTGCGTGCGCCATTTCGGCCCCGACAGGGCCAGGGCCGCCGCCCGGTGCGCGGCGGAAACCGCGGGCGACTGGCTGGTGGGCTTCGGCATGGCAGGGGACGAGAACCGCGGTGCGCAAAAGGATTTCGCCTACAGTTTCGACATGGCGCGCGAGGCAGGGTTGCGGCTGACCAGCCACGCCGGGGAATGGCGCGGGCCGTCCGAGGTGCGCGCCGCGCTGGACGACCTGCGGGTCGAACGCATCGGCCACGGCGTCCGCGCGTTCGAAGATCTGGCGCTTGTCGATCGGCTGGCAGAGGACGGGGTGGTGCTCGAGGTCTGTCCGGGCTCGAACGTGGCGCTGGGGGTCTATGGCAACCTTGCCAAGCACCCGATCGACCAGCTGCGCCAGCGCGGTGTGACGGTGACCGTATCGACCGACGATCCGCCGTTCTTTCACACCAGCATGCGCGCCGAATACCTGAACCTGGCGCGGACCTTTGACTGGCGGGCCGAGGATTTCATGGAGATCGCCCGCAATGCCGCGCGCGCCGCGTTCTGCGACAGCGCCACCCGCGACCGCATCCTCAAGACCCTGGAGGGATCATGACCGAGCATCTGACAATCGTCGATCACCCGCTGGTGCAGCACAAGCTGACCCTGATGCGCGAGGCCGACACTTCGACCGCCGTCTTCCGCCAGCTGCTGCGCGAGATCAGCCAGCTTTTGGCATACGAGGTGACGCGCAACCTGCCGATGACGACGCGCAGCATCAAAACCCCGATGGAGGAGATGCAGGCGCCGGTGCTCGACGGCAAGAAGCTGGCGCTGATCTCGATCCTGCGGGCGGGCAACGGATTGCTGGACGGGGTGCTGGAACTGATTCCATCGGCCCGCGTCGGGTTCGTCGGGCTTTACCGCGACGAGGAAACGCTGCAGCCGGTGCAGTATTACTTCAAGGTGCCCGAAGCGCTGGAGGACCGGCTGGTGATCGCCGTCGATCCGATGCTGGCGACGGGCAATTCCTCGGCCGCGGCGATCGACCTTCTGAAGCAGGCAGGGGCCACAAATATCCGGTTTCTTTGCCTTTTGGCCGCTCCCGAAGGGGTTGCGCGCATGAAGGAGGCGCATCCCGATGTACCGATTGTCACCGCGGCGCTGGACGACCGGCTGAACGACAAGGGCTATATCGTGCCCGGACTAGGGGATGCGGGTGACCGCATGTTCGGCACAAAATAAGCCATTTCAACGCTTTACTTGGGTCAGGTGATGTTGCATCCTGCACAGGTCATCTGTGGGGGAAGACATGCGATATGCAGGATTTTTTGCCTTGGCCATCGTGGCCGGGGCGCTTGGGGTCACGTCCGCGCCGGTCAGTGCGCAAAGCCGCCAGTCGACAGAGATTCCGGCGGAATTTCCACCGGCCTCGTACACCGGTCGGCAATACGTCGACAGCCGCGGCTGCGTCTATGTCCGCGCCGGGATCGACGGCAACGTCAACTGGGTCCCACGCGTGAACCGTGCCCGCGATCATCTGTGCGGGGCGCGGCCCACGGCAACGGCGGCTGCCCCGGCTCCGACACCGCGCCGCGCGGAAAACGTCGTTCAGATCACGCCCGATCCGGAACCTGCCGCGGCCCCGGCCCCGCAGGTCCGGGCCGCAGCGCCCGCCCCGCGGCCACAGCCCGCGCCGCGGGCGACCGCGCGCCGCGCACCGGTAGCGGCCGCCGTCCCCAAGCCGGTGGTGCGCCGGGTTGAAACGCCGACGCCGCAGAGAGTGGTGCGTGCCGCCCCCAAACCGGCTCCGCGTATCGTCGCCCCCAAACCCGCCGCGCCACCGCAGGCGGTGCAGCAGGCCGCGCGTCAGGCCTGCCGGGGCGCGTCGCCGATCAGCGCGCAGTACATTCACGACGGTAGCCGCTACAAGGTGCGCTGCGGTCCGCAATCCACTCCGCACGTCACGCTCGTCCGGCGCGGCGAGGCGCCGACGCCCGACAAGAACGTGCACCGGCTGCAATATGGTGACAGCGGGACACGGGTCAGCGGCAACACCCGCATCGTGCCGCGCCACGTCTACGAAAACCGCGACGATCAGGTGGTGCGGACGCCCAAGGGCTATCGCCCGGCGTTTGACGACGACCGGCTGAACCGCAAGCGCGCCAACCAGACGGTCGAGGGGTATCTCAAGACCCAACTGGTCTGGACCAACACGGTGCCGCGCCGTCTTGTCGACCGACGTACGGGCCGCGATGTCACCGCGAAATACCCCAAGCTGATCTATCCCTACACCGATTACGCCACGCAGAAGGCGCATACCTCGACCAAGGGCGCGGCCAAGGCGGCAGAGCCGCGCATGGCCTCCAGGTCGGTGCCCAACAAACCGGCCGCCGTGGCCAAGGGCAGATACGTGCAGGTCGGAACCTTCGGCGTGCCCGCCAACGCCGAACGCACCGCGCGGCGGTTGCAGGGCATGGGCCTGCCGGTGCGCTATGGCAAGTACAGCAAGGGCGGCAAGTCGTATCGCATCGTCATGGCGGGTCCGTTCAGCAGCCAGTCCGACCTGAGCCGCGCCCTGTCGGCCGCCCGCCGTGCCGGTTTCGGCGACGCGTTCGTGCGCTAGCGGTTCGGTCGGCGAAGGTCTTGAAGGTCGCCTCCTTTCTCGCGTTGGACGATACAGCGCGAGGCGGGGGGCGTTTACCAATCCATCAGGCCAACCAGCTTTTGAAGACATCTTCGGGAGCAAGTGTGATGGATGTCAGCTTTTAGGTAGCGAGCGGTCATTGCCCCACCGCGACTGCGTCGGGTCCACGGGGCCTTGTCGGCGCTGGCACGGCGGCCGCCGAGGGCGGCTTTGATTCCGTGCCGGGATACAAGGGTCATCGGCCGCTCAGCGCGATTTCGGCCAATGCTTGTATTGAAAGCCGACCGATTTCGATGTCGTTCACTCTGTCCTAACGGCCTTTCCTGTCAGAAGGAACCCTGCCCTTGGACGTCCCATTAGGCGGTAAGCGTCACCCGCCGCAGATGCCCTGCAAACGCACCCAGTCGGCGTCGGTCAGCACAAGGCTGCTGCTGTCCCCGGCCAGCGGATCGGCTTCGATCAGCGGCAGGCTGCTTTCGCCGGTCACGTCCAGCGCATAGGCATAGGGCGCGGTACGCAGCTGCGCATTGGCAAAGGCGGTGACCAGCACATCCGTCGGGATCGCGGCTTGCGGGCTGGTCAGCAGGCTCTCTGCATAGGCGTCCAGCACATCGTCGGGCAGGCTGCCGGTGGTGAGCAGTTGCAGGCTGGCCATGAGCCCTGCGTCGCGCAGCAGGGCGGCCAGCGGATCCTGCCGCGCGGCGCGCACCGCCTCGGCCAGAACGTAGCCTGCGGTCACATCCGGGTCTTCGGGGTCTTCGACCAGCGCGCGGTTCATCAGGATCATGCCGCCGGGCAGATGTTCGGTGGTCTGCACCCCGTCGCGCAGCACGACCAGCGCGTTGCGGCGGGTTTCCCCCAGGATGCGCAGGGCCAGGTGGCGCAGCGGGTCGCGGGCGTCGGGCGCGGCGCAGGGCTGACCGGCGACCCGCGCGATGCGCGTCAGCAGGGCTTGCCCGATCTCGACCCGCTTGACCGTGGGCACGACCTTGACCGTATGGCGCAAGAGCGCGTCGGGCAGCCAGAAAAACGCCAGCGCCGCGATGATCACGGCGGCCCCGAGGCTCAGCACCCAGCGCAGCTTGCCGGGGCGGGGGCGGCGGCGGTCGATAACGCGGCGCACCTTTTCGATACCCGCGATCATGTCGTCCTCGCTCGCGGGCAGTTCCAGGGTTTCGCCGGGGTCGCCGTCGGGATGGTAGATGACCGGGTCGTCGCTGCCGCCCGCCCGCGCGATCGCCGCCAGCGACCAATGCGCCAGCACCCGGTCCTGCATGTCGCTGATGGTAAGGGTGGCATCGCCCAGGGACACCACCACCTCGCGCCGCTGCGCCTGCGGGTCGGCCCGCCAGAGGCCGGTGCCCTCGAGCCGTTGATATTCGTTCAGCGCTGTCATTGCGGGCTGCTCTGCCTCTTTGCTGGGCCAAGACTAGCATCGGCGCAGCGGTCGGGCAATGCGGCAGGCGTGACGTGCGCCGCGATGCCTGCGGCATGCGAGAGACGCTGTCTCTCGCGCTCTCTGAGGTATTTTCGAACCAGAGAAGGAGGGATCAGGGCGGCTGGCAGCCTTGCGCCCGGCTGTCCCAGGTTCCGCCTGACGCGAGGCAACGCTCCAGCGCCGTGGGGCCCATGATCCAGCCCGCGCCGAACTTGGCCGCGATGACCAAGACGGCGAGACCGAAAAAGCCCAGGATCAGCACGGTCGTGCCGCGGGTCTGCGACATGGCTCAGAGGGCCTTGGCGATACTGCGCAGCTCGAACTTCTGGATCTTGCCGGTCGAGGTCTTGGGCAACTCCTGGAACACCACCCTTTTGGGGGTCTTGAATCCCGCCAGCTTGCTGCGGGCAAAGGCGATGAGCTCGTCCTCGGTCACCTCGGCGCCGTCTTTCAATTCGACAAAGGCGCAGGGTACCTCGCCCCATTTCTCGTCCGGCTTGGCCACCACGGCGCAAAGCGACACCGCCTCGTGGCCCATCAGCGTGCCCTCGACCTCGACCGACGAGATGTTTTCGCCGCCCGAGATGATGATGTCCTTGGCGCGGTCGGCGATCTGGACATAGCCGTCTTCATGCATCACAGCGATATCACCGGAATGGTAATAGCCGCCGCGGAACGCCTCGGCCGTGGCGTCGGGGTTCTTGAGGTAGCCTTTCATCACCGCGTTGCCGCGCATGACGATTTCGCCCTGCGTGCCGCCGTCGCGGGGCACCTGGGCCATCGCCTCGTCCACCACGGTGATATGCTCCATCGTGGGGATCGCCACGCCCTGCCGGGCCTTCACGGCGGCGCGGTCGTCGCCAGTTAGCGCGCCCCAGTCTTCCTCGCGCCACAGGCATTCGGTCACGTGGCCATAGGTTTCGGTCAGCCCGTAGACGTGAGTGACGTGAAAACCCATCGCCTCGATCTTGGCGAGCGTTGCGGGGGCGGGGGGCGCGCCCGCGGTAAAGACCTCGACCGTCTGGTCGAAGTCGCGGCGCTGATCCTTTGGGGCGTTGACCAGGGTGTTGAGCACGATGGGCGCGCCGCCGAAATGCGTCACGCCCTCGTCGGCGATGGCGTTGTAGATCGCGGGCGCGGTGATGTCGCGGCAACAGACCAGCGTGCCGCCCACGGCGGGCATCATCCAGGTGTGGTTCCAGCCGTTGCAGTGGAAAAGCGGCACGATGGTGAGGTAGATCGGATGCAGCACCATGCGCCAGGACACGATCGTGCCCATGCACATGAGGTAGGCGCCGCGATGGTGATAGACCACGCCCTTGGGCCGCCCGGTGGTGCCTGAGGTGTAGTTGAGCGCGAGGCTTTCCCATTCATCCTCTGGCATGATCCAGTCATAGGCCGGATCGCCCCGCTCCAGCAGCGCGTCATATGTCATGTGCCGACCGCTGGCGGGGTGGCCTGCGGCGTCATCCGGCACCTCGACGACCATCGGGGCGGGCCCGTAGAGTTCCGCGATCGCCTGCTCCGCAAGCTCCAGAAACTGCGAATCGACCAGCACGACCTTGGCGCCGCCATGGCTCAGGATGTAGCTGACCGTGCCGACGTCGAGCCGGGTGTTGATGGTGTTGAGCACCGCGCCACAGGCGGGCACGCCGAAATGCGCCTCGGCCTGGGCGGGGACATTGGGGATCAGCGTCGCGACCACGTCGCCGGGTGCGACCCCCTGCTGTGCCAGACCAGAGGCGAGCCGGGTCACACGTTCGGCATATTCGGAATAGGTCTTGCGGTGGTCGCCGTACGCCACGGCCAGGCGGCGGGCAAAGACATCAGCGGCGCGCCGCAGGAACGACAGCGGCGTCAGAGGCACGTAGTTCGCAGCGTTCCTGTCCAGTCCGGTTTCATCCGCAAGCCAGCCCATCCGCGTCTCCTCCCGCATGTGTGTCCGGACCCGACTATGCGCAGCTTTGCCGCCCAAGAAAAGGCCGACTTCGGTACGGCAGGGATTCCCCGTGGCGGGGCGGCGGGTTAGGGTTGGGCATGATCATCTCGCGCGGGCGGCGCTATATCTTCGTGCACATCCCCAAGACCGGCGGCACCTCCATGGCGCGGGCGCTGGAGGCGCGGGCGATGGCCGATGACATCTTGATCGGCGACACGCCGAAAGCGCGGCGGCGGCGGGGGCGGATCAAGGAGCTGTCGGCGCGGGGGCGGCTCTGGAAGCACAGTACGCTGAGCGATATCGACGGGGTACTGAGCATGGACGAGATCGCGGGCATGTTCACCTTTGCGCTGGTGCGCAACCCCTGGGACCGGCTGGTAAGCTATTATCACTGGCTGCGGGCGCAGCGGTTCGATCATCCGGCGGTGCATCTGGCCAAGGTGACCGGGTTCGACGGATTTTTGCGCCATCCCCACACCGCCGCCAGCATCGGCGGCAGCCCGTACGGCAGCTATCTGCGCTGCGCCGACGGGGTGGAGCGGGCCAGCGCCTGGCTGCGGCTGGAGCATCTGGCCGAGGATATCGCACCGCTGGCCGCGCATCTGGGCTTTGTGCCCGACGTGCCGCATGACAACCGGTCGGATCGTGGTGCGGATTACCGAACGTACTACTCGGACGGTCTGGCCGAGGTGGTGGGGGAAATTTGCGCGGAAGATATCGCGCGGTTCGGATATCGTTTTGATCCCTGAGGCCGGGCCACGTTTTCCTTGAGGAAAACGCCCCGGAATTCTCAAGAATTCCGGGGCTGCGGGCGACCCCGGTTGGGTTGGCGTTTTTCGGGAGAAAAACGGATCCGGAAATCCTGAGATTTCCGGGCGCGGAGCCGGCCCGGTCACGTCGGCCCCGCGCTGTGCCTCAGGCGGCCTTGTCAGCCTGCTGGCCGAAGCGGCCGTAGAAACTTTGCCCCTTGTCGGCCATCTCGCGCAGCAGGTCGGGGCAGGCGAAGCGGTCGCCGAACCTTTCGGTCAGCTGATCGCAGCGTTCCGCAGCGTAAGGCGCGCCGATGATGTCGAGCCACGAGAACGGGCCGCCCGACCAGGGCGCAAAGCCCCAGCCCAGGATCGCGCCGACGTCGCCTTCGCGGATGTCCATCAGCACGCCTTCCTCGAGCGCGCGCACCGCTTCGAGCACCTGTGCAAAAAGCAGACGGTGCTGGACGAGGGTCAGGTCGGGCTGGTCGTCGAGCGGCGGGAACTTCTCGGTCAGACCGGACCACAGGCCCTGCCGCTTGCCCTTGTCGTCGTAGCTGTAAAAGCCCGCCTTCGATTTGCGGCCCAACCGTTCCTCGCCTTCCATCCAGAAGATCACCTCGTCCACCGCGGCGTCGGGATAGGCATCGCCCATCGCGGCCTTGGTGGCGCGGGCGATCTTGGCACCGAGGTCGATGGAGGTTTCATCGACCAGCTGCAGCGGCCCGAGCGGCATGCCGACCTGACGCGCGGCGTTTTCGATCAGCGCCGGCGCCACGCCTTCGGCCAGCATGCGCATGCCTTCGTTGAGGTAGGGGATGATGCAGCGGTTGGCGTAGAAGAACCGCGCGTCGTTGACCACGATCGGCGTCTTGCGGATCTGGCGCACGAAATCCAGCGCCTTGGCCACGGCCCGATCGCCGGTTTCCTTGCCCTTGATGATCTCGACCAGCATCATTTTCTCGACCGGCGAGAAGAAGTGGATGCCGATGAACTGCTCGGGTCGCTCGGACGCCTTTGCGAGGTCGGTGATCGGCAGGGTCGAGGTGTTGGTGGCAAAGATGCAATCCTCGGGGATGACCTTCTCGACGTTCTGCGTCACCTCTGCCTTGATCTTGGGGTCTTCGAACACCGCCTCGACAATGAGGTCGCAGTCCTGAAGGGCGGCATAGTCGGTGGTGGCGTGGATGCGGCCCAGCAGCGCCTCTTTCGATTCCTCGGTGGCTTTCTTGCGCTGGATGCCCTTGTCCATGTAGCTCGCCGAATAGGCCTTGCCCTTGTCGGCGGCCTCCTGCTTCTGGTCCAGAAGCACCACGTCGATGCCGGCCTGCGCGCTGACCAGCGCGATGCCCGCGCCCATCATGCCGGCCCCGAGCACGCCGACCTTGCGCACGCGCTGGTCGGGCACATCCGCGGGCCGCACGGCGCCTTTCTCAAGCGCTTCCTTGTTGATGAAGAGCGACCGGATCATCGCGCCCGAGCTGGGGTTCATCAGGACGTTGGTGAACCAGCGCGCCTCGATCCGGAGCGCGGTGTCGAAGGGCACCAGCGCGCCTTCGTATACCGCCGACAGCAGCGCCTTGGCCGCCGGATAGACGCCCTGGGTCTTGCCATGCACCATGGCCGAGGCACCGACAAAGGTCATAAAGCCCGCTGGATGGTACGGCGCGCCGCCGGGCATCTTGTAGCCCTTGGCGTCCCAGGGTTTCACCAGATCGGCGTCCTTGGCATTCAGCACCCAGTCCTTCGCTGCCTCGAGCGGATCGGCGACAACCTCATCGACGATGCCCGCCTGCTTGGCCTTCATCGGATCCGACAGCTTGCCCTCGAGCAGGAAGGGAGAGGCCGCCATCGCACCCATCTTGCGCACCATCCGCGTGGTGCCGCCGGCACCTGGAAAGATGCCGACCATGATTTCCGGCAGGCCGATCTTGGCCTTGGGATTGACCGAACAGAAGATCCGATGGCAGGCCAGCGGGATTTCCAGGCCGATGCCAAGCGCCGTGCCGGGCAGGGCGGCGGCGACGGGTTTGCCGCCCTTCTGGGTCTTGGCATCCATGCCCGCAAGCTCGATCTTGCGCAGCACGCCGTGCATCTGCATGATCCCTTCGAAGACGCCGCGCGCCGGCTCGTCACCCGCGTCATCCTTCATCTTGGCGATCACGTTCAGATCCATCCCGGCGGCAAAGGTGTCCTTGCCGGAGGTGATGACGATGCCCTTGACGGCCTCGTCGGCCAGCGCGTCATCGACCAGCGCGTCCAGGTCACGCAGGCCCTGCATCGACAGCACGTTCATGCTTTTGCCGGGCACGTCCCAGCTGATGATCGCGACGCCGTCGTCGCCCTTTTCCATGGTGAAATCGGTCATGTGTTGTCTCCGCTCAGATTGGGGTGGGGCCGGTCCGCAGGGGACCCGGCGCAGTCGGTGAAGGACGCCCGCGCAGGGGCGTCGGTGTGTCTTGGTGCCCGTGCGGACGCACGGGGGGCGGGCGCGGCAGATGCGGTCATGACCCGCCCTCGCCATCGAAAGGTGTGCCGTCGCGACGGGTATAGCGAACGCCGTCCGCATCGGCGGTCACCTTGAGGTCGTGATCGGGATACCATCCGACCTCGGTGTCGGTCCCGGTGCCGATGATCAGAAAGCTGCCGGGCGCATCCGACAGGTTGACGTTCTGATGGCCGTTGGCATCGCCCGCCGGAAAGGCCAGGCAATCGCCCACCGACAGCGGCGTCTGGCCGTGATCGTCGACCAGCGTGAGGCGGCCCGACGTCACCATCGCGAATTCGTCCTGCCGTTCGTGCCAATGCCGGATCGAGGATTTCGCCCCCGGTTCCAGATGCACAAGATTTGCGCCGAACTGGGTGATCCCGCCAGCCTCGCCCAGGCGCTGTGACGACCGGCCCGCGACCTCTTGGTCATGCGGGGGCGGATAGGCCGACCCGTCGCGCCGGGGCACTGCGGATATGTCGATCTTCGGCATGATCTCAATGCCTCCCTTTGCGAAGGTGCTTCGGCGTCATGACGGCAATCCCCTTGTATCCCGGCCGGCCTGTCCCAGCCGCTGGCGCGCCGCCATTTCGGGGCTGACCGATGGGCAGTCCGACACCAGTGTCGCGGTTTCCAGCCGCACGCCCTTCCAGCGCCCGCCGATCAGCATCAGTGTCATCTGGTTGCTGACCGGTTCGATCAGATAGGTACCGCCGCGCAGGATATAGGTCGTGTGCCAGCCCAGAATCGTCTCGCGCTCGGGGCCCAGGAATTTCGCATCCTGGCAGATGCGGTGATACGATTCTGCCCGGATGCTTTCCAGATGATCGCGGAACCGGTTCATCGCCTCGGCCATCTCGTCGCGGGTGGAGATCACCACCTGCGCATCCATCGTCAGCATCATGTTCGGCAGCGCGATGTGATCCAGCATGCCGACCACATCGCGCTGCCACAGGAACTGCGACACCGCATCCAGATTGGATTGATAGATGTCCCTGGCGGTGCGCACGGGTTCAGATCCTTTCGATGATCGTGGCAGCCCCCATGCCGCTGGCGATGCACAGCGTCGCAAGACCCGTGCCCTTGCCGGTACGCTCCATCTCGTCCAGCAGAGTGCCGATGATGATCGCGCCGGTCGCCCCCAGCGGGTGCCCCATGGCGATCGATCCGCCGTTGACGTTGACCTTGTCGGCATCCACGTCGAACGCCTGCATGAAGCGCAGCACGACGCTGGCAAAGGCTTCGTTGACCTCGAAAAGGTCGATGTCGCCGATGGCCATGCCGTTGTCGGCCAAAATCTTTTCGGTCACCGGCACCGGACCGGTCAGCATGATCGTGGGATCGGTGCCGATCTTGGCCGTGGCCCGGATGCGCGCACGCGGTTTCAGCCCGTGCTTTTCACCGAATTCCTTCGACCCGATCAGCACGCCCGCGGCGCCATCGACGATGCCGGACGAGTTGCCCGCATGGTGGATGTGATTGATCCGCTCCAGATGCGGGTACTTCATCAGCGCGATCTTGTCGAAACCGGGCATCACCTCGCCCATGGCCTGAAAGCTGGGGCTGAGGCTGCCCAGGCTTTGCATATCGGTGCCCGGGCGCATGTATTCATCCGTTTCCAGGATCGGCAGGCCGTTCTGGTCACGCACGGTGATGATGGATTTCTCGAACCGGTTGTCGTCCCAGGCGGCCTTGGCGCGGCGCTGCGATTCCACCGCCAGGCTGTCAGCCTCGTCGCGGGAAAAGCCGTATTCGGTCGCGATGATATCGGCCGAGATGCCCTGCGGCACGAAATAGCTGTCCATCGCGACGCTGGGGTCGACGGCAATGGCGGCGCCGTCGCTGCCCATGGCCACGCGGCCCATCATCTCGACCCCGCCGGCGATATAGGCCTCGCCCGCGCCGCCGCGCACCTGATTGGCGGCCAGGTTCACCGCCTCCATGCCGCTGGCGCAAAAGCGGTTGATCGCCAGACCTGGGATCGACTGGTCAAGGTCCGAGGCCAGGACCGCGGTGCGCGCAAGGCAGCCGCCCTGTTCGCCCACCTGCGTGACGTTGCCCCAGATCACGTCCTCGACCGCATGGCCCTCAAGGTCGTTGCGCTCTTTCAGGGCATTGAGCACCTGTGCGGACAGGCGCACGCTGGTCACCTCGTGCAGGGCGCCGTCCTTGCGGCCCTTGCCGCGGGGGGTGCGCACGGTATCGTAGATATAAGCGTCGGTCATTGGTCTCTCCTTCAGGCCCGGTCGGATGGGTTGCCGGGCATCAGATCGTAGGGGTGTTTCCAGCCGGGCAGGGCGCTGAGCCGCGCCAGCCAGGCGTCGATACGGGGCCAGTCCTTGCGGTCGAAACCGAAAGGTTCGGGATAGTAAAGGTAGCCGCAGCAGCTGAGATCGGCATTCGTCGGCGCATCGCCGACGATCCAGTCGCGCCCCTCCAGATGACTGTCGAGCACCTGATACGCTGCCTTGAGGCGGCCTTGCATGAAGCCGATCACCTCGGCCGGGCGTTTGTCCTCGGGCAGAAAGTTCATGAGGAACCGCGTCATCCCGGCCTGGCTGCTGAGCTTGTGATTGTCCCAGAACATCCAGCGCATGACCTCGCGGGCCTCATCGGACGTGGTGCCGCCGAACTTGCCGGACTTCTCGGTGACATACATCTGGATCACGCCCGATTGCGTCAACCGCAGGTCGCCGTCGACCATTACCGGCGCCTCGCCCATGACGTTGACGTCGCGGCGGAATTCCGGGCTGCGCGTCGCGCCCGCGAAGAAATCCACGAACACCGGTTCCCAGTCGAGCCCCGAGAGCTGCAGCGCCAGCGCCGCCTTGTAGGCGTTGCCCGATTCACCGAAGCAGTGCAGTTGGATGGTCATGTCCTCAAATCCTTGCGGTTGCGCAGCGGGGAAAGGCCGCTTTGGAGTATTTTTGCCAAGAAGAAACCGAAAGAGCGCCCCTTCGATAACCTGCCCTTAACCAAGACTCGGGTTTTCTGGCCCCGTGGTACAGGCTGGAGAGCCGATGGCCATCCAAGGAGAAGCTCCGCCGCCGCGCCTGCGTTCCGTCTGACGGTCGGGCGCGTCGGCGGGGTGAACCGACTGCAGCCCGAACGGCGTGGGGCCCGATGTGCGGTTCGCTCCTTCTTCTTGGCAGAAATATCTCCCGCCGGAGGCATCCGGCATCGGCCACCTGTGGTGTCGCCAGAGGTTTCAAAGCGCCCTCGCAATCAGTTCCTTCATGATCTCGTTGGTGCCGCCATAGATGCGCTGCACCCGTGCGTCGGTCCACATTTCCGCCACCGCGTATTCCTGCATGTAGCCATAACCGCCGTGCAGTTGCAGACAGTCATCCAGCACCTCGCCCTGGGTATCGGTCAGCCAGTACTTTGCCATTGCCGCACGTTCGACGGTCAACGCGCCCGCTAGGTGCTCCGCCATGCACTGATCCAGGAACGCCCGCGCCACCGCGGTCTTGGTCTGGCATTCGGCCAGCTTGAACCGGGTGTTCTGGAACTGCGTGAGCGGTCCGCCAAAGGCCTCGCGTTCCTTGCAATAGGCGATCGTGCGCTCCACCGCGCCTTCCATCATCCCGACCGCGCCGCAGCCGATGATCAGCCGTTCCTGCGGAAGCTGCTGCATCATCTGGTAGAACCCTTGGCCCTCCTGCTGGCCCAGGATGTTTTCCGGCGGAATCTCAACGTTGTCGAAGAACAGCTCGGACGTGTCGGCGGCATGGCAGCCGATCTTGTCGAGGTTGCGGCCGCGCGAAAATCCTTCCGCCCCATCGGTTTCGACCACCACCAGCGACACGCCCTTGGCGCCTTCGGACGGGTCGGTCTTGGCGGCGACCACGATCAGGTTGGCGTGCTGGCCGTTGGTGATGAAGGTCTTCTGCCCCGAGAGCCGGTAGGCATTGCCGTCGCGCAGGGCGCGGGTCTTGATCCGCTGCACGTCCGACCCGCCCGAGGGTTCGGTCATCGCCAGCGCGCCGACCATCTCGCCCGAGACCATCTTGGGCAGCCAGCGCTTTTTCTGCTCTTCTGTGCCGTAGGCCAGGATGTAATGCGCGACGATGCCGGAGTGGATGCCGTGGCCCCAGCTGGCCAGGTTGGCGCGCCCGGCCTCGATCAGGATCACCGCCTCGTGGCCGAAATCCCCTCCCACGCCGCCGTATTCCTCGGGCACGGACGGGCAGAGCAGGCCGAGCGCGCCCGCCTGTGTCCAGGTCTTGGGGTCCATCTGGCCCTGCTTGCGCCATTTGTCATAGAGCGGCTGCCACTCGGTCTCGATGAACCTGGCGGTCATCTCGGACAGCATGGCGTGCTCGTCGGTCATCCATGTGGATCGCATTCAGGCTCCCCTCCTGACGGGCGGTTATTTCTTGCGTGCGTCCAGTTCCGAGTTGAAGAGGCGCAGCCGGTGGCTCAGCGCCTCGTCGTCGGTGATGCTTCCGAAGTTTTCGAACAGGAACGACAGCGCCTCCCCTTCGTCCAGCCCGGCCTCTGCCGCGAATTTCCTCAGCCCGCGGTAGCCGTCCTCGGTCATGGCGACCGGAAAGCGGCGGGTCAGGCGAAAGCGTTTGGGCATGGTCTCCTCCGGCGATTGAGAGTCGGGTGGGGGTCACCCCCCACCGTTGTCTCAAAAGTTGGCGGCGTCCAGTGCCATCACCGTGTCGGCGCCGGTCTGGATACGCGCCAGGTGCATCGCGGTGGCGGGCAACTGCCGCGCCATGTAGTAGCGCCCGGTCGCCAGCTTGGTCTCGTAGAACCGGGTGTCCGAAGCACCGCCCGCAAGGGCGTCGCGCGCGGCCAGACCCATGCGCGCCCACATGTAGCCCAGGCAGACATGTCCGAACATGTGCATGAAGTCATAGGACCCCGACAGCGCGTTGTTGGGATTCTTCATGCCGTTCTGCATGAAATACATCCCCGCGGTCTGCAGATCCTTCGACGCCGCCTTGAGCGGATCGAGGAAGTCCTTGTCGAACGCCGCGTCCTGCCCTGCATTGTCCTTGATGAAGGTCTTGATCATCTCGAAGAAGGCCATGACGTGCTTGCCGCCTTCCTGCGCCAGCTTGCGCCCCACCAGGTCCAGCGCCTGGATGCCGTTGGCACCTTCGTAGATCATCGCGATCCGGGCGTCGCGGGCGAACTGCGACATGCCCCATTCCTCGATATAGCCGTGGCCGCCATAGACCTGCTGGGCGTTCACCGCCATCTCGAAGCCCTTGTCGGTCAGGAAGCCCTTGATCACGGGGGTCATCAGCGAAATCAGCCCTTCGGCCGCGGCATCGTCGGTCTTGTGCGCGCGGTCGATCAGGTAGGCGCCCCAGTAGGTGAAGGCGCGCGCGCCTTCGACGAAGGATTTCTGATCCATCAGGTTGCGGCGGATATCGGGGTGCACGATGATCGGGTCGGCCGCCTTTTCAGGGTATTTCGCACCGGTCACGTCGCGGCCCTGCAACCGGTCATTGGCATAGGCCACGGCGTTCTGATAGGCCGCTTCGGCCTGGGCATAGCCCTGCAGACCGACGCCCAGCCGGGCCTCGTTCATCATGGTGAACATCGCGCGCATGCCCTTGTGCGCCTCGCCCACCAGATAGCCCGTGGCCTCGTCATAGTTCATCACGCAGGTCGAGTTGCCGTGGATGCCCATCTTCTCTTCGATCTTGCCGACCGAGACGCCGTTGCGCTCGCCCAAGGAGCCGTCCTCGTTCACCAGGAATTTCGGCACGATGAAGAGCGATACGCCCTTGATGCCGTCGGGGCCGCCCGGGATCTTGGCCAGTACCAGATGAATGATGTTCTCGGCCATGTCGTGATCGCCGGCCGAGATAAAGATCTTCTGGCCGCTGATCTGGTAGGTGCCGTCGTCCTGCGGCACGGCCTTGGTGCGCATGAGGCCCAGATCGGTGCCGCAATGCGGCTCCGTCAGGTTCATGGTGCCCGTCCATTCGCAGGTGGTCATCTTGGGCAGGTAGGTCTGCTTTTGCTGCTCGGATCCATGGATATGGATCGCCGTATAGGCGCCGTGGGTCAGGCCCTGGTACATGTTGAAGGCCATGTTGGCCGACACAAAGGGTTCCTGCGCCGCGGTGTGCATCAGGTAGGGCAGGCCCTGGCCGCCGTAGTCGGGATCGCAGTCCAGCGCGGTCCAGCCGCCATCGCGCATCTGGTCGAAGGCTTCCTTGAACCCGGTGGGCGTGCGCACCACGCCGTTTTCCAGCACGCAGCCTTCGGTGTCGCCGACGGTGTTCAGCGGCGCCAGCACCTCGGTGGCCAGCTTGCCCGATTCCTCAAGCACCGCGGCGGTGAAGTCGCGATCAAGCTCGTCATAGCCGGGAATGTCCTGCTCGCTCGCCTTGAGCACGTCGTGCATGACGAACTGCATGTCCTTGGTGGGGGCGTGGTAGATGGGCATCTGGATCCTCCGTCGGATGTCGGTGTTTTATTCGGCGGCGCGTTTCGGCTGACTGATCGAGGCGAGCATCTTTTCGCCCCAGGCCAGCTGTTCCTCGAGTTCGGCAATGGCCTGGTTGAGGTCGTCGCGCTGGCCGATCATGTCGCGCAGGCGCTGCTGTGCGATTTCATAGGTCTTGTGGATCTGGGTCTGCTGTTGGTCACCCATGTCGTAGAGGTCCAGAAGCTGGCGGATCTCCTCAAGCGAGAATCCGAAACGCTTGCCGCGCAGGATCAGCTTGAGCCGGGCGCGGTCGCGCCGCGTGAACAGCCGTTTCTGGCCTTCGCGGATCGGGAACAGCAGCTCCTTCGCCTCGTAAAAGCGCAGCGTGCGGGGCGTCACATCGAACGCTTCGCACATCGCGCGGATTGTCATTGTCCGGTCTTCGCTCATCGGTACTAACCTTTTTCATCAAGCGGGGTGCCGGACGAAATGCGTATCTGGAGCTCTTCATACAATGGGAATTTTGGGTGACGTAACTCAGACGCTGCGTCACTTTTCCGTTGACGTAAGATAAAGTCGCGTCAATCGGTCGTTTCCGAAATTTTATTGTTTGGTCAAATTTTTTCCGCGCCGGGCCGGGTCCGGAATTCCATACCCGGCGGGTCGCCGGTCAACCCTTGAGAGAATCGGCCGTATCGTCGCGCAGCCGCTGCAATTCGTCGATCGCCTCGTCCAGCTGGCGGCGCTGCTCGGCCAGTTCGGCCAGTTGCCCGTCGGCCAGATCGATCCAGGCTTTCATCTGCGCCTCGGTGCCTTCCTTTTCGTAGATCAGCAGCCACTGGCGGATGTCCTCAAGCTGAAAGCCGAACTTGCGCCCGCGCAGGATCAGCGTCATCCGCGCGCATTCGCGGGGCCCGTACCAGCGCGATCGTCCGTCGCGTTCAGGCTGCAAAAGTTCGATATATTCGTAATAGCGCAAGGTGCGCGGCGTCACGTCGTAGCGCGCGCACATTTCCTTGAAGCTCAGCCGTTCGGTCATTGCGGTTCTCCCATGACGGGAATGATAACGAACCTGCGGGCAAGGGCAACACACCCCAGCGCGTTGCAGCGGGTTGCACGCCGGGCGCGCCCGTGCACAGTAAGCCCAGCAAGGAGCCCCGCCATGACCACCCCCGAAAAGGCCCGCATCGCGCGTCAGTTCATCGAAACCATCCCGCACGCCCGGGCGCTGGGTCTGCAGATCACCGATATCGGTGACGGATCAGCGACGATGACCATGGGCTACGACGAACGGCTGATCGGGGACCCCAAGACCGGGGTGATCCATGGCGGTGCGGTGTCGGCACTGATGGACACCTGCGGCGGCGCCGCGGTGATGAGCCACCCGTCGGCCCCTGCGGGCACGGCAACCATCGACCTGCGGATCGACTACATGCGCGCCGCGACCCCCGGTCAGGCGATCACCGCGGTGGCCACCTGCTATCACATCACCCGGTCGGTGGCCTTTGTCCGCGCCACCGCCTGCGACGACGACACCGACCGCCCCGTCGCGACCGCCACCGGCGCTTTTACGGTCGAGGGGCGCTAGTCCATGGCGCGCCGTCCCCCCGAACCCGTCCAGGTGGTCAAGCAACGCCGCGATGCCGCCCTGCGCGCGCTCGCGGGCGGGGTGCCCTATATCCAGTTTCTGGGCATCACCTTCGACCGTCGCGGCGACGAATTGACGGCGATCCTGCCCTTCGACGACATGCTGATCGGCAACCCCTTCCTGCCCGCGATCCATGGCGGTGTGACGGCAGCGTTTCTCGAGGTGACGGCGATCATCTCGCTCAGCTGGGCCTGGCTGTGGGAGGATATCGAAAGCGGGGCGCTGACGTTCGATGCGCTCGAGGCCGGCGATCTGCCGCGCCTGCCCAAGACCATCGACTTCACCGTCGACTACCTGCGCTCGGGCCTGCCGCGCGACGCCTACGCGCGGGCCAAGATCACCCGCTCGGGCCGCCGCTACGCCAGCGTCCATGTCGAGGCCTGGCAGGACAACCGCGACCGTCCCTTCGCCCAGGCCTCGGCGCATTTCCTGATGCCCCGCAGCGATGGCTGATCCGATGCGCCGCACCCCCTGCTTCTCTGGTTCAAAAATACCTCGGGGGGGGCCGCGCCCCGGCGCGGACGGGGGCAGAGCCCCCGAAAAGGGTTGCACTCCATGACCGACGCGCTGGCCGATCCGCCGCGCGAGGTGACGCACGCCCGCGTGCTCAGGATAGCGATTCCCATCGTCATCTCGAACGCCACCGTGCCGATCCTGGGCGCGGTCGACACCGGCGTCGTGGGCCAGATCGGCCTCGCCGCGCCCATCGGGGCGGTGGGCATCGGCGCGATCATCCTGTCGGGCGTCTACTGGATCTTCGGCTTCCTGCGCATGGGCACAACCGGGCTGGCGGCGCAGGCGGCGGGGCAGGGCAACCGGGCTGAGGTCGCGGCGCTGCTCACCCGGGTGCTGATGATCGGGTTGGGCGCGGGTGCGCTGATGATCGTGGGGCAGGCCGCGATCTTCTGGGCGGCCTTCCAGCTCGCGCCCGCCAGCGCCGAGGTTGAAGGCCTGGCGCGCGGATACATGCAGATACGCATCTGGTCGGCGCCCGCCGCCATCGCGATCTACGGCATCTCGGGCTGGCTCATCGCGCAGGAACGCACCCGGGCGCTGCTGGTCCTGCAAGTCTGGATGAACCTGCTCAACATCGTGCTCGACCTTTGGTTCGTGCTGGGGCTGGGCTGGGGCGTCAACGGCGTGGCCTTTGCCACTTTCCTCGCGGAATGGTCGGGGCTGGCCATGGGCCTGTGGCTGTGCCGCGCGGCGTTCCGCGTGCCCGCCTGGCGCGACTGGGCGCGGGTCTTTGACCGGGCGAAACTCATCAATATGACCCGGGTCAATTCCGACATCCTGATCCGGTCCTTGCTGCTGCAGGCGATCTTCATGTCCTTCCTTTTCCTCGCCGCCGATTTCGGCGACGTGGTGCTGGCCGCCAACCAGGTACTGCTGCAGTTTCTGCAGATCACCGCCTATGCGCTCGACGGTTTCGCCTTCGCGGCCGAGGCGCTGGTGGGGCAGGCCATGGGCGCGCGCGCTGTGCAGACTCTTCGGCGCGGGGCGCTCCTGACCTCGGTCTGGGGGCTGATCTCCTGCGCGGCGCTGTCAGCCTTCTTCTGGCTGGCGGGCCCGGCGCTCATCGACCTCATGGCCGACGTGCCCCCCGTACAGGCCGCGGCGCGGGACTATCTGCCGTGGATGATCGCGGCGCCACTGGTGGGGCTAGGGTCCTGGATGCTCGACGGCATCTTCATCGGGGCCACGCGCACGGCGGACATGCGCAACATGATGCTGATCTCCGCGCTGGTCTATCTGGCCGCGGTGCTCACGCTCGTGCCGTGGACCGGCAACCACGGGCTCTGGGCGGCGCTTCTGATCTCTTTCGTGGCGCGAGGTGTGACGCTGGGCCTGCGCTATCCCGCCCTCGAACGGGCTGCCGTCTGAGCGCCCCCGGAAAGTTCGAATTTTCCGGGCCCGTTCTCCTCAAGGAAAACGCGCGCGGCGGTGCAGGCTGCGCGGCAGAATGGCACTGGAAATCCCTATCCCACGCGCCTACAACCAGCCCCTGACCCTCCAGCCGCCGACCCCAAGGGAGATGCGCGATGAACGACCTCTTTAACAGCTTCATGACCGGCCCCGACGAAAAGGGCCGCTTTGGCGATTTCGGCGGGCGGTTTGTGTCGGAAACGCTCATGCCGCTGATCCTTGAACTGGAAGAGCAGTACGAGCATTCCAAGAACGACCAGAGCTTCTGGGACGAGATGCACGATCTCTGGACCCATTACGTCGGCCGCCCCAGCCCGCTTTATCATGCCGAACGGCTGTCAGAGCATCTGGGCGGGGCAAAGGTCTATCTCAAACGGGACGAGCTGAACCATACCGGCGCGCACAAGATCAACAACGTGCTGGGCCAGATCATCCTCGCCCGCCGCATGGGCAAGAGCCGCATCATCGCCGAAACCGGCGCGGGCCAGCACGGCGTCGCCACGGCAACCGTCTGCGCCAAGTTCGGGCTGAAGTGCGTGGTCTACATGGGCGCGCATGATGTCGAACGCCAAGCGCCCAACGTCTTTCGCATGAAACTGCTGGGCGCCGAGGTGGTGCCGGTGACATCGGGTCGCGGCACGCTCAAGGATGCCATGAACGACGCGCTGCGCGACTGGGTCACCAACGTGCGCGACACCTTCTATTGCATCGGAACGGTCGCCGGTCCGCACCCCTATCCGGCGATGGTGCGGGATTTCCAGGCGATCATCGGCAAGGAAGCCAAGGAACAGATGATGGCCGCCGAGGGCCGTCTGCCCGACACGATCATTGCCGCCATCGGTGGCGGGTCGAACGCCATGGGCCTGTTCTATCCGTTCCTCGACGACAAGGATGTCCGCATCATCGGGGTCGAGGCCGGCGGCAAAGGCGTCAACGACAAGATGGAGCATTGCGCCTCGCTCACCGGTGGTCGGCCCGGCGTGCTGCACGGCAACCGCACCTACCTGCTGCAGGACGACGATGGCCAGATCCTCGAAGGCTTCTCGATCTCGGCCGGGCTTGACTACCCCGGCATCGGTCCGGAACACGCCTGGCTGCACGACATCGGCCGCGCCGAATATGTCGCGATCACCGACAAGGAGGCGCTGGAGGCGTTCCAGCTTTGCTGTGAGATGGAAGGCATCATTCCGGCGCTGGAGCCCAGCCACGCGCTGGCGCATGTGATGAAGATCGCGCCCGAGCTGCCCAAGGACCACATCATCTGCATGAACATGTGCGGGCGCGGCGACAAGGACATCTTTACCGTGGCCAAGCACCTGGGCTTTGACATGTAGGCTTTGATCCGGGGCGGCAGACCGCCGCCCGGGTCCTTACTAGCCGGGCTTCCGGGCGATCGCGGTCGCAAAGGCCTGATAGCCGTAAAGCACACCCGCCTCGGCCCGGCGTTCATGCTCTGCGATCAGCGCCTGCGCCAGGCCCGGCCCGATCTCGCCCCGCTCCTGCATGGCGTTGGCCGTCATTTCGACCCAGGGCCGCATTTGCTGCGGCGTGGTCACGACACGGCTTTGCACATCGAAGAACTCGAGCCCGAGCCCCGCCCCGGACAACAACCCGCGCAGCTTGCCGACCAGATAGGGGTCGGTGACGAAGGAGCGGACGAATTCGCGCGCGCAGGCATCCAGCGGATCGTTGGGGAAATGCGCGAAGGTCGCCTTTGAAAAATCGGCGTCGCAGGCGATGAGGGTCCCGCCGGAGCGCAGCACGCGCACCGCTTCGGTGATCAGCGCCCTGGGGTCGACCACATGGGTGAGGACGGTGTGCATGATCACCACGTCGGTCGAGGCGTCGTCGCGCGGCAGGGCGGCGCCGTCCGCCACTTCGAACCGCAGGTTGGCGTGATCCCTGGCACGGGCCTTGGCCTCTTCGATAAATCCGGCCGAAGGGTCATAGGCCACCACCTGCGCGGGGTCGGCATGGGCGGCGATCCGGCGCGCGACCGCCCCGGCCCCGGCGCCGACCTCGATCAGTGTGCTGTCGTCGCTGAGCGACAGCTTGCCAAGGTATGTGGCGACGATCTGCTCCATCGCCGGATCGGACTGCCGCACATCCATGGAGTCGGCAAAGATCTTGATGAATTCGGGGCCGGCGGCGTCCACGTTCTGAAAAGGGTCTGCCATCGCTGTCTCCGTGAAAAGGATCAATGAATGCGCCCAGTCTGTCAGCTTGGCGCGTTCGAGGCCAGTACCAACGCGACGGCGCGGGGCCAGAGCCTGCGGACCCTCGGCACGGTACAAAGGGTCAGAAGGCGCGCCTAAACCCAGGTTTAGGCTGCTGGACCTCAGGTTTATCGACCCCGGATTAAACCGCGTGCCAATATACCTGGCGCGTCGCCCCGCTTCAGTCTGACGCCGTTCAGAAACGCGGCCCAGCCGCATGACAGAAAAGGGACTGAAGATGACACGCATTATTTTCCTTACGACCGCCTCCGCGCTCCTTGTCGGGACCGTCGCCTTTGCGCAGTCGTTCACCGACAAGATCGTGAGCGACTTGCAGGCCAACGGGTTTGACCGGATCGAGATTAAGGTCGGTCCGACGCAGACCAAGGCCGAAGCGATCGATGGCGCCCGCAAGATCGAGGTGATCTACGACAATGCCACCGGCAGCATCGTCAAGCAGGAGGTCGAAAGCGCCGCGGGCGAGAGCATCAGCCCCGGCGTCCAGATCCGCAACGAGGATCGCGATTTTGTCGACGCGCGCCGCAGCGGTTCGGCCTCGGGCCCGCGCGACGACGATGACAATGATGACGAGGACGATGACGACGATGACCATCGGTCGGGACGCGATGATGACGATGATGACGGAACGGATGACAATGACGGCCGCGGCGGCGATGATGACCGCGACGACGACCGTGGCGATGACGACGACGACGACCGTGGCGGCCACCGGGGTCATGGCGGTGACGACCATGACGATGATGATGATCGGGGCGGCAGGGGCGGCCACGGTGGTGGAGACGATGACGGTGACGACGACGACGACGATTGAGACCATCTTTCACGGCGGAGCGGGGGGCGACCTTCGTTCCGCATTTGCCGGAGGTGCGCGATGAAGCGCCGGGCCTTTCTTGGCAGCCTGACCGCGGTCGGGCTGGTTGTTGCCATTCCCACGTGGGCCCAGACCGCCCAGGATCAGATCGTCCGGCAGCTCCAGCGGCAAGGCTACGGCCGCATCCGCATCAGCCGCACCTGGCTGGGACGGACGAGGATCGTAGCCACCGGCCGACAGGGAACCCGCGAGATCATTCTAAACCCCGCGACAGGCGCGATCCTGCGGGACTACCTCGACCGGGACGACCGGTCCGGGGGCGGCTCTTCGGATGACGACAGCTCCGACTCCCGTTCGAGATTCTCGGATGATGACGACCGTGACGACCGCGACGACGGGGATGACCGGGACGATGATCGCGGGGACGATGACGACGACGACGATAATGACAACAGCGGCTCTGGCAGCAGCAACTCGGGCCACGGGTCCGATAACAGCGGCTCGGGCCACGGAGGCGGCGGCGACGACGACGACGATGACTGACGCCCCGTGAGACGCCTTGTTCCAGGACCGGATTGGTGACCGATCGCATTGCCTTTTTTCTTCTTCTGCTTCTGCAGCTCACCTGCGCGCTGTTCTTCCTTTGGGATATCGGGTCCAGCGTCCTGGGGCTGCGCAGCGCCCCGCTGTCCTGGGCGCTGATCGAGCTGATCGAGATCGGCGCCGCCCTGGGCCTTGTCCTGGGGGTGGCGGTGACGGCGATGATGTTGTCGCGCAGCCTACGCGCCCGCGCCCACGCCGAGGAAAGCCTGCGATTGGCCTCGGGCGCGTTCATGGATGTTCTGGAAGAGCGGTTCGAGACCTGGGCGCTGACCCCGGCGGAACGCGATGTGGCGCTGTTCTCCATCAAGGGCCTGTCGACCGCCGAGATTGCCGCCTTGCGCAACACGTCCGAAGGCACGGTCAAGGCACAAACCAACGCGATCTATCGCAAGGCGGGGGTGTCAGGCCGGCCGCAGCTGCTGAGCCTCTTCATCGACGCGCTGATGGGCGACGCGCTGCCGGGGATCGAAAAACCGTCCTGAGCGCGGGCTCAGACCTTGTAGCTCTCGAGCACCTCCAGCGGCACGATATCCAGCGCGCGCTGATGTGTGGCGCGCAGGTTCACGCGGGGCGCGCAGCCTTCCTCATGCGCCTGCAGGAACCGCGCGGCGCAGAGGCACCACTGGTCGCCCGGGTTCAGCCCCGGGAACCGAAACTCCGGGCGCGGGGTGCTCAGATCGTTGCCGACGTATTTCGAAAAGGCGAGAAATTCGGCCGTCATCACCGCGCAGACCGTGTGGCTGCCGGTGTCGGCGGCGCAGGTGTTGCACTGGCCATCGCGGAAGAACCCGGTCAGCGGGTCGGTCGAACACATCTCAAGCGCGCCGCCCAAGGCGTTGACTTCGGGGTCTTTTTCCATGTCACTCCTCCTGTGCGATCGCTGTGAGCGTGCGAAACATCGACAGGCTGTCGTCGAATGCTCCGTCCGCGCGAAACTGTTTGTCGGCCCCGGTGGTGGCGATCACGACGCCCGAGGGCCGGTTGATATAGACATACTGGCCATAGACGCCACGCGCCAGGAATTCCCCCGGCGTGGCGTCCGCCGGGATCCACCATTGATAGCCGTACTGGATCTTCCCGGGTGCGGTCGGGGCGGTTGGCGCGGTGCTGTCGGCGACCCAGTCGGCGGGCACGATCTGGCGGCTGTTGTAACGCCCGCGCTGCAGGAACATCTGCCCCATCCGGGCATAGTCGCGGGTGGTCAGGTTGAGACCACCGAGCACAAAGGCGACGCCGTAGCCGTCGGTCACGTAGTAAGGTTCGGCCTCCAACCCCATGGGCCCTATGATCTTTTCCGACAGAAGCTCGGGAATGTCCCGGCCTGTGGCGCCGCGCAGCACCATGCTCAGCACATGGGTGTCGATGGAGACGTATTTGTATTGCTTGCCGGGTGTCGTGAAAGTCTCGGACAGATCGGCGGCAAAGCCGTCCATCGATCCGCCAAGCGCAAGAACGCGTCCCATCTTGTTGATGTCGCTCCAGAAATCCAGGTAGTCCTCGTCAAAGGTCACGCCCGACGCCATGTTGAGCACGTTGCGGATGGTGGCCCCGTCATAAGCGCCGCCGGTCAGCGACGGGGCGTATTTGGTGATCGGATCGTCAAGGCTGTCGATGGCGCCTTCGGCCAGAATCACTCCGAAGAGGGCCGAGAGATAGGATTTCGCCACCGACCAGGAAATCCGCAGATCGACCGGGCCGGTCCCCAGGTGGTAGCTCTCGTGCACCACGGTGCCATCCTTGAGCATCACCAGCGAGGTGACGGCGCGGCGCTGCAGCCAGGCGTCGAAGTCGTCGGGCAGGGCCAGCGGCGCGCCTTGCGGCAACGGCGTCACAGGCCCATCGCCGCGCGGCACGGGGCGGTGTTCAAAAAGCCGGTCCATGTGGCTGAAATTGCTGACGATACGGTCTTCGGCGAAAAGCGTGTTGACCGCCTGCAGGCGGATCAGCGCCTCGCGTTGCCAGACCGCGAGTGCGAGCAGCACGACGGCCAGGACCAGCAGTCCCCGCAGCGTCCATTTCCATGTCTTCGACATTCGCTCCCCCTCGGGCGTCACATGATCACGCGGGCAGGGGCGAAGGCAAACGAAACGCGGCGTTAGCGGAACCGGTCCGCGAGTTTCTGCAGCGCCGATCTGGTGTCCTGCCGCGGCTCGGGGTCGGGCTCTGGCTCGGGCGGCGGGGCGGCCTTCTCGGCCCTGTCGGGCGTCGTCGGCCCAGCCTTGCCGCCCGAACTGCGCGGGGGTGCCACGCGGAGCGCCACGGCGTTCATGAACCGGCCCGCGTCGCCTGCGGCCAGATCCGCCGCGCCGTCGCTGATCCCGCGCATCAGGTCATCGAGCCAGTCCGCATCGGCCTTGGCGAAATCGTGCAGCACGTAGGCCGCCACCAGCTCCTTGCGGCCGGGATGGCCGATGCCCAAACGCACCCTCTGGTAGGCTTCGCCGATATGCGCATGCAGCGACCGCAGGCCGTTGTGGCCCGCATGCCCGCCGCCGGTCTTGACCTTGAGCCTGCCGGGCGCGAGGTCCAGTTCGTCATGAAAGACCGTGACATCCTCAGGCGCGAGCTTGAAGAACCGCATCGCCTCGCCCACCGACTGGCCAGAGAGATTCATGAAGGTGGCAGGTTTCAGCAGCAGCACCTTGTCGGAACCAAGCCGCCCTTCGCTGGCCAGACCCTGAAACCGGGATTTCCACGGGCCGAAACCGTGATCGGCGGCGATCCGGTCCATCGCCATGAAGCCGATGTTGTGCCGGTTGCCTTCGTATTTCGCGCCCGGATTGCCAAGGCCCACAAAGATCTTCATCTGGCTCGCCCGTCTGGTTGCCGCCGTTGCCGCCCATGACATAGGCCGTCGCGCGCTGCGCCGCAACGCAAACGGCCCCGCCCTTTCGGGCGAGGCCGCGGATCGGTTCGGAATAGGGTCTTATCCTTCGGTGGTCTGCTCGGTCGCTTCGACCTCGTCCGCTGCGACCTCTTCGCCTTCATCTTCCTCTTCCTCGGCGGCGCGCAGGCCGGACGGAGCCGAGATGTTGGCGATCACGAAATCGCGGTCGATGGTCGGCTTGGCACCGGCCGGCAGATCGACGCTCGAGATGGTCACGGTGTCGCCGATTTCCAGACCGGCCAGATCGATGGTGATCTTTTCGGGGATATCGCCGGCGGTCACGATCAGTTCGACCTCGGGGCGGACCATGGTCAGCACGCCGCCCTTCTTGATGCCGGGGGCGGTTTCCTCGTTCAGGACCTCGACCGGGATGAAGAGGTTGATCTTGGACGTGCGGCGCAGGCGCATGAAATCGACATGCGTCGGCAGATCCTTGACGATGTCGCGCTGCACGTCGCGGCAGATCACGCGGACGTCTTCGTGCCCGTCTACCTTCATGTTGAACAGCGTCGACTTGAAACGGCCTTTCTTGAGGCGCGCCAGCAGGTTGTTGAAGGGCAGATTGATCGGCAGCGGATCGGCGTCGCCACCGAAAACAATGCCCGGAACCATGCCATCGCGGCGTGCCTGACGAGCGGCGCCCTTGCCTGTCCCCGTCCGTTCCGTAGCGTGAAGATCAGGAATCTCTCCAGCCATGTGTATTCTCCTAGATTTGGGCGAAGCTCCTCCAAGGCTGTAGCTTCGCGTGAAGCCCGCGCGATAGACAGTTTTGGCCC
The DNA here is from genome assembly GCF_049323015.1 of Thalassococcus sp. BH17M4-6. Classification (NCBI taxonomy): domain Bacteria; kingdom Pseudomonadati; phylum Pseudomonadota; class Alphaproteobacteria; order Rhodobacterales; family Roseobacteraceae; genus Thalassococcus; species Thalassococcus sp. BH17M4-6. The sequence continues at coordinate 322,752 of NZ_JBMPGU010000002.1, forward strand.
CCAAGGCAAGCCGGAATCTGCCTGCCCGCGCCATGGAATGTCTGGACGTGGGGCGCGCTGCGTGCGACAGGCGCGGCATGACCCTGTTGCGCGATCTTGTCCTGTCCCGTGGCCCGGCCCCATCGTTTGCGGCGATGGGGCTGTTCTGGGGGGCGTTCGCGGCGCTGGTGCCCGAGATCAAGCCGAAAGCCGGGCTGTCCGACGGCGGCTTCGGGCTGGCGATGCTGGTCGCGGCCTGCGGTGCGGTGATGGCCATGTGGCTTGCCCCGCTGGCCGAGGCGCGGATGGGCCGCCATGCGCTGCCGGTGGCGACGTTGGCGATGGCGGCGGCGTTTCTGCTGCCGGGGCTGACCACGGTCGGGGTGGCCTTTGCGCTGTCGATGACGCTGGCGTCGATGGCGTCGGGCACGCTCGACGTGGTGATGAACGCCCGTGTCGCCGCGGTCGAGGCGGGCGCGCGGCGGTCGCTCATGAACCTCAACCACGCGGTGTTTTCGGTGGGCTATGCCTTTGCCGCCATCACCGCGGGCCTGATGCGAGAGGCGCAGATTCCGCCCGCGCTGGTGCTGGCCTGCATGTCGGCGCTGACGGTGGGGCTGGTCTGGATCGGCCTTGGCGGATGGGTGCCCGACCCCGAGGCCGAGGACAGCACATCCGGTGCGCCGCCGCTGTCCTGGGCGCTGCTGCTGCCGGGCGGGGCGATCATCCTGATCGCGTTTTTGGTGGAACAGGCGACCGAAGGCTGGTCGGCGCTGCATCTGGAGCGCAACATGGGCGCGGGGGCCGCGCAAGGCGCGCTGGGGCCCGCGCTTCTGGGCATCACCATGGCCATCGGGCGGCTGTCCGGACAGGCTATGGCGCAGCGCTTTACCGAGGCCTCGGTGATCAGTTGCGCCGCGACGCTGTCGGCGGCGGGCGCGATCACCGCGGCGCTGGCGGATGGCCTGGCACTGGCCTATTCGGGCTTTGCGGTGTTGGGGCTGGGGGTGTCGGTCGTGGCGCCCATGGCCTTTGCCTGGATTGGCCGGCTGGTGCCCGCACGCCACCGCACCCATGCCATCGCGCGCATCTCGGTCGTGGGCTACGCGGGGTTCTTCATCGGCCCGCCGATGATGGGGTTCCTGTCCGAAGGGTTCGGCCTGCAGGCGTCTTTCAGCGCGGTGTCGCTGCTGCTGTTGGTCGTGCCGCTGGCGCTGGTGCCGCTGCTGGCCCGCAGAACCATGGCGTGATTGCGCCTCAGTCCGCCCAGCGGCCTTCGAAATCCTCCGGCACCAGCAGGATATCGCGGTCGAGCGTTTTCACATCCCGCCGCCCGCAAAGCGCCATGCTGGTGTCGAGCTCCTTGTGGATGACCTCGAGCGCGCGGGTCACGCCCTGCTGGCCCATGGCCCCCAGCCCGTAGACGTAGGCGCGGCCGATGTAGGTGCCCTTGGCCCCCAGCGCCAGGGCCTTGAGCACGTCCTGACCCGAGCGGATGCCGCTGTCGAAATGCACCTCGATCTTGTCGCCGACCGCGTCGACGATGGCGGGCAGGGCGCGGATCGCGCTGAGCGCACCGTCAAGCTGCCGCCCGCCGTGGTTTGACACGATGATCGCGTCTGCGCCAACGTTCAGCGCCTCTTTCGCGTCGCGCGGATCCAGGATGCCCTTGATGATCAGCGGACCCTTCCACATCTTGCGGAATTCGCGGATACGGTCCCAGTCGAGCGAGGGATCGAACGCCTGGTTGGTCCAGGTGCTCAGCGACGACGGGTCGCTTACGCCCTTGGCATGGCCCACGATATTGCCGAAGAACCGCCGCTTGGTCGACAGCATCCCCAGCCCCCACTGCACCTTGGTCATCATGTTGGCGACGCTCGCGGGCGTGAGCTTGGGCGGGGCGGACAGGCCGTTCTTGAGGTCCTTGTGACGCTGGCCGAGAAGTTGCAGATCGACGGTGATCACCGCCGCCGAACACTTGGCGTCGCGGGCGCGGTCAAAGAGCCGCTGCATGAAATCGTCGTCCTTGAGCGTATAGACCTGCATCCAGAAGGGTTTCGAGGTGTGGCTGGCCACATCCTCGATCGAACAGATCGACATGGTGCTGAGCGTATAGGGCACGCCGAACTTTTCCGCCGCGCGGGCGGCCATGATCTCGCCATCGTAGTGCTGCATGCCGGTCAGCCCGACCGGGGCCAGTGCCACCGGCATCGACACGTCCTGACCGATCATTTGGCTGGCCGTTGACCGGCCCGCCATGTCCACGGCGACACGCTGGCGCAGGTAGATCTTGTCGAAATCGGTGGTGTTCTCGCGGAAGGTCTGTTCGCTCCAGCTGCCGGATTCGGTGTAGTCGTAGAACATCTTGGGCACGCGGCGGCGATAGATGCGCTTGAGGTCCTCGATTTCGGTGATCACGGGCATGGGCGATCCTTCGCTTCGCATTGGTCATATCCTCTTACCAATGCCGCTGTCTGCGGGCAATCTCGGATTGCGGGTCTTGGGCTTGGCACCTACGCCGGGGCGCGGCAGACTGCGGGCGGGATCATGGAAAGGGTTGTCCAATGGCTTTCGAAGACCTGCCCGTCGGGGTGACGTTCACGACAGAGGCACAGGCCATCGGCCTGCAAGAGATCCTCGACTTCGCAAGGATCTGGGACCCGCAGCCGTTCCATATCGATGCCGAGGCCGCCGCCGCGTCGCCCTTCGGCGGGATCATCGCCTCGGGCTTTCACACCATGCTGGTGGCGTTCGTGCTGACGCTGCGCGCAGGCGTGTGGACCGATGCGTCGATGGGATCACCCGGCATGGACGAGATCCGCTGGCTTCAGCCGGTGCGACCCGACGACGTGCTGCATGTCCGGGCCGAGGTGGTGTCGTCCAAGGCCTCGACCTCGAAGCCGGACCGGGGATTTACGGTGATCCGCTATGACGTCCACCGGGCGGATGGGGTCAAGGTGATGACCTATAGCGCCACGCATATTCTGCGGCGTCGATAGATCAGGGAACGAAAGGGCGGGGGTCTGCTTCCGGCTGGCTTGGCTGCGGCGTCCGTGCGCGGACTCAAGGCGGCCAAGGGCCGCCGCCGCGCAGCGCCCGTCCGCACCCCGGCCGGGCGCTTTGCCGACGTCCATGCAGGGCTGCTCCGGCTTTCGGGGACGCGGGATAAAGCACCTTGTCCCTAGGTTTCTGCGCCCACCCGCGGACGCGCGCCGCGCAGCAGTTCACCGCCGCCAGAGATGCGCCTGGCTGGCGAAAAGGCCCTGCAGCTTGGACAGCGACCGGTTGAACGGCCCCGGGCGGGGGAGCTCTCCGCGTTCCAGACGGTCGGCCACGACCTCGACGGGGCAGGGCAGGCCGGTCACGGGATCGCGGTAGCGCGGATAGTCGATCAGCGTCGCGTGCACCAACCCTTCAAGACTGGGGCGCGGTCCGGCGCGGCGGGCAGGCACCGGCCCCAGATCGCGGGTCAGACCCCAGCCCGCGTAGAAAGGCACGCCCAGTGTCACCACCCGGCAGCCGCGCAACAGCGCCTCGAACCCCATGAGCGATGTCATGGTCCAGACCTCGTCCACCGCGTTCAGCAGCGCGCCCGCGCTCACCCGGCCCAGCGTCACGTCGGCATGCGCCTCGGGTGCCGCCACGTGGCCCTTGCGCAGCCCCGCCTGCACGTCCGGGTGCGGTTTCCACAGCAGCACCGCGTCCGGGTTGGCGGCGCGGGCGCGGGCCAGCAGTTCGGCATTGCTTTGCAGATCCGGGCTGCCCCGCAGGACAGACGCATCGTCTTCGACCTGGCCCGGCACCAGCACCCGGTGGCCGGGGGGCAGGGCGGGCACCGCGCCGGCCAGATTGTATTTGCTCAGATCACCCTTCACCAACCGGCGCATCAGCGCCGCTGCACGCGTTAGCTGATCGGGGCGCAGGTCGACCGACGCGGCGATCAGCTGTTCCAGCCGCGAGGGGCGCGCGGGATCGTAGTAGATCCCCAGATCGTCACAGACCAGCGACAGCGGCGGGATCAGTTCGGCCCCAAGCCCGCGCGAGCGCAGGAATCCGTCCTCGACGCGGGTGATATCCTGATCGGGGGCGGCCTTTCCGGCCCAGATCATCTGCGGGCAGGCAAGTTCCTCTGCCTTGGCGCGGGCCTTGTTGCCATCGTCCTCGAAGACCATTCGCTTTTGCACGCCGAAAAACTGCTGCAGCGGCCTGCGCTTCCACAGCCGCATGCCGCTGGCGACCCAGCCCTGCCGGTCCTGCCGCCAGGCCCGCGCGCGTGCGTCGAGGCCTGCCAGAACCTCCTCGATCTCGCAGCGGGCATCGGCATAGGGATCGTACCAGACCGGATGCAGAATCATTGCTGCGGCGAAAAGCTGGGCGCGGCTCAGCTTGCGGGTCCGGCGTGGCACCGGGGCCTCGTCCACCGTCAGTCCCCAGCCCGCATAGAACGGCTGGCCAAAGACGCGAGGTTTATGGCCAGCCAGGATCGCCTCGAACCCCATTTGCGACGACACGGTGTAGACCCCGACAGCCCCGTCGAACAGCGCCCAGGGTGACACCGGCGCGTCCAGCAGGGTGATCCGGTCATTGGCGTCGGCGGCGGTGAAATGGCCCGGACGCTGGCCCGCGGCGGTTTCGGGATGGGTCTTGATGACGACCCGCGCGCCGGGGTGTTCCTCCTGCGCGAAGACCAGCATTTCCAGGAACCGCGCGCGGTCCGCGCCGCTTGCCACGACCGAGGCGTCGCCGCGGGTCTGGTCGATCACGAGAACATAGCCCGGATCAGGCAGGGGCAGGGCGGGATCGAAGGCGGAATACTTGGACAGATGCGCCGCCTGCATCCAGGCCATGGCGGCGCGGGCGCGGTCCATCAGCGCGCTGTCATCCAGCGGGTGGGTCGCGAGAAGGGTGTCCAGGTCCGACGGGGTCGCAGGGTCGAAATGCACGCCTTCGTGGTCGATCATCAACCCCAGCGGCGGCTCGCCCGACCGGCCCGGATGCAGCGAGCGCAGGAAGGCATCCTCGATCCGCACCAGCGGCACGCCGTGGCGCGCGGCTATCGCGGCCCCCCGGTGCGCGGTGGGCGAATTGCCCCACACCCCCACCAGATCGCCCGCGCGCGGCAGGCCAAGGGACACGCGGTACCCGGCGAGCGACAGGATACGGCGCAGGCGCGGCTGGGTCAGGAAACCGCCGTTGTACACGCAAAGACGCCGGGGGTTTTGGCCCCCGGCGTCTGTCTGCGGCCCGCTGTCGGGCATATGGCTCAGATCTCGCCCAGCGTCGTGGCGGCGGTCGTCGCGGTTCCGACGGCGGTCAGCGATCCGGTCAGGGCCGAAATGGTCTTGTCCCACTGGGTGAACGGCGCTTCGGTGACGTAGAGCGTGTCGCCATCCCGCACGACGAAGTCGCGCGCCATGAACATGCCGTTGGGCTCTGTCAGGTCGAGCACGTAGACCAGGCGCTGCGCGCCGATCAGATCGGTACGGCCCATCACCTGGTTGGCGATCTCGGCAGGTTCGTTGCGGAAGATGAAGACGCCGGTGGGGTCGGCCGACGCTGTCAGCAGGCCGCCCACCTGGGCAATCGCCTCAACGGCCGACAGGGTCTGCGTCTCGAACGGGACGCGGGCTTGTGTGCCGGTTGCGCCAAGCGCGGTGAAGGCGCGGCTGTCTTCCTCGACCAGGATGCGATCACCGCCGCGCAGTGCGATGTCCATCGACGGATTTTCGTACAGATCCTGGAACCAGATCTTGCCCGACTGGCCACCGCGCAACACGGTCACCTGCGCAATCTCGGGCTGGATCGTCACGCCGCCTGCGCGGGCCAGCATGGCTGACAGCGTCCGGGTCGGGCGTTCGATGGCATAGACGCCCTGACCACCGACAGCGCCCACAAGGCTGACGGTCGATCCGTCGCCCGCGACGCGGCGCACCTGAACCTGCGGGTCGGGGGTCTGTTCTTCGAGCTTGTTGGTGATGATCCGGCGGATCGCCTCGGGCGAATTGCCAGCAGCCCGGATGCGGCCCGCGTAGGGCACGAAAATAAAGCCCGATCCGTCCACCTGCACCTCTTCGAGGATGGTGGAATTCGATGCCTCGCCCGACAGCAGCCCGTCATCGACGTTTTCCCAGATCGTCAGGCCCAGCGTATCGCCGGGGTTGATCACGTCCGACCCGACGACGCCGGCATTCTTGAACGATTCCGAAAAGCCCAGCGACGGCACCACGCCGGTGGCGCGGGTCACCCGGTCGTTCACCGACACGATAAAGGCATCGCCCTGGCGCTGGACCGATCCGGCAAAGATTTCGCGTTTGTTGGGGCCGACACGCGGAAGGCCGCAGGATGCCAGAATCGACACCGCGGCCAGTAGGGCGACGGATCTCGCCCAACGGGAGGGGGAGTTTTTCACTGCTCGGTCTCCTCGACCTGTTATTTTTCTGCCTCAGTCTTTTTTCTTAAGTTACGGGAATCCGGGCTCAAACGCCAGTGTGGAGTTCCGGGCAGATCAGCGGACGATGCGCAACTGTTGCCGAGGGGCCGCGGTGCCCATGAGCAGCGCATCATAGGGATCGTCCGCTGCCAGCATCATGTCGACCACCTGCCGCAGCAGTTGCCTGCGTCCGCGCGCCGAATAAAAACCGCCCGGCAGTTGCGAAGTTTCCAGAAGGTAGCGGCGGTAATCCTTGTAGGCGCGGTTGTCGGGCCGGGCCGGGGTGGCAAAGAAATCGGGCAGCGGCTGGTCGGACACGAATTCAGGCTTGGCATAGACGGCATCGCCAAAGACCTTGAGCGGTATGCCCCGCCAAAGTACCTGCTGCGCGGCGGTGGAATTGACCGTGACGGCGGTGCGCGCATCGTTCAGAAGCCGCGCCAGCTTGCCGCCGCGCACGTAATGCACCCGGTCAGCGACACCGTGCGCCAAGGCCATCCGCCGGATCGCGCGGCGCACCGGAACGCGCCCGTCCTCAAGCGGATGCGCCTTGAAGACAAGATGATGATGCCCCGGCGCCCCCTTGGCAAAGCCTTCTATCACCACGTCGAGAAAATCCGTCATGGTGTCGAAGGGCGAATGCATCTGGAAAGAACTGTCGTGTTCCAGCTGCAAAAGCGCCAAGTGATAGGGAAAGCCGCCCAGCCGGATGCGCGCGGTGGCGATGATCCGGTCCAGCGCGGTCAGCGGAAGGGTCAGCAAGCGTTTGACGTACAGCCGGAATTCCTGCGCCACCCCCAGACTGCGGTGCGGGCGGAAGTTGCGGTAATCGCCGTTCCGGAACATCACGAACCAATGATAAAGCGCGCCGTAGAAGATGTGATGCCGCATGTCGCCCCAGTGGGCGGGGGGCAAAGGCGCCTCCATATCCGATTGCTTGAGCGCCTCCTGCATGTCGGCGATCGACATCTGCATCAGCCGTGAATGGCCGTTCGACCCGCCGCGTTCGTAGGTCACCCAATAGGGACGCATGTAGCCTTCCTCGAACACATGCACGGTGATGCCGCGGGCCCGCGCCTCGGCCACGGCCTGTGCGTGGATCGGGCGGGTGTCGCCGTAAAGCACGATGTCGGTGACGTTCTTGGCGGTCAGAAGCTCGGCAAACCGCGCGGGCCAGTCATCGGCGCTGCCGCGATAGGGCAGGAAGCTGGCGCTGTGGAACCAGAACGCCCGGTCGCCCGCGTTGAACCCCACGCGCCAGACCTGCGCCCCGGTCTTGCGCAGCATCTTGCCCAGACGGGAAAAGAACGGTCCGTGCGGCCCCTGCAGGAACAGAAACACCCGCTGCTGTCCGGTTGCGTTGTTCATACCAACTCGATATCCCTCACTCGCGATCATATGTACCGCCCGAAACCGGCAAAAATAAGGCCCTATCGGTGCACCAGGGGGCCAGGGGAGTTCGTCGATGTTTACAGGGATCATCACCGATATCGGCGAGGTCAGGTCGCTCGAGCAGCGCGGCGATCTGAATGCGCGCATCGCCACCGGCTATGACACCGGCGGGATCGAGATCGGCGCCTCCATCGCCTGCGACGGCGTCTGCCTGACGGTCGTGGCGCTGGGGTCCGACTGGTTCGACGTTCAGATCAGCGCCGAAACCGTGGGCAAGACCAATATCGGCGCCTGGTCGGTGGGGTATCAGATCAACCTCGAACGCGCGCTCAAGGTCGGGGACGAGCTGGGCGGGCATATCGTGTCGGGCCATGTGGATGGCCTCGCGCAGGTCGTGCGCGTCGTGGACGAAGGCGACAGCACCCGCGTGACCCTGCGCGCGCCCGAAGCGCTGGCGCGGTTCATCGCGCCCAAAGGCTCTGTCGCGCTCAACGGCACATCGCTGACGGTGAACGAGGTCGAGGGCTGCGAATTCGGCATCAACTTCATCCCGCACACCAAGGTCGCGACGACCTGGGGTGCGGTGCAGGAAGGCGACCGCGTCAATCTCGAAATCGACACGCTGGCGCGCTACGTGGCGCGGCTGGCCGAGATGTCCTGACCGCGTCGCGCATGCCTTGACCCTCAGAAAAGCGAGCCCTGTTCGGGTGGCTTTTTCGCGGCCTTCCTGGGGGCGGTGCCGCCGATCTTGAACCGGCCGTCGGCAAACTCGATCTCGAGCCCCGAGGCCGCCGCCGCCGCCGCCTTGCCCGTCACAACCTGCCCGTCACCGCGCACGACCGCATAGCCGCGCCCCAGCGTCGCCTTGTAGCTGAGCGTTTCGCGCAGCCGGTCCAGCGCATCCAGCCGTTTGCGCAGATCGTCCACGCGGCCGCGCGCCGCCTCGTCGAAACGGCGTGACACCTCGCCCAACCGGTCGCGCTTGGCGCGCAGATCGGCCTGGATCGGGCGCGGGGTCAACCGGTCGGCGCGGCGCCCAAGCGCTTCGGACTTCACCGCGATCAGTCGCGCCAGCCCGGGGGCCAGCCGTTCGGCGCGGTCGTCCAGCCTGCGCCGCGCCTCCCTGATCCGCTGCGACAGGGCCGCGGGCCGCAGCGACCCGGCGGTGTCCGACAATTGCACCCGGCGCTGCTGCACGCCGCGGATCAGCGCCTGCGGCAACCGGTCCGACAGCGTGTCGAGGCGCTGGCGCGGCTGATCCAGCAGGCTGTCGGGCCGGGGCAGGGCGCGGGACAGATCGCGCAGCCGCTGCCCGCGCTGTTCCAGCGCCCACGTCAGCGCCCGGGTCAGCCGCGCATCCTGTTCGCCGACCCATCCCAGCAGGTCCAGCCGCACCGGCACCGCCAGTTCCGCCGCCGCGGTGGGTGTGGGCGCGCGCTTGTCCGACACAAAGTCGATCAGCGTGGTGTCCGTCTCGTGCCCCACGGCGGAAATCAGCGGGATATTAGAAGCCGCCGCCGCGCGGGCCACGATCTCTTCGTTGAACCCCCACAGATCCTCGATCGACCCGCCGCCGCGCGCCACGATCAGCAAATCCGGCCGGGGCAGCGCCCCGCCGGGGGTCATCGCGTTGAAGCCTTCGATGGCGCGCGCCACCTCGGGCGCGCATTTCGCACCCTGCACGGCCACTGGCCAGATCAGCACCTTGCGCGGAAACCGTTCGCGCAGCCGGTGCAGGATGTCGCGGATGACCGCGCCCGAGGGCGAGGTGACGACGCCGATGACCTCGGGCAGATAGGGCAGCGGCTGTTTGCGCTCCGGCGCAAAGAGGCCCTCGGCCTGCAGCGCCGCCTTGCGCTTTTCCAGCATCGCCATCAGCGCGCCCATGCCCGCAGGTCGAATCTCCTCGATCACGATCTGGTACTTGGACTGGCCGGGGAAGGTGGTCAGCCGACCGATGGCGACAACCTCCATTCCTTCCTCGGGTTGGGTCTGCTGGCGGCTGGCCACGCCTTTCCACATGACGCCCGAGATCACTGCGCGGTCGTCCTTCAGGTCAAGATAGACATGACCAGACCGCGGGCGGCTGACGCGCCCGACCTCGCCCTTCACGCGGACAAAACCGAATTCGCCCTCGATCACCCGTTTGACCGCGCCCGAAAGCTCGGAGACGGTGAATTCGGGCGCATTGCCTGCTTCGCCTTCGTCGATCAAGTCCATGGCCCGCACCGTCCTCGTCGCTTGCTCTTGCCCCGATCTCACCTTAGACGAGCGCAACATCCGGCGAAAGCGCCTCCCCCCGCTTCTTCGGTTTACAAATACCTCGGGGGTCCGGGGGCAGAGCCCCCGGTTCTTGCGACACTCATCGGGGGACAACCGCATGAACATCCTTATCCTCGGCAGTGGCGGGCGCGAACACAGCCTGGCCTGGGCCGCGATGCAGAACCCCAAATGCGACAAGCTGATCGTGGCGCCGGGCAATGCGGGCATCGCGCTGATCGCCGAATGCGCCAGGCTGGATATCGAGGATGGCGGCGCGGTCGCAGAATTCGCGGGCGAGAACAACATCGATCTGGTGATCATCGGGCCAGAGGCACCGCTGGCCGCAGGCGTGGCCGACCGCCTGCGCGAGGCGGGGTTCGCGGTTTTCGGCCCCTCGGCCGCCGCCGCGCGGCTTGAGGCGTCGAAAAGCTTCACCAAGGAGATTTGCGACGCGGCGGGCGCGCCAACCGCCGCCTATGGCCACTTCAGCACCGCCGAGGACGCCAAGGATTACCTGCGCACGCAAAGCCTGCCCATCGTGGTCAAGGCTGACGGTCTGGCCGCGGGCAAGGGTGTGATCATCGCCGAAACCCTGGCCGAGGCCGATGCCGCCATCGACGACATGTTCGGCGGCGCGTTCGGCGGGGCAGGGGCCGAGGTGGTGATCGAGGAATTCATGCAAGGCGAAGAGGCGTCGTTCTTCGTGCTTTGCGACGGGACCACGGTGCTGCCGATCGGCACGGCACAGGATCACAAGCGCGTCGGCGCTGGCGACACCGGCCCCAACACCGGTGGCATGGGCGCCTATTCCCCCGCCCCGGTGCTGACCGACGCCATCGCCGAAAAGGCGCTGAACGAGATCATCCGCCCGACCATGGACGAAATGACCCGGCGCGGGACACCCTATCAGGGGGTGCTTTACGCCGGTCTGATGATCGAAAACGGCGCGCCGCGGCTGGTGGAATACAACGTCCGTTTCGGCGATCCCGAATGTCAGGTGCTGATGCTGCGGCTCGGGGCGCAGGCGCTCGACCTCATCCACGCCTGCGCCGACGGGCGGCTGAACGGGGCGCAGGTGAACTGGGCCGACGATCACGCGATGACCGTGGTCATGGCGGCCAAGGGTTATCCCGGTGGCTATCACAAGGGCGATGCGATCCACGGGCTGAACGGCCTGCCCAACGACAGTTTCAGCGTGATGTTTCACGCAGGCACGGCGTCGAAGAACGGAAAGGTCGTGGCCAACGGCGGGCGGGTGCTGAACGCGACGGCGCGGGGGGCCACCCTGCAAGAGGCGCGCGACCGCGCCTACGGGCTTCTGGACCAGATCGACTGGCCCGGCGGGTTCTGCCGCCCCGACATCGGCTGGCGCGCGCTCTGACGCGCGGTGCCTTCAGACGATCCGTCGAAAGCCCTCGACCAGTTGCCGCAGGCCAAGCGCCGCCCCGGCAAAGATCGCGGCAAAGGTCACCGGCGCCGACAGCGCCAGCAGCGAAAAGGCGCTGATCCCCTGGCCGATGGTGCAGCCAAGCGCGATCACCGCGCCGGCCCCCATGAGACCCGCGCCAAAGATCTGGCGGCGCAGTTCGCGCGGGTCCTCGCAAGCCTCCCACCGGAAATGGCCCTTGATCAGCGACCCGGCAAAGGCCCCGATCCAGACCCCGGCCACCGATCCCACCGCAAAGGTCAGCGGGCGGGCCGACCCGGTCATGAACCATAGCACCGATTCCCCGAGCGGCGCGGCAAAGCTGTGCGAGACCGGGCGCAGGGCCTCGAACCCGGTGACGGCCACATAATGCGTGCCGGCCCAGCCGGTCAGCACCGCAACCCCCACCACCGTGCCCCAGGCGATGTGCGCGGGCTTGGCCCAAAGCGCCCTTGACGCCAGTGCCCAGACCAGCAGCGCCAGACCCAGCCCCATGCCCACCAGTGGCACCGACAGGCCCAGCATCGGCGCCAGCCGGTGCGCGATGCCTGGCACGGTGTCGGTGATCGGCGTGACCGGAAACAGCGCCGCGCGCAGCGGTGCCAGCGGGCCGCTGATCACCGTCAGCGCGGTCACACCCATGACCAGCACGATGACAAAGCTGCGCAAATCGCCGCCGCCCAGCCGCGCCAGCGCGCCAAAGCCGCAATTCCCAGCGAGCGCCATTCCATAGCCGAACATCAGTCCGCCCAGGACCGACGCCAGCGGCAACCATTCAAAGCTGAGGTAGATGGATTGCCCGGGATCGAGCGCGCCCGCTGCCATCAGGGCAAAGCTGCCCAGGATCGCGATGCCGATGGCCACGCCCCACATGCGCATGCGCAGGTCCGACCCGCCGTAAAGCAGATCCTCGATCGCGCCCAGAGTACAAAAACGACCCAGCCGGGCGGCAAGCCCCAGCAACACGCCCCCCACCAGCCCGACCAGTGTCGAGGCGAGGTGCTCTCCCATCAGATCCAGCAAACGCTCCGCCTCCCATCGGCACGTCAGGTCGGGGCAGTATGAAAATGTATTCGGATTTCCGCAAGTGTTTCCTGCGGGTGGCTCAGACCAGGCGCGGCACCGCTCGGTCGGCTCGCGCCGCCGCGACAAAGCGGCGGATCAGCCCGGCATCCTTTTGCCCCGGCGCGGATTCAACGCCCGAGGATACGTCGACCTGGCGCGCCCCGGTCATGCGGATCGCCTCGCCCACGGTGTCGGGGGTCAGCCCGCCCGCGAGCATCCAGGGCACCGGCCAGCGTCGCCCGGCCACCAGGCGCCAATCAAAGGCCAGCCCGTTGCCGCCCGGCAAGGCCGCGCCTTTCGGCGGTTTCGCATCGATCAGCAGCTGGTCGGCCACCTGCGCATAGCTTTGGACCTGCACCAGATCGGCCTCTGCGGCGACGCCGACGGCCTTCATCACCGGCAGGCCGTAGCGGGCGCGCACCTGCGCCACACGCTCGGGCGCTTCGCTTCCGTGGAGTTGCAGCATGTCCAGCGGCACCGTCGCGGTGATGGCGTCCAGCAGCGCGTCATCGGCATTGACCACCAGCGCGACCTTGGCCAGACCCGGCGGCGCCTCGAGCGCCAGCGCGCGGGCCGCGTCGGGTGTCACGTTGCGGGGCGATTTGGGAAAGAACACGAAGCCCGCATAGGCGGCCCCGGCCTGCGCGACGGCGGCCAGGTCCTCGGCCCGGGTCAGCCCGCAGATCTTGACCTTGATGTCAGACATCACCCAACCGCCCTTCGCATGCGGAGTTTGCTTGTGCCGAACAAATCCGGCAGACGCCCGCGTGGACGGCACCGGGCGCCCGGAAAAAACGGCCTCAGCTTGCCTCGTCCAGCAGCGCCAGAACCTCGTCCTTGTCCTTGTCCCGCTCGCCCTTGACGCGGCGCAGCTCGCGCTGCAGCTGCTTGACCTCGGACTGGCGCCGCGCGGCTTCGGCGCGGTGCTTGTGTTCACGCAGCCATTCCCAGATGAACCCGATGAGCAGCCCCGCCACGATGCCGCCGAAAATCACGATGAAAAGCGGCAGTTGGATGGTTTCCTGAAACCCCAGCAGGGTCGACACATCGGCAGGCAGAAGTTGCAGCGTCACGAACCCGCGATTGGCCAGGGCCACGCAGATCAGGATGATGGCCAGAAGGGCCAGGAAGGCATAGCGGATATAGCGCATGGGTTTACTTTCCGTTCAGGCGGTCGCGCAGCAGCTTGCCGGTCTTGAAGAACGGCACGTGCTTTTCCTCGACCTCGACGGATTCGCCGGTCCTGGGGTTGCGCCCGGTCCGGGCGTCCCGCTTCTTGACCGAGAATGCGCCAAAGCCGCGCAGCTCGACCCGGTCGCCCCGGGCCATGGCATCGGTGATCTCGTCGAAAATGGTGTTCACGATCCGCTCGACATCCCGCTGGTAGAGATGCGGATTGTCGTCGGCAATCTTCTGAATCAATTCGGACCTGATCATGGTCTCTTATCCCCCTGGGCGCGGCAGCACCTGATCTTGTTATGTGTCTGACTATAAGGCAGGTCGTGCGAAACGGAAACCGGATCGCATGTGAAAAATCCATTAATTGCAGGGGCTTTGGCGGAAATCCCCCATCGTGGTGCGGTTTCGTGGCGCTGTCACGGTGGGAATGCGGCCTTTTGCGGCGGGGCGCCCTGGCGCCGACTTTCATGATTCGGCGGTGACATTTGCCCGCTCGCGAGCGCGGCTGAGGCGGAGCGTCGGCTCTCTCAAGGGAACCGGGATTAGGTGGGCGACCCGGCTTTGCGCAGGGTTCGGGTCGCGGTCGGGCGGGGCGCGTGGCTATCCCTGAGGCCTCGTTACCCCAAATCGGAGACCCCAATGACCTTCCAGATACATGCCCTGCCGCAAGCCCCGTTCGCGGAGCTTTTCACCCTCGACGACGAAGCATTGCGCCAGCGCAACGCGGTGCGCGTCACCGCCGATGCGGCCACGGGCTTTCCCTGCCGCGTGAGCCTGCAGGAGGCTGAGGAGGGCGACACTCTGGTGCTTTGCAACTTCCGGCACCTTGACGCGCCAAGCCCCTATGCCGCCAGCCACGCCGTCTATGTGCTCCAGAACGCGGTGCAGGCGCGGCTTGCCCCGGGTGCGGTGCCCGATGTGCTGTCGCGTCGGTTCCTGTCGGTTCGCGGCTTCGATGCCGCGCGGATGATGATCGCGGGGGATGTGGTGCCGGGCGCGGAACTGGCCCAAAGGCTGGAGCGGATGCTGGCCGATCCGCTGGTGGAGCTGGTGCAAATCCACAGCGCACAGCGGGGCTGCTATCTGGCCGCCGCCGCAAGGGAAGAGGCAGTGTGGGACGCTGTCTGACGCTGCTTCGGAAGAGAGCTCGCAGCCCACAAATCAGAACGGCCCCGCGCGGGATGCGCGGGGCCGTCAGGCCGGGGCGGAAAGCCCCGGATGTTTTCAGAACGATCAGTCGTCGTCGCGCTTGAGTGCGGCGCCGAGGATATCGCCCAGCGATGCACCGGAGTCGGAGGAGCCGAACTGTTCCACGGCCTCTTTCTCTTCGGCGATCTCGCGCGCCTTGATCGACAGGCCCAGACGGCGGGTCTTGCTGTCAACGTTGGTCACGCGGACATCGACCTTGTTGCCGACCGAGAAACGCTCGGGGCGTTGTTCGGCACGGTCACGGCTGAGGTCCGAACGGCGGATGAAGGATTTCATGCCTTCGTACTCCACCTCGATGCCGCCATCCTCGATCGCCGTCACCTCGACGGTGATGATCGATCCGCGCTTCACGCCGCCGACGGCATCAGCGAACTTGTCGCCGCCCAGGTTCTTGATCGAGAGCGAGATACGCTCTTTCTCGATATCGACCTCGGACACCACGGCCTGAACCACGTCGCCCTTGCGGTAGTTCTGGATCGCATCTTCGCCGCGCTCGTCCCAGCTGAGGTCTGACAGGTGCACCATGCCGTCGATTTCGCCATCGAGACCGATGAAGAGACCGAATTCGGTGATGTTCTTGACCTCGCCCTCGACCTGCGTGCCCTCGGGGTGGGTTTCCGCGAACACCTCCCACGGGTTGCGCATGGTCTGCTTGAGACCCAGCGACACACGACGCTTGGCCTGGTCGATTTCCAGAACCATGACTTCGACTTCCTGAGAGGTCGACACGATCTTGCCCGGATGCACGTTCTTCTTGGTCCAGGACATTTCGCTGACGTGGACCAGACCTTCGACGCCCGGCTCAAGCTCAACAAACGCACCGTAATCGGTGATGTTGGTCACGCGACCCGCATGTACGGATTCCAGCGGGTACTTGGCAGCGACCAGATCCCAGGGATCTTCCTGCAGCTGCTTCATGCCCAGGCTGATGCGGTGGGTTTCCTTGTTGATCTTGATGACCTGAACCTTGACCGTCTCGCCGATCGACAGGATCTCGGACGGGTGGTTCACCCGGCGCCATGCCATGTCGGTGACGTGCAGCAGGCCGTCAACACCACCCAGATCGACGAAGGCGCCGTATTCGGTGATGTTCTTGACCACGCCGTCCACGGCCTGACCTTCGGTGAGGTTGCCGATGACTTCGGCGCGCTGTTCGGCGCGGCTTTCTTCGAGGATCGCACGGCGCGACACCACGATGTTGCCACGACGACGGTCCATCTTGAGGATCTGGAACGGCTGCTTGAGACCCATGAGCGGGCCAGCGTCGCGCACCGGGCGCACATCGACCTGAGAGCCGGGCAGGAAGGCCACGGCACCGCCGAGATCGACGGTAAAGCCGCCCTTGACGCGGCCAAAGATCGCGCCTTCGACGCGGGCGTCGTCGGCATAGGCCTTTTCGAGACGGTCCCAAGCTTCTTCGCGGCGGGCCATTTCACGGCTGATGACAGCTTCGCCACGGGCGTTTTCGACCTGGCGCAGGAACACCTCGACCTCGTCGCCGACATGGATGTCGGGCGCTTCGCCGGGGTTCGCAAATTCCTTGAGTTCGACACGGCCTTCCATCTTGTAGCCGACGTCGATGATGGCCTGGCCCGCTTCGATCGCGATCACCTTGCCTTTGACGACAGACCCTTCATCGGGCGTGTCCATTTCGAAGCTTTCGTTCAGGAGGGCTTCGAATTCCTCCATCGATGCTTTAGCGCACATGCGGTTCTGTTTTCCTATCTACTTCAGATTTCTGGCCGTGCGGTTGTCTCCGCCGGTCTTGGGTTGGTCCTGACGTTGCAGCAAAACGAAAGAGGGCCGGTGGTATTCCGACCCTGCCTGTCCTTGGTGTTCTGCGGCGTTGATCGCCTTGTCGACGGGTGCGCTATAGCGCGTGGCGCCCATGCTGGCAAGGGCGCTGTGCTGGGCGGGCGTCCAAAGGCCCGCCGCCCCGCGACGGTTCAACCGAACAGCGGATCCTCGAATCCGGGGATCACCGGATCGACATGCATCCCCTCAAGGTCGTTGGGGTCGACGCCGATGGTCAAGGCGGTGCCGTTGGTCCCCCAGATCGCGGTGGTGTCGGTGGTGGTGGGCAGGCGCTGGCTTTCCCCGGCGATGTCGCCGATCTTGAGATAGCTTTGCGTGGAGTTGAAAATGAACGTGTCCATGGAAGGCTCCTGAAATGGGTGTGCATCGCCCTGAATGCGGCGGGCGACGGTCAGAAGAATAGCGGTTCATCCCGCCGGGCGGCAGTCAGGTATTCCCAACCCGGGCCTGTGGCGGGGGTGGGGAATTCCCGACCTTTCAGGGACAGGAGGCAGACCTTCTGGCTTTGCGCCTCTGTCTTGGAACCAAGTCGCGCAATGCGCGACACCAAGACAGAGCGGCGGGCCGTCCCGCGGCCTGCCGCTTCGCCGCCGCTTGCGCACCGTGTCCGCATCTCACAGGGCTGAGGGATAAAGCGCGAGGCACGCACGTCAGAGCGGCAGACCCCGGCCCACCGCTCTGTCTTGGTGTTTTTTTAGTTGCACCGGGCATTCCCAACTTTTTACGGAGAGAGCAGAGGTTAGCCGCCGCCGGGATCGTCCAGCAGGCCCAGCACCGCCTCGGGCGGGCGGCCGATCACGGCGCGGTCGCCCAGGATCGCGATGGGCCGTTCGATGAGCTTCGGCACCTCTGCCATCGCTCGCAACAGCGTGTCGTCGTCGCTGTCGCTGCGCAGCTCCATCGCCTTGAACGCCGCCTCCCCGGTGCGGATCATCTGAAGAGCAGGGACCCCCAGCCGCGCCTGCACCGCGCGCAGGTCACCAAGGTCGGGCGCGTCGGCAAGGTAGCGGCGCACCGTCACCTCGGCGCCGTGGTCCTGTAGCAGGGTCAGCGCCTGTCGGGACTTCGAACAGCGCGGATTGTGCCAGAACGTGATCACAACCAGTCCTCGCGCCCGGTGCCCACCGCCTCGGACACGCTGTCGAACCCGTCGCGCGCCAGCAGCCGGTCAAGGCCCTGCGCGATCTCGGGGACCAGCGACAGCCCGCCATAGACCAGCGCCGAATAAAGCTGCACGGCAGATGCGCCTGCGCGGATCTTGGCATAGGCCTGTTCTGCCGATCCCACGCCGCCCACGCCGATGAGCGGCAGGCGGCCCCCGGTCAGTAGCGACAGCCGCGCCAGCACCCGGGTGGATTTTTCGAAAAGCGGCTGGCCCGACAGCCCTCCCGCCTCGGACGCCTGCGGCGAGGCAAGGCCGGTGCGGTCGAGCGTGGTGTTGGTGGCGATTATGCCCGCAACGCCGGTGGCGAGCGCCACCTCGGCAATATCCTTGAGCGCGCCCGCATCCAGATCCGGCGCGATCTTGAGGAAGACCAGAATGGGCCGGTCCAGCCCGTCGCGGGCGGCGATCACGCCGTTCAAAAGCGCGTTCAGCGCGTCCTTGCCCTGCAAATCGCGCAGTTTTTCGGTATTAGGCGAGGACACGTTGACGGTGGCGAAATCCAGATGTCTGCCGCAATGGGCCAGCACCTTGGCGAAGTCGCCCGCGCGGTCCGCGCTGTCCTTGTTGGCGCCAAGGTTCAGCCCGATCACCGCGTCGCGGGGGCGTGTTCGCAGCCGGTCGGCGATCGCCTCCATCCCGTCGTTGTTGAAGCCAAAGCGGTTAATCACCGCGCGGTCGCGCCGCAGCCGGAAAAGGCGCGGGCGCGGGTTGCCGGGCTGCGCGCGGGGGGTCGCCGCGCCCACTTCGATTAGGCCGAACCCGGCGCGCGACAAGCCCAGCAACGCCTCGGCGTTCTTGTCGAACCCGGCGGCCAGTCCGATGGGATTGGGCAGGTGCAGCCCCGCGACGGTGCAGCGCAGGCGTGGTGAGGTGATCAGCCCCGGCGCGGGCGCGATCCCCGCGCGCAGCGCCGCCAGCGCCAGGCCATGCGCGGTTTCCGGATCGAACCGGCGCAGCAGTGCAAGCCCCGCGCGTTCGACGATCGCCGGGGCGGCAATCACAGCGTCAGCCCGTCGAACCGGTGACGGCCGTCCTCGAACGGCAGGTCATGTACCCAGACCACATCATCGTGCCGCATCGGGCGGTACAGGTGCGGGAAAAGCGCGCCGCCGCGCGACACCTCCCACTTGAGGGCGGGGCCGAGCGTGTCGGCGTCGAGCGCCAGCAGTTTCAGCCCGTCCTCACACATGAAGTACTTCGAGGCGGTGACCGCCACCTGGTCGCCGGTCGAAAGATGCACATAGCCATCGGCGAGGTCGATGGGCGCGCCCTGGGTTTCGCCGGCGGCGGCGAAGGCTGCGTATTCATCGGCGCGAAAGATTTTGTAGATCAGAACCATGGTGGCGGTGTGCCGCGCCGCTCTCGCCACGTCAAGCGCGGTCCGCGTCTTTTGGGGATGCGTAGGCTTTGACTCGCGCTCCGCTGCGATGCAACATCCCGGCAATTGACCAAAGCCGGGCCGCAAACCCGGTCAACCGACAGAGAGGACTTTCCATGAGCTTGCGTCTTTTGACCAGCGCCGCCGCCCTGGCCCTGACCGCCGGTGCCGCCAGCGCCGACTATTCCCTGACCATCCTGCACACCAACGATTTCCATTCCCGGTTCGAACCGATCAGCAAGTACGATTCGGGCTGCTCGGCCGAGGACAACGACGCCGGTGAATGCTTTGGCGGCTCTGCCCGCTTGATGACCGCCATCGAAGAGGCCAAGGCGCGCAGCAACAACTGGGTTCTGGTGGATGGCGGCGACCAGTTCCAGGGCACGCTGTTCTACACCTATTACAAGGGCAAGCTGGCCGCCGAGATGATGAACAAGATGGGCTATACCGCGATGACCGTGGGCAACCACGAATTCGACGACGGCCCCGAGGTTCTGCGCGGCTTCATGGATGCGGTGGATTTCCCGGTGCTGATGTCCAATGCCGACGTGTCGGGTGAACCGCTGCTGGCGGACGTGCTGATGAAATCCACCGTGATCGAACAGGGCGGCGAAAAGCTGGGCTTTATCGGCCTTACCCCGCAGGACACGGACGAACTGGCCTCGCCCGGGCCCAACATCGTCTTCACCGATCCGTCCGACGCCGTGCAAGGCGAGGTGGACCGGCTGACCGAAGAGGGCGTGAACAAGATCATCGTGCTGTCGCATTCGTCCTACGGCGTCGACCAGCGCGTGGCGCAGAACACCACCGGCATCGACGTCATCGTCGGCGGCCATTCCAACACGCTGTTGGGCAATATGGACGGCGCTGAGGGACCCTATCCCACGGTGGTCAACGGCGTGCAGATCGTGCAGGCCTATGCCTATGGCAAGTTCCTGGGCGAGCTCAACGTGACCTTCGATGATGAGGGCAACGTGATCGAAGCCACCGGCGCGCCGATCCTGATGGATGCCGCCGTGGCCGAGGACGAGGCCACAAAGGCCCGCATCGCCGAAGCCGCCGCACCGCTGGACGAGATCCGCAACGAAGTCGTCGCCGAAGCCGCGGAACCGATCGAGGGCAACCGCGATGTCTGCCGCGCCATGGAATGTTCCATGGGTAACCTCGTGGCCGACGCGATGCTGGCCCGGGTGGCCGATCAGGGCGTTCAGATAGCCATCGCCAATTCCGGCGGACTGCGGGCGTCGATCGACGCGGGCGAGGTCACCATGGGCGAGGTGCTGACCGTGCTGCCGTTCCAGAACACCCTGTCGACCTTTACCGTCACCGGTGCCACGATGCTCGAGGCGCTGGAAAACGGCGTCAGCCAGATCGAGGAAGGGGCCGGCCGCTTCCCGCAGGTGGCGGGGCTTACCTTTACCGTCGATCCCGCGGCAGAGCCGGGATCGCGCGTGAGCGATGTCATGGTCGGCGACGCGCCGCTGGATCCCGAAGCGGAGTACGGCGTGGTATCCAACAACTACGTCCGCAATGGCGGCGACGGCTACAAGATGTTCGTGGATGCCAAGGATGCCTATGACTTCGGCCCCGACCTGGCGGATGTGACGGCGGAATACCTGGCCGAAAATGCTCCCTACCAGCCCTATACTGATGGTCGCATCACCATGAAGTAGGCCAGGGCCTCTTTTCAGATGTGTTGAACCGCCCCCGCAGGCAACTGCGGGGGCGCTGTCGTTTCGGCTAGGGTTTTTCGTTATGTGTGATCAACCCGGGCATTGGCTGCGATCCGGCTGGCCTGGCGGCCCAAAGACAAGGTGGAACCGACCGCGCAGGCCTTGGCATTGCCGAAACGACATGACAATCATTGAGCCGGTCAAGGATTGGACGGCATGGACAGGGTTGAGGAACAATACGAGGTCTATCCCTATCCCGAGCGTGACCCGGCGGACGAGAAAAAGCGCCTGATCACCGGATCGCCCTCGCATCCGCTAGAGATCGACCACATGCTGTTCGGGGGGCGGCGCGACTGGTCCCAGCCGCTGCGCGCACTGGTGGCCGGGGGCGGAACCGGCGACGGGCTCATACAGCTTGCGCAGGTGCTTGCATCCGCGGGGAAACCTTACGCGATCACCTATCTCGACATGTCCAAGGCGGCGCGCGCGGTGGCCGAGGCGCGGGCGCAGGTGCGCGGGCTTTCGGGCATCACCTTCGTCACCGGATCGCTGCTCGATGCGGCTGAGCATGGCCCCTTCGATTACATCGACTGCTGCGGCGTGCTGCACCATCTGCCCGAACCCGAGGCTGGTTTCCGCGCGTTGCGCGGCGCATTGGCCCCGAAGGGCGGGATGGGGTTCATGGTCTACGCGCCTTACGGGCGGTCCGGTGTCTATCCGCTGCAAGAGGCGTTCGGCACCTTGCTGGACGGGCTTGCCCCGAAGGACCGGCTGCAAAAGGCCAAGGCCATTGTTGCAGCGCTGCCGGACGGGCATCCGTTCAAGGGCAATCCCAATCTTGTGGATCACCGCGCCAGCGACGCCGGATTCTATGACCTCTTGCTGCATGCGCGGGACCGCGCCTACGACGTGACGACGCTTGATGCGGTGATGCGGGCGACCGGCTGGCGGCTTTTGTCATTTGCCACGCCCGCACTTTATGATCTGGCACGCATCACCGACGTGCCCCCGGGGCTGGACCCGGTGGCGCGCATGGCGGTGGCGGAAAAGCTGCGCGGCACGATCAAGACCCATGTGGCCTATGCGGTGCCCGAGGGCGACGACCGCACTCCGGCGGGCGGGGCGGGCGGCGCGCTGGTGCCGCATCTGCGCGGGGTGCAGGCCGGGCCGCTGGCCAAGGCGGTGGCGCAGGGCCGCCCGCTGCCCATCAGGCTGGGCGAGGCGCGGGCCGATCTGACCCTGCCGCGCGGCGCGGCCAAGGCGATTGCCGCCATCGACGGCCGCCGGAGCATCGCCGATCTGCGGGCGCTGTCGGGGCTGGACCCGATCCGCTTTGGCGCCGACTGGGGCCGGGTGGAACGCGATCTGGCCGACTGGGGGCTGATGATCTATTCCGGCCTGCGGCGTTAGGTCATGTGCGGGCGCTTCGTGCATACCCTGCCGAAAGAGGCGATGGTGCAGCTTTTCGACGCGGTGCCCGCGAACGATCTGCCGGAAGGCGACAATTACAATGTCTGCCCGACCAACCAAGTGCACGCGGTCCTGCAGACCGAAGGACAGCGCCGCCTGACCGCGATGCGTTGGGGGTTCCTGCCGCATTGGTACAAGGCCCCGAATGACGGGCCTCTGCTGATCAACGCGCGGGCCGAAACGGTTGCCGAAAAGCCAGCCTTTCGTGCGGCGGTGCGCGAACGCCGCTGCCTGATCCCGGCCACGGGGTTTTACGAATGGACCAAGGATGAAGAGGGCAACCGCCTGCCGTGGTATATCCATGCCACGGCAGGCGCGCCGCTGGTCTTTGCGGGCATCTGGCAGGACTGGGAACGGGACGGCGATGCGCTGCGCACCTGCGCGATCGTGACCACCGCCGCGAACAAGACCATGTCGGAGATCCACCACCGGATGCCGGTGATCCTGGCGCCCGAGGACTGGCCGCTGTGGCTGGGCGAGGCGGGACATGGCGCGGCGACCCTGATGACGGCAGGACCCGAGGGGTCGCTGACCTTTCACCGGGTCGACCGGGCGGTGAATTCCAACCGCGCCCGCGGGCCGGAACTGATCGAGCCGATCTGAGCGGCTGTTTCGAAGCGTCCGGACCTGCGCGAGGGAGGGATGGTGGCGTGGGGGAGACTCGAACTCCCGACCTAACGATTATGAGTCGTTCGCTCTAACCAACTGAGCTACCGCGCCGTACCGTGGGCGGTGGGTAAGGCAGAGGTCCGGGATCGTCAAGCGCAAAATCGTGCGGATTCCGGGGTCGTCGGGGCACCATTCGGGTGCCCCTGCCGGTGGCTCTATTTGACGATGACCTCGTCCTTGACGAACATGTTGGCCCAGGCCTTGTCGACCAGTTCCGGGCTCATCTTGTATGGCAGGCCTTCGAAATCGCAGACTGCGATCATCTGGTCGATCAGGAAGATCGGCTGATAGTTCGCATAGACGTTGTCGATGGTCGGATACTTGGACTTGAGCAGGTGGACGAGCGCCTTTTCACACAGCTGCATCTTGCGCTTGCGCGCGACCATGGCAAAGATCTTCAGGAAATTTTCCTGGTTCGGCCCGTCGATCTTGATCTTGAAGAAGATCCGGCGCAGCGCGGCCTGGTCGAAGATTTCATTCGGATGGAAGTTGGTGGAGAAGATCACCAGCGTGTCGAAGGGCACTTCGAACTTTTCACCCGACTGCAACGCGAGGATGTCCTTGCCTTCCTCGAGCGGGACGATCCAGCGGTTGACCAGCTTTTGCGGCGGTTCGGCCTGACGGCCAAGGTCGTCGACGATGAAGATGCCGCCGGTGGATTTCAGCTGCAGCGGCGCCTGGTAGGTGCGCGCGGTGGGGTTGTAGACCAGGTCCAGCATGTCGAGCGACAATTCCCCGCCGGTGATCACGGTAGGGCGTTCGCAGACGACGTAGCGGCTGTCGAAGGCGTTGTTGCGGCGCAGCCTGCTGGGATCATCCACCAGTTCCTCGGCCTTGGAATGCACGATGGGGTCGTAGACGGTGATGACCTGGCCGGAATATTCGATCGCACGGGGAACATAGATCTTGTCGCCCATGGCGTCGCGGATGCCGTTCGAGATCGAGGATTTGCCGTTTCCGGGGGGGCCGTACATCAGGATCGACCGGCCCGAGCCGACCGCGGGGCCGAGGTTGCCCAGAAGATCGTCGGGCAGGATCAGGTGGCCCATGGCCTTGGTCAACTGATCGCGGGTGATCTGTACATTGCGAATCGACTGCCGCTTGACCTGTTCGCGGTAGACGTCGAGCGGCACCGGCATCGCGCCGAAATATTCCGACTGCGCCAGCGCATCGAGGGCGCGCGCCTTGCCCGCATCGGTGAGCTGGTAGGACATTTCGTTGCCCGCACTGGCGCTGAGCGTGCCCATCGCCTCGAGCAGGGACTGCGCGCGGGCCATGTCGATCAGTTCCTGGGTGATCGGGATCGGCAGGCAGATGGCGCGGGCCAGGTCGGTGACCACGTTGGTGTTCTTGCGAAAAAGCGTCTTGAGCATGATGTCGCGCATCATCACCGGCGGCAGGAGCATATCCTCGATCCGCTTGGGCGGGGGCGGGGCCATCACATTGGCGGTCTGCATGTTCATGGGCGGGCCTGTGGTTACTGCTTTGGCGCGATAAGACAGGCGCATTGTGGCCATCTGAGGGCTCAGGCTTGGCTTTGCCGGGGCAGGGGATCGCCCGAGCCGGGCGATACGAGAGACGCTGTCTCTCGTGCTCTCTGGAGTTTCAGCCAAGAAGAAGGGGCGCGGGTCAGGCGCCCTGGAACACGCCCAGAAGCAGGTAGATCGCCAGCGTGCCGCCAAGTGCCATACCCATCGGGAATTTCGATCCGGACTGCCAGCTTTTCCAGCCCGGCGCGATGTGGCGCAGACCCGTGTGCTTGGCGATGCGGTGCGCCACATAGGCCGCCAGAAGCGTTGCGGCGAAGAGCACCATCACCAGGCGCAGATCGCCCAGCGGAATGAACGGCGCGGCGGCGGCGGCGAATTTCGCATCGCCCGCCCCCAGCGCCCCGCCCATGTTGAGCAGGATGCCCGCCAGCAGCACCACCACCAGCGAAAGATAGCGCCAGAGGTAGACGTCAAGCGGCAGGGCGATCAGCCCCACCACCGCGAAAACGCCGAAAAGCGCCACCACCGCGTGGTTCTTGATCCGCATCTCGGCCATGTCCGTGTAGACGGTATAAAGGCAGATCGGCACCACGAAGGGCAGGAACCACAACGCCGCGGAAGCGGTGATCTGCATGGGTCACCCCTGGGTCGAAATGTTGTCTTCGAGCGCGCGCAGCGACTGCACCGCGGCCTCGAAATGCTGGGGATGGGTGTCGATCGCGTCGCGGAAGAGGCCCTTGCCGGTTTCGATGTCGCCGCGCTTGACCGCCGCGAGGCCCAGCGTGTGCAGAAGTTGCGCCCGCTCGATCTGTTTCATCGGCACGACCGGCAGGACATAGTTGCCCTGCGCGCCGCGGGCCAGCACCAGGTTGTTCTTGGCGGTGAATAGATCGCCGTCCTGGCGGATCGCCTGCCCGAAGAGCCGCTCGGCTTCGGCGAAATCGCCGCGCGTGAGCTTGGAATAGCCCCAGTTGTTCATCACCGAAGCGGGCGTCGTCGTCAGGCCAAGGGCGGTTTCGTAGAAGGCGTCGGCCTTTTTCCAATCCTTCTTGCTGTCGGCGATCATCGCCTCGAGCCGGTAGCGCTTGAAGGTCTCGTAGGTCGGGGGGATGGTGTTGAGCACCGCCTCGGCGCCGGTCCAGTCGCCGTTGCGGATTTGTGCGTCGGCCAGTTCCACCCGGTCGCCGTTGGTGGCGTCCTCGTGATCCACCACCTTGCCCCAGGCCACGGCCCCTTCGGTGACGCGCTTGGCCCGGATGAGCGAGGCGCCCAGGCCCCGCAGCAGGTCGATGCGGTCGGGATTGTCGGCCAGCGCCCGCTGGAAATACGAGACACCTTCGTTGGGGTCCGCCGAGGTCAGCATCAGGTCGTTGAGATTGCTTTCATCCACGACGTTGACGTTCTGAAACGCGCGGTCGACCTCCGGATCGGTGGTGTTCTCGCAGGCCGATACCAAAACAGCCCCCGCGACGCAGAGGGAAACAAGGATGGGGTGGCGCATGTTGTGCGTCCTTTTACTGCTCTTGCCTCATCACGATGCGCGCCGGATCAGAAAGGTGCTCGTCCCGCGGCGCATCAGCTTATATTCTTGTTCTTCTTCCGCATCATAAAGCGAATTATCCAATTTTGCGAGCGCCAAGCGCAGATTGTCGCGAATTGAGTCACTTTGGCCATTGTCGAGCGCGAAGGCCTTGCGGAAGACCTCGGCCGCCTCGGCGGTCTTGCCGCGTTCGATCAGCACGACGCCAAGGTTGTTCCAGGCCTCGGGCCAGTCGGCTTCGGCCTTGACCGCGCGGCGCAAGAGATCCTCGGACTGGTTGAGCCGCCCCAGTGCCAAGTTGGCGCTGCCGAGTGCGGTCAGAATCTCGCCGGTGAGGCCGCGGCTGGCGGCGCCGCGCTGGAACGCCTCAAGCGCCAGTTCATACTGGCCCGCCTCCATCAGCCGGTGGCCGACCAGCAGGGCGTCGACCGCTTCGCCGTCGGGGTCGATCCGCGGCGCGAAAACCGGCGCGTCAGGCGCGGAAAGGCCGCCCGGTGAACAGGCGGCCAGTCCGATAAGGATTAGGGCGCAGCCAGGAAGCCGCAGGCGCATGATCAGTTTCCGATATTGCCCATCTCGGTGATGCCCACAGCCGACGGACCCACGAGTATGATCAGCAGCGGCGGCACCGTCAGCATCATAGTCGTCAGGGTCATCTTTGTCGGCAACTTGTTTGCCTTTTCTTCCGCACGCATGACCCTTTTGTCACGCATTTCGTCTGCATAGACCCGCAGCGCGTCGGAAATCGAGGTGCCGAAGCTTTGCGACTGGTTCAGCACCGTCACGAAAGAGCTTACATCCTGCACGCCGCAGCGTTCGGACATGTCGCCCAGCACCGCGGATTTGTCCTTGCCCGCCTTCATCTCGTGACTGACGATTTCGAATTCGTCGGCGAGGTTGGGATAGGAGGCGCGCAGTTCCCGGGCCACCCGCACGATCGCCTGGTCCATCGACTGGCCCGCCTCGACGCAGACAAGCATCATGTCGAGCGCGTCGGGAAAACCTGATTCGATTTCTTCCTGACGGGCGCCGACGCGGCGGGTGATCCAGTATTTCGGGAACATGTACCCGGCCGCTCCCGGGCCAAGGCAGTACATCAGCGTCTGCTGGGTGGTGGCCTGGTCCTTGCCGATGAACACCAGGAAATAGCTGACCCCGAGGATCAGAAGGCCGATGCCCAAGGCGAACTGCGCGAAGTAGTAGTAGCGCACTGCGTCCTTGGTCCGGTATCCGGCTTGCAACAGGCGCATGCGCACCGCCGACAGTTCCTGCGCGTCCTGAGGTTCCAGAAACTGCGCGTATTTGTTCAGCTTTTCGTTGCGGCGGTTGTCGCGCAGCACCGCCTTGGTGTTTTCCTCGAGCTTTTCGCGGCCCGACTTGGCCAGCTTTTCCATCGGATCGGGCTTCTGGCTCAGAAGCATAGGGATGGTGGCCAGGATCAGCAGCATGCCAAGGCCGCCGACGACGATCAGCGGCCCGGCGGGGCCCAGCAGATCGGTGATCATGGTGCCGATATTGTTGAAGATATCCATATCTCGGGTGGCCCCTCAGACTTTGATGTTAACGAGGATGCGCATCACGATCAGGTTCAGCACAAGGAAGATGCCGACGATGAAGCAGGCCGGGATAAACCACGGGTGATCGAGCACGTCGTCGTAATAATGCGGATCGGTCACCTGGATCACGATCAGCGCGCCCACCGGAAAGCCCGACAGGAACTTGCCCGACCACTGCGCCTCGGCGGTGATCGCCTTGACCCGGCGGAACAGGCGGAACCGGGCGCGGATCACCTTGGCCAGACCTTCGAGGATTTCGGCCAGGTTGCCGCCAGACTGCTGCTGGATCGCCACCGCCACGGCCAGAAAGCGCAGATCCTGCATGTCGAGCCGTTCGGCCATATGCTTGAGCGCCTCGCCGATGTCGCGGCCATAGGTTGCCTCGTCCGCGATGATGCCGAATTCGGTGGCCAGCGGATCCTGGATTTCCTTCGACACGATCGAGATGGCGGAGGAAAACGGATGGCCGACCCGCAAGGAGCGCACCATCAGTTCGACCGCGTCGGGCAGCTGTTCCTCGATCATCGCAAGGCGCTTCTTGGCCTTGCTGTTGACCCACATGAAGACACCGCCCACACCCATCATCAGTCCCATGACGATCCGCACCGGCAGGGTCGCCTCGGTCCCGAAGGTCAGGCCGAAGAACGCCATGATGCTGACGCCCACCATGATCATCATGAGTTGTTGCGGGGTAAAGGCGATGGCGGCCTTCTGTGCCCGGTCGGCCAGCAGCGAATAAAGCGGGATGGACCGCGAATTCATGTGCTGGTCCATCTCCTTGCGAAGCTTGGCCAGCACCTCCTGGCGCTGCGTGCCCTTGTCGAGCATCTGCAGGCGCCGGTTGACGCGGTTGTTCAGGCTGATCGACTTGCCGAAGACCAGAAGGTAGACACCTTCGACCAGCACAAGCACGCTGACGAAGATCAGCCCGTAGATGATTGGTTCCGCGGAAAGCATACCTTGTTACCCTTGCCCCATGGGCTCGTAGATTGAGGGCGGCAGATCGTAGCCCCACATCTTGAACCGTTCCGAATAATGGCTTCTCACGCCGGTGGCGGTGAAATGTCCGATGATCTTGTTGTCGGGGGTCAGCCCGACGCGCTGGTAGCGAAACAGTTCCTGCATGGAGATCACTTCGCCCTCCATGCCGGTGATTTCGGTGATCGACGTCATGCGGCGCGACCCGTCCTGCAGGCGGCTGGCCTGCACGATGAGGTTCACGGCCGATGAAATCTGGCTGCGCATCGCCTTGAGCGGCATTTCGATCCCCGCCATGGCGATCATGTTTTCCAGACGGCTGACGCCGTCGCGGGCGCTGTTGGCGTGGATCGTGGTCATCGACCCGTCGTGGCCGGTGTTCATGGCCTGCAGCATGTCGATGACTTCCTCGCCACGCGTTTCGCCGACGATGATGCGGTCGGGGCGCATCCGCAGCGCGTTCTTCAGACAGTCGCGCGGGCTGACCGCGCCCTTGCCTTCGACGTTGGCGGGGCGGCTTTCCATCCGCCCTACATGCGTCTGCTGAAGCTGAAGTTCCGCCGTATCCTCGATGGTCAGGATGCGTTCGCTGTCGTCGATGAAGGACGACAGCGCGTTGAGGGTGGTCGTCTTACCGGAACCGGTACCCCCCGACACGATGACGTTCAGCCGACAGGCGACGGCGGCCTGAAGGTAGACGGCCATTTCCTCGGTAAAGGCGCCGAACTGCACCAGATCGTCGATGCCCAGCTTGTCCTTCTTGAATTTCCGGATCGACACAAGCGATCCATCGACCGCAATCGGCGGCACCATGGCGTTGAAACGCGACCCATCCGCTAGGCGGGCGTCGACATAGGGATTGGATTCGTCGACCCGGCGGCCCACGGCGGACACGATCTTGTCGATGATCCGCATCAGGTGTTTTTCGTCCTTGAAGGTCACGTCCGACACCGACAGCTTGCCGTTCTGTTCGACAAAGATCTGGTGCGGGCCGTTGACCAGGATATCCGACACCGTGTCGTCCTTGAGCAGCGTCTCGAGCGGGCCAAGACCCTTGACCTCGTCATAAAGCTCCTGGTTCAGGGTCAACCGCTCGTCACGGTTGAGCACGATGCCCTTTTCCTGCAGCGCCTCGGTGGCGATGGCGCTGATCTCTTCGCGCAGGTCCTTGTCGCTTGCCTGATCGATGGCGGCAAGGTTGAGGTTGTCCAGCAGCGCCCGGTGCAGTTCCAGCTTGATCTCGCCCAGCCGTTCCTTGCGCTTTTTTTCCTTGTCCTGCGCCGACACCTCGGCCGGGCGCGTGGGCATGGGTTTGCGCATCGACAGCTTGTTGGCCTCGACCGACTGGGTGGCGGGCTTGAGCTCAAGGACGGGGGCGGGGGCCTCGGGGGCCGCGTTCTTCTTGTAGCGCGAAAACATGTTTCAGCTCCTTCAGGCGGCTTCGGCGTCGGACTGGCCGACCGCGTGCAGCGAGGCGGCCAGTTTGGCGATCTCTTTGCGCAGGGGGTTCTTGGCGGCCTGGCTGGCCAGGGGCAGCCCGTGATCGCAGGCCTGCGTCACGACGCGGCCGCCATCGGGCAGTTGCAGATCGATCGAGATGCCCAGGCTTTCGGCCATGCGCTTGGCGCGGCTCTTGCCCTGCAGATCGGTGAACTTGGGCGCGCGGTTCAGCACGAAGCGCAGCTTGTCGAAGGGCAGTTCCTCGGATTGCAGCGCGCGCTTGACCCGCAGCGTGTTCTGGGCCGAGCGCATGTCGAGTTCGACCATGGCGAAATAGATCTGCGCCGAGGTCAGCACGGTTTCGGACCACTGCACAAGGCAGGGCGGCATGTCCACGACGACAAAATCGAAATGTTCGCGCGCGATCTCCAGCAGCTTGCCGATATCCTGCGGCGTCAGCATGTCCAGCGGCAGGATCTCGGGCGGGGCGGACAGGACCTGAAGCTTGTCTTCGAAGGACACCAGCGCCTGGCCGAAACTGTCGCCATCGACGCTGTCGACATCCGACAGCAGCTCCAGCACCGAATCGCGGCGGGGCAGGTCAAGATAGGTGGCCACCGCGCCGAACTGCAGGCCGAAGTCGATCAGGCAGACGCGCGGTGGATTGGTCTTGTCGACGGTGGCCAGTTCCCAGGCCAGGTTGACAGCGAAGGTCGTGGCCCCCGATCCGCCCGCCATGCCCTGTACCGCGATCAGCACGCCGTCGCCGCCGCCGCGCAGCTGCACCGGCGCATCGGTGGCGCCCGCGGGCGGGTTGGTCACGCTTGGGGCGGGGCTGCGCAGGCGCACCACGGCGGCCTGCAATTCACCTTCGGGCAGCGGATAGGGTACGAATTCATCGGCCCCGGCGCGCAGCAGCTGGTGCAGCGACGCGGGCGTCACATCCTCGGCAATAAGCACGACCTTGATGTTGCGGGCCTTGGCGGTGGTGATGATGTCGGTCAGTTGGGCAAGGTCGCCTTCGTCCATCTCGTCGATGGCCATGGCAACGAATTCAAGGGTGTCTGCATCGGGCTGGCCCAGGAAGGTGCGCGCCTCGTCAAAGCCGAGATCGCCCCAGCTTTCGCCAAGGATCGTTTCCATGTCCTCGATCAAGAGATCGAAGTTCTGAACATCCCGGCTGATCGTGCAGGCCGCAAGGGGGCCTGGGTCTGTCGGCATGGAATTTGAACCTGTCATATGCCTCACGTCCTTTATTACTACAGCTCCGAACCGGCGAAAGGATTGGTTTTGCACGCAATTCCCGCCCCTGATCCGGACTTGGCAAAGCCGACTCACGCCGGACATGCCAATCCCATGGCGCCAAGATCACAGGTAAAGGGGGCAACATTGGGGCCAAAAAATCGTAATTGTACGGTTTTTCAGGATGGTAGGGCCGCGGGTTCCTCAGCAGCCCAAACGGGCGAGGCACCCGAATGCGGAACGCGGACCCGATGGTGCGGGTCCGCGTGCGCTGTCGTGAAAACGGGGCAGGGGGCCCTATTCGGTGGTGATGAATTCCGACCCTTCGATCCCGGTCAGGCCGGTCGGCGCCTCGGCGCTGCGGACGTAGTCGCGATAGATGATCTCGGCATAGCGGCCATCAAGCACGTTGGGATGGCCGGACACAAAGCCCGACACCTCGGTCACGGTGCGGCGGTTGCGGCGTTCCTTGCCTTCGGTCACGATCAGCGGCTGGGTTTCGCCGAAGGATACCACCGCTTCGAGCCGCGAGGTGCTGATGCCCTGGGTCGACAGGAAGTGCACGACCGCCTGTGCCCGCTTCAGTCCAAGCGCCTTGTTGTAGCTGTTGCCGCCGACCTTGTCGGTGTGGCCGTAGACCCGGAACCGGACCTCGGGGAACTGTCGGATCCAGGTGGCCTGTTCGCGCAGCGTATCGCGCGCCCCGGCATCCAGAACCGCCGAATTGAAAGCGAAATTCACCGTCGTCATCACTTCGGAGGCGAAGCGCTGCGACAGATCGTAGGTGTATTGCTTGTCGCCGTTCATGATCATCGTGTTGTTCATGGTGGCGTTGCCGAAATCGCCGGTATCCACGAGGGATCCCGCTTCGCGGTAGAAATGCCCATCAACATGGTCACCCCTGGGGGCACACCCGGCCATCATGGCCAGACATCCGAAGGTCAGTGAGATTCGTGTGATCATGGGACCCCGCATCGTCTTAATCCATTACATACCCATAAGAGCCGTTGAAGTCCTGCTTGGCAACTTCGCCGGCGGCGCCCTGGGTGGGGCGGTTGCCGCCGACCACGCGACCATTCAGGAAAAGGTCTTTTTCGGTGGGAATCCGGACCCGGTCCGTCGGCAGGGCCAGCGCCTCGCCCCGGGTGGGGGTCACAAGGTGCGGCGTCACGATGATCACCAGCTCGGACTGTTCGCGGCTGTATTCGGCCGACCGGAACAGCGCGCCCAGGATCGGAATGTCGCCGAGCCACGGCACCTGGCCGTTGAGATCGCGGAAATCGTCCTGCAGAAGCCCCGCGATGGCAAAGCTTTCGCCATCCCGCAGCTCCACGGTTGTGGAGGCTTCGCGGCGGCGGAAGGCGTCGATGCGGATGGTTTCGAGGTTGAAGCCGTTGTCTGGGTCGATCGACGACACCGCGGTTTCCATCTCGAGGTTGATCAGATCGCCGTCGATGACCCGCGGGATAAAGTTGAGCTCGACGCCGAAGGGTTTGAATTCGATCGAGATCGTGCCGCCATCCTGGGCCACCGGCACCGGATATTCACCACCGGCGAGGAACTTGGCCTCTTGCCCCGACAGCGCGATCAGGTTGGGTTCGGCCAGCGACCGCACCATGCCCTTGGCCTCGAGCGCTTCAAGCAGGATGCCGACCTCGAGCCCGCCCGCGTTGAACCCGAACAGCACCGCCCCTTCCGAAGCGTTGGAGCCGGATTGCGGGAAAAGCTTGTCGGCGACCGTGTCCACCGCCGCCCGCGACGAGGCGTTGCCGGTCCCGACCTCGAGCCCCAGATCGCCGTTGAGCACCGACCCGCCGGTGGCGAGCGAGGCGCGCAGGGATTTCGCGACAGAGCGCTGCATTTCCGCGAACCGGACTTTCAGCATGACCTGCTGGACACCGCCCACGGTCATCAGGTTCGACACCCGTTCCGGAGCATAGCGTTCGGCCAGATCAAGCGCGCGCTGCATCTTCTGGATGCCCGATACCTGGCCCGACAGCACGATGCCGTCGTTGGCGGTGCGCACTTCGATCTTTTCGCCGGGCAGGATCTGCCGCAGGCGTTCCTTGAATTCGGTGACATCCGCCGCGACGCGCACATCGACATTGGTGATCAGCTGGCCGTTGGCGTCGAGGATCGTCAGCGTCGTGGTGCCCGGCGCCTTGCCCAGCACATAGATTGTGCGATCCGACAGCGAAGAGATGTCGGCGATGGCGGGGTTGGCGATGCTGAGCTCGGCAAAGGGGATGTCGCTTTCAACCACAACCGCCCGGTTCATCGGCACGCTGAGCGCGGCATCCGTCGCGCCGCGCACCACCCGCAGCGTCTCCGCCTGGGCCGTCATGGCCAGCGGTGCAACGCTCAGGGTCAGCCCCAGCAGGGCTGCCTTCAGAAAACGATCATATTTCATGTGACCTGCCCTTTCGATCACGCCTCTGTCGCAGGTCTTGGTGCCTGCATTTCGAAAGAGACTGCGTCAGTTTCGGTTTTTTTGCAAGAATCAATGACTTCGCTACGGAAACTTATGTGGATAAGTGGCAACAGGGGGCCAGGTTGCGAGAATCACAAGGGGCGCCGACCGGGCGCCCCTTGATATCAAGCGATTGATTTTGCGTCAGTTTGTGCAGGGGATCGGGATTTCCAGGACCTCGGCGCCACGGCGGGTGCGGATGGTGCACACCTCGAGCGCCTTGGCTTCGGCCTTCTGTTCCTTCTTGGTGATCCCCAGCAGCGACCGCTGGTCGACCTCGATGGCTTCAGCGACGGTGTCGTCGTTCGCGGCCATCAGCGACAGCGACAGACGGCCCGTCGATTGCGCCTGCGCCAGGGACGCCACCACCTGCGGGCTGGCCGCCACGGTCACGGTCTGCGCGATGTTCACATCCGACCCGTCGGCATTCGCCTCCTGGTCGATGGCGATCAGCTGCACACCGGTCTGGATCAGTTTGGTCACGTCGCCCTGCGGCAGGTTCGGATCGTTGCCGGGGATGCGCCCGGTCCAGTAGATATCCACACGGTCACCGGGGCGCAGGAAGCCCGACACGCCCGAGGCCACGTCGACCTTGATCGCGAACGCCCGCTGGCCACGATCCAGCCGCGAGGTCAGGCCCGCGTCGCCGCCCGGTTCGCTGACCTTGGTGCCGGCGATGGCTTCGTTCTTGTCGATGGCGCGCACCGCGATGCGCGGGGCGTCGCCCGGCACCAGCAACGGGTTTTCCTCGTCGAAGTAGACTTCGGGCAGGGTGGATTTGGTCCAGTGCGCCAGCCGCACGTCCTCTTCCGTGATCGGCTCGCCATAGCCGATTGCGCGTTCTGCGACGTAAATCTGCACGGTCGGAACCGACTGCACCGACTTGGCGCGTTCCTGTTCCAGCGCGCTTTGATAGGCGCCGATATAGTTCTGTGCCATATAGACGGCGAAACCGGCCAATCCCAGACCGGCCACAAGCACAAGTCCAAATACCAGTCGCATGATGTATCCTCTCGCGTAGATGCCTCTGTGCGCGTGACCCGGCTGCGGCGGGTCTTTGCGCGATCACACCGGGGTATCGCACCCGAATGTGTCAAAAGCGGGCCATGGGCGGGGTGCTTCTTGGGCAGGGTGGACGGTGGCCAGGCTACGGCGGCCAGAACTGTGCGGCCCTAAAACGAAAAAAGGGCCGGGCCCGTTCTGGGCGCGGCCTTTGACAGAGATGTGCGAGCGATCAGAAGTCGTTTTCAGCCGCGACAGCGCCACCAGCGGCGTCCATCAATGCGAAAGAGGCATCTTCCACGGTGAAAAAGGCAACTGCAGACATACCGACGACGGCGGCGGTGATCACGATCCAGTCGACCGAAACGGCACCGTCTTCGTCTTTGCGGAACGTATCGAAGAATTTCAGCATCTGAGGGATCCTTCAGCAGGATTGGAGGGGAGCCTGAACCCGGGCGGCGCCGTGACGCCACCCGGAGTGATCTGTGATCCTGGTTCGGATCAGAAGTCGTTTTCAGCGGCCACGGCACCACCAGCGGCGGTGATCAGGGTGGTCGCGTTGGTTTCGATGACCGAATAGGCCGCGATGGCCAGACCCACGACAGCAGCGGTCAGAACGACCCAGTCAACAGTCACGGCGCCGTCTTCGTCCTTGCGGAAGGTCTTGATGAAGTTCAGCATTGGAATTCTCCAGTTTGCCCCGTCAAGGGCGTTTCAGGTCGCCGGGTAAACCGCGCCCGATCACAAGTGACGGGCCGCGGCGGGGTCGATTACTCGGTCTCAGAGAGCGCCTTCTTAGAAGTCGTTCTCGGCAGCCACGGCACCACCGGCAGCGGTGATCAGCGTGGTCGCGTTGGTTTCGATGGTCGAATAGGCCGCGATGGCCAGACCAACGACGGCAGCGGTCAGCACGACCCAGTCGACAGTCACGGCACCGTCTTCGTCGCGGCGGAAGTTCTTGATGAAGTTAAGCATGGGGTCTCTCCGATGTTGCCCGGGACGGGCTGTTGCTGTTGAAGAAGAGGACCGACCCGTCAGACCTTTCGGGCCAGGGCCGGTCCCCTGAAATGCGGTTGCCCGCGAAAGTGGTCTTAGAAGTCGTTCTCGGCAGCCACGGCACCACCGGCGGCGGTGATCAGGGTGGTCGCGTTGGTTTCGATGGTCGAATAGGCCGCGATGGCCAGACCAACGACGGCAGCGGTCAGCACGACCCAGTCGACAGTCACGGCACCGTCTTCGTCGCGGCGGAAGTTCTTGATGAAGTTAAGCATGGGTTCTCTCCGTAGGTATGTTTGCTCTGATCGTACCGTCCGGGTGTGCTCAGGATGTCTCTCACACACCCTGTCCCGCTCGGCATGCAGCGATATAGCCCTCGGATTGGGGCAGCATTTTGGCTGCATTGTTCGGATTCTGAGATTTAAGTGTGAATTCCAAAGTTTTTGATTAAGGTGTTGAATTTTAGGGAAATAAAAACAGTACACCAACGGCTTTTCCCGCCGTTTGGGATCTGCGCGCCCGATTTGGCACAGTTTGCGTTTCGATCGCCGCCACGATCTTGGTCAAATGCCTTCTTTGTGCCAGACTGCGTCAAAACAAGAATGAGGCAGCAGGTCCCCGATGCACCATCTACCGCTTTTGGCGGCCCTTCTGGCCGCGCTCGCCTGTCAGGGCGCAAAGGCCGATGCGCCGTTGGTGCTGGCCGAAATCTCGGCCAAGCGCATCAAGGTGCCCCAACCAGGCACCAAGAAACGCATCACCGTGCAGATCGCGCCGCGCGCCAACCCGGCCGTGCCGCCCTTGCCCGACACGCCCGCAAAACGCCCCGCCACGCCGGGGGGCACCGATACGGCCAAGGCCACGCCGGGCCGGGCCAGGGGGGCGGGCAGCTATGACTGGTTCTGGCAGGCGGTGTCGCCCCGGCTCGACGCGACCGGGC
Organism: Thalassococcus sp. BH17M4-6; assembly: GCF_049323015.1. Taxonomy (NCBI): domain Bacteria; kingdom Pseudomonadati; phylum Pseudomonadota; class Alphaproteobacteria; order Rhodobacterales; family Roseobacteraceae; genus Thalassococcus; species Thalassococcus sp. BH17M4-6. The sequence continues at coordinate 359,518 of NZ_JBMPGU010000002.1, forward strand.
CGGGCCGTCTGGAACCGGCGCTGGTCAGCCTGAAGAACCCGCCGCAGGGCAAGACCGTCGCGGCCCCGCGCCTCCAGCACCTGCAGGACATCGCCGCCGCGCAAGGGATCGAGATTCTCAAGGCCACCATCGGCACGCGCGTCTCCCCGGCCTTCGTGCTGTCGGTCATGGCGGTGGAATCCGGTGGCCGCGTCGACGCGGTCAGCAAAGCTGGCGCGCAGGGCCTGATGCAGCTGATGCCCGCCACGGCGGAACGTTTCGGCGTCACCGACAGCCTCAACCCCGCGCAGAACATCAAGGGCGGCGTCGCCTTCCTGGATTTCCTGATGGAGAAGTTCGACGGCGACCCGATCCTCGTGCTGGCCGGGTACAATGCGGGCGAAAACGCCATCGCTCCCGCGGGCGGCGTGCCGGATTACGCCGAAACCCGCGACTACGTGCCCAAGGTGCTCGCGGCCTTCGACACTGCAAAAGGCCTTTGTCTGACCCCGCCGCAACTGATCTCGGACGGCTGCGTCTTCCGCGTCTCGAAACGCTGACCCGCCCCTTCTTCTTGGCCGAAACTCCAGAGAGCGCGAGAGACAGCGTCTCTCGCATCGCCCGTCAGGGCGATTGCTCCGTGGCCGGTGGCACGACCGCACCAGGGTTCATGATGCCCAAAGGGTCCAGCGCCGCCTTGATCGCGCGCATCGCGCTCAGCTTCGCGGGATCGCCATAGCGCCCCAGATCCCCGACCTTGAGCCGCCCGATCCCGTGTTCGGCGCTCACCGAACCGCCCATCTCGTGCACCAGGTCATGCAGCGCGCGCTTGACCGCCTCGCGCTGGTTTTCGTGATCCGCACGCGACCGGCCCGGTTCGGGAAAGATGTTGTAATGCAGGTTGCCGTCGCCCAGATGGCCGAAGCAGTTGATCCGGAATTGGCCGATCTCGGCAATCACGGCATCCCCGCGTGCGATGAACTCCGGCACCGCCCCGAGGGGGAGCGAGATGTCCTGGCTCGACACCGCTCCGATCCTCCGGTTCGCTTCCGGGATCTGTTCGCGCACCGCCCAGAAGTCATCGCGCTGCGCCGCGCTCTGCGCGATCAGCCCGTCCTGCACCAATCCCGCCTCCAGCCCCGCCTCGAACAGCCGCTCCAGCGCCCCGGCGGGGTCGAGCCCCTGCGCCAGCCCGACCTCGACCAGCACCATCCATTCGGGCGGGGCGTCGAAGGGCTGGCGGACCTCGGGCAGCATCTCGGCCAGAAAGTCCAGGCCCTGGCGATGGATAAGCTCGAACGCCGACACGCCTTCGCCAAGCTGGCCCCGCGCCACGGACAGCAGTTTCAGCGCCGCGGCGGGGCTCTCGACCACCATCAGCGCCGTGCCGCTGCCTGCGGGAATGGGCGACAGGCGCAGGCTGGCGGCGGTGATCAGCCCCAGCGTGCCTTCGGCGCCGATCAGCAGGTGGCGCAGGTCATAGCCGGTGTTGTCCTTGCGCAGCCGCTTGGTGCCGTGCCAGATCTGCCCGTCGGGCAACACAGCCTCCAATCCCAGACACAGGTCGCGCGCATTGCCGTAGCGCAGCACGTTGACGCCCCCGGCATTGGTCGCGAGCAATCCGCCGATCCGCGCCGACCCCTCGCTCGCCAGCGACAGCGGGAACAGCCGGTCCGCCTCGGCCGCTGCCACCTGCACATCGGCCAGCACCGCGCCCGCTTCGGCGATGAGCACATTTTCGTCCGGATAAACCGCGCGAATCGCGGTCATCCGTTCCAGCGACAGGATCAGCGGCTGACCGTCCCCCTGTGGCGCGATCTGCCCGCCCACCAGGCCGGTGCCGCCGCCATAAGGCACGATCCCGACGCAGGCGGCGGCGCAGGCTTTGACGATCTGCGCCACCTCCTGCGTGCTGCGCGGCGCGGCGACCCAGCCTTGGGCCCCCTGCCAACGCCCGCGCGGTTCTTCCAGGTATCGTGGTTCGGCCCGGCGCAGGGTGCCGTCGGGCAGGGCGGCGGCGAGACCTTGGGCAAAGGCGTCGTCGGCGGGGGACAGGGGCATGACACTCTCCGGATCAAGCTATCGCCTCCGGGACCTAGCGCAGTTCGGGGCGGAACCAAAGGGCCCACGCCTGCCGATCAGTGAATGAGCGACCCGCCGTTCACATCGACCTCGGACCCGGTGACATAGGCGGAAAGCTCCGACGCCAGGAACAGCGCGCAACCCGCCACATCCGACGCCTCACCGGCGCGGCCCATGGGAATGCCCGCGAGGACCTGCGCGCGCATTTCGTCGGTCAGCTTGCCCGCGGTGATGTCCGTGGCGATAAAGCCCGGGCAGATCGCATTGGCGCGCACCCCGTCGGGGGCCAGTTCGCGGGCCATCGCCTTGGTCAGGCCCAGAATACCCGCCTTGGCCGCCGAATAATGCGGCCCGCCGAAGATGCCGCCGCCGCGCTGGGCCGACACCGAGGACATGTTGACGATGGCCCCGGCCTTTGCGGCGCGCATCAGCGGAATCACCGCCTGGCTCATGTAAAGCGTGCCGCGCAGGTTCACGTCGAGCACGGCGTCGTAGTTGTCCGGCGCGATGTCCATCAATTTGAGCGGCTGGGTGATGCCCGCGTTGTTCACCAGCACGTCGATGCGTCCAAAGAGTTCCTCTATTACCTGCACGGCATCGCGGCATTGCTGCAGGTCGGTGACGTCGCAGGCCAGCCCCATGTGCCCGTCGCCGGGCAGGTCTTTCGCCGCGTCGATCGCGTCATGCGCCTGCAGGTCCAGGATCGCCACCCGCGCGCCGTGCTGCGCGAAAAGCTGTGCCGTGGCCTTGCCCAGCCCGCGCGGGCTGGCGGCACCTGTGATCATCGCGGTCTTGCCGTCGAGAAGTTTCATCGTCGTTGTGTCCCTTGTTCAGCCATCCAGCCAGGTCTTGACCTGCGCGGTGACGGCATCGACCGACAGGCCGTATTGATCGTGCAGGGTGGGCAGGGCGCCCGCGTCCAGGAATTCGTCCGGCAGGCCGATCTGTCGGAACGGCACGTGCACACCCGCACGCATCAGGCCCGCCGCGACAGCCTCGCCCAGCCCGCCGACGACGCTGTGATTTTCCGCCGTCACGACCAGCCGACCCTTGCGCGCCGCTTCGGCCCGGATGGTGTCCAGATCCAGCGGCTTGATCGTCGGGCAGTGCAGCACGGCGCACTCCACGCCATCGGCGCGCAGCCGCTTGGCGGCGTCGAGCGCCCGCATGGTCATCAACCCGGTCGAGATGAAAAGCACGTCCGATCCGTCGTGCAGCAACTTGGCCTTGCCCAGTTCGAAACGGTAGTCATATTCGCCCAGCACATTCGCCACCTTGCCACGCAAAAGCCGCATGTAGACCGGGCCGGGATGATCGGCGATGGCGGCGGTGGCCTGGGTGATGTCGGTGGCATCGCAGGGATCGACGATAGTCAGGTTCGGCAGTCCGCGAAAGATCGCCAGATCCTCGGTCGCCTGATGGCTGGGGCCGTATCCCGTGGTCAGGCCGGGCAGGGCGCAGACGATCTTGACAGGAAGATGTTCCTCGGCAATCGCCATGCAGATGAAATCATAGGCGCGGCGCGAGGCGAAGACCGCATAGGTCGTTGCGAAGGGCGTGAACCCTTCGCGCGCCATCCCGGCGGCGGCGGACAGCATCACCTGTTCGGCCATGCCCATCTGGTAGAAGCGGTCAGGGTACGCCTTGGCAAAGACATGCAGGTCGGTGTATTTCGACAGGTCCGCGGTCAGCCCGACGATATCCTCGCGGTTTTTTGCCAGATCGCAAAGCGCATGGCCAAAGGGCGCGTCCACCGTCGCGCGGCCTTCGGCATCGAGCGACGCGATCATCGCTGAGGTGGCGACACGGTCACCGCCGGGCCGGGCGCGCGGGGTGAATTTCGATTTTCGGCGCGACTGCGCACCGACCGGGGCCTCGGGCGTCTGGGTCATTGCGGCATCTCCTCGTCCAGTATCGCCAGCGCCTTTTGCCACTCATCCGGCTCCACCCGGATGAAGTGCGTGATCTCGCGCTCTTCCAGAAACGGGATGCCCTTGCACATCTTGGTGTTGCAGATGATCACCCGGGGCCTTGAATCGGTAAGTGCGCGGGCCGCGTCAAAGGCGGCGACCACGGCGTCGAGGTCATTGCCGTCAACCTCTTGCGCATACCAGCCGAAGGCCTGCCACTTGGCGGCCTCGGGCACCTGCGCCAGCGCCGCCCGGGTCGGACCATCGGCCTGCTGGTTGTTGAAATCCACGATGGCGATGAGGTTGTCGAGCTTCCATTGCACGGCGGACATCACCGCCTCCCAGGTTGAGCCTTCGCCCAGTTCACCATCGGACAGCATGTTGTAGACGAAGGCGGGGTTGCCCTTGCGCTTGAGCCCCAGCGCCGCCCCGACCGCGATACCAAGGCCATGGCCAAGCGATCCGCCGGTGATTTCCATCCCCGGGGTATAGGCGGCCATGCCCGACATCGGCATGCGGCTGTCGTCCATCCCGTAGGTCTCGATCTCGTCCTCGGGCAGGATGCCGGCCTCGATCAGGGCGGCGTATAGGGCGATGGCGTAGTGTCCGATGGAAAGATAGAACCGGTCGCGCCCGTCCCAGTCGGGCTGGTCGGGGCGGTGGTTGAGCGCGTGAAAATAGGACACCGCCAGCACGTCTGCGACGCCAAGCGCCTGACCGATGTAACCCTGGCCCTGTACCTCGCCCATGCGCAGCGCGTGGCGCCTGATCTGCCAGGCCCGGCGCGCAAGGCTGACATTGGACAGCGATCCCTCTGATCCCGTTGGCACGCGCATCCCTCCGCATGTGTCGTGAAAGGCCAAAATCAGCACGGGCAACCGAGCATGACAATGACGAAAACTTAAAGTCGTTGTTAGATTTGCTTAATCTTCAAGGCGCGAAAGCGATTGGTGCCAAAGCCCGGCGTCCCCTAGGTTGGTCGCGACCCATTGCAGCCGGAGTGACCGCCATGAACCTTGCAGCCTTGCTTGCCGCCCGCGCCGACGCGGGCAGACCTGTCCGGATCGGCCTGATCGGGGCGGGCAAGTTCGGGTCGATGATCCTGGCGCAGGCGCAGCATATCGCGGGCTATCACGTGGTGGGCATCGCCGATCTGGACCCCGCAAAGGCGCGCGCGGCGCTGAACCGCGTGGGCTGGGCAGAGGAACGCCATGCCGCGACGTCGCTGCAAACCGCCTTTGACGACGGAACGACTTTCGTGACTGACGATGCCGCGGCGCTCTTCGCTCATGACGGCATCGAATGCATCATCGAGGCGACGGGCCATCCGCTGGCTGGGCTGCGCCACGCGTCGGCGGCCATCGATGCGGGCAAGCACGTGATCATGGTCAATGTCGAGGCGGATGTGCTGTGTGGGCCGCTGCTGGCGGCGCGGGCGCAAAAGCAGGGCGTGGTCTATTCCATGGCTTACGGCGATCAGCCGGCGGCGATGTGCGAACTGGTGGACTGGGTCAACAGCTGCGGGTTCGAGCTGGTGGCGGCGGGCAAGGGCATGAACTTCTGCCCGGGCTACCGCTACTCCACCCCCGATACGGTCTGGGATTATTTCGATTTCACGCCCGAACAGGTGGCTTCGGGCGACTTCAATCCGAAAATGTACAACTCCTTCACCGACGGCACCAAGGCCGCGATCGAAATGGCGGCGGTGGCCAATGCCACCGGGCTCGACTGTCCCGGCGACGGTCTGGCCTTTCATCCCGCGGGCCTGCAGGATCTGGCAACCGTGTTCCGCCCCCGCGACGAAGGCGGCCAGCTTGAACGGACGGGTCTTGTCGACATCGCCGCCAGCCGCGAACCCGACGGGCGGGTGGTGCTCAACAACATCCAGTACGGGATGTTCGTGACCTTTCGCGCCCCCAACGCCTATACCCGCGACTGTTTCCAGCAATACGGCCTGCTGACCGATCCGTCGGGCTGGTATGGGTCGATGTGGCGGCCGTTTCACCTGATCGGGCTGGAAACCAGCGTGTCGGTCCTGTCCGCCGTGCTGCGGGGGGAGGCGACAGGCGCCTCGACCCGTTACCGCGCCGATGCGGTGGCCACCGCCAAGGGCGATTTCGCCGCCGGTGACATGCTGGATGGCGAAGGCGGCTTTAAGGTCTGGGCCAAGGCGATCCCGGCAGCGGATGCGGCGGCGATGGACGCGCTGCCCATCGGGCTGGCGCATCACATCCGGCTGAAGACTTCGGTGAAACGGGATCAGGTGGTGACGCTGGCGGATGTCGAAGTCACGGAAGACCTTGATATCTTTGAGATGCGCGAGGCGCAAAAGGCGATGCTGTCCGAATAGGGCGGGCCCGGCAGCGGCGTCGCGCGCGCTGTTCACGCTGCGGGACAAAACGCATGACGACCGTCGGACGGGGCAGTTTTCTGTTGCGATATCCGCGGACATGGCTCTACTTATAGGTGCATTTCCGCATCTGATTTCCAGCAGGAGTTTTCCATGACCCGCATGATTTTGTTCGGCGCTGCCGCCGCAACTCTGGCAAGTACCGCCTGTCTTGAGGCGCAGGACGCGCAGGGCTATCCGCAGGACGGGCTGTGCTACACCCAAAGCGGCGAACTTTGCCCGGATCTGCCGGTCGATCTGACCGGGCTGACGGTCGTGAACGGCTATTCCCCCAACACCGACGTCGAATCGCCGGACACAACCACGGTGCAGCAGCAGAACTTCGACTATTTCGCCTGGCAGATGTTCGTGGCGCTCAACTGGCCGTCGGACGGGTCGGGCAACCCCAGCGGCTCGATCACCGACGAACTCACCCTTGACGCGCCGCGCGTCTGGGAATCCTACCCCGGCATCGCCGACGTCTTTGGCGCGGGCCCGCAAGTGCCGGGCGGTTGCAACGGCGGACGGCTGGCGCTGGGCGAAACCTCGAAAATGACGGATTCGGGGATCGAAAGCTCAAGCTTTACCGAACCTTTCACCAGTTCGCCGCTGATCGACGTGGATGGCAACTATGTTCTTTATGATATCCGTCTGAACGAGACCGAGGCGAAATACCTGACCGACAACGGCCTGACCACCAAGTCCGGACAAGAGGCGTTCAAGGCCTCACATCCCGACGGCTGGGACCTGCCGCGCGGCGTGGTCCAGGACGGTACGCCGATCCCCGGCGCGATGGAGATCAAGACCTCTTGGCGGATCGTCACCGACCCCAGCAACCCGATGGGGTATTACACCGTGCCGGGCGTCGTGCATGTGGAGGGCAAGAACAGCGCCACCGGCGATCCGCTGTGCCTTGACGTGACATTCGGCCTTGTCGGCATGCACATCATGCAAAAGATCACAACGCCCGAGGACTTCTCCAACTTCTGGGTCTGGGGCACCTTCGAACACGTGAAGAACGCACCCAACGCGGCCGATGCGCCGGTGAGCCAGAGCAACCGGAATTCCACCGTGTCGGGCAACGATCCCGTGGCGTCCTGCCCGGTGCCTGACAATGCCGGGTCCGACTGGGCGTTTTTCAACCCCGATTGCACCAGCGGCGGCAACGCTTGCGCGCCCAACCAGGAACCCGCCATCGTGGGCGAGGTGATCTGGCAGTCCAAGCCGCCCTATGCCAAGTCGGCGCTGAGCGACGGCCAGTATGGCACGCAGGTGACCCGCTGCTGGGACGTGTACGAAAGCGCGCGCAACGTCGATGACGTGTTTCAGACCGCGCTGGAGGGTAGCCCGTGGGCGAACTACCAGTTGATCGGCGCGCAATGGGCGCAGGCGCAGGTGGTGGAATATCCCGATCCGCTCAAGCCCTTCCCGGCGCCGATCTACCTGGTGAACTCCACCCTGGAAACCTACCTGCAGAACGACCCGGTGATCGACCCGTCTACCGGCGCGCCCAACAAGAACGCGTCGGGGTCCTGCATCATCTGCCATGACATCGGCACCGACACAGCGGGCAACAAGACCGATTTCAGCTTTCTGGGCTTTTACGCCCAGTAGGGACGACCCTGGTCCCTGACTGCGGGCGCGCGGACATGCCGTGCGCCCGCCTTTTTGCGCAAAGCGTCGTTTTCGGAACGGACACCGGTGCCGCCCGCGCGCCAGCCTGCGGGCATTCGTATGAAAAGGGGCGGCGAACATGCAGGTTGGATTCATCGGATTGGGTGCGGTCGGCGCCAAGCTGGCAGGCAGTCTGCTGCGCAACGGCATCGCCTTGCATGTCTTCGACCTCGATCCTGCGCCGGTGGCGGATTTCGTCGCGCGCGGGGCGCAGGCGGCGGAAAGCCCCGCGGCGATGATGCAGACCTGCGACGTGGTGATCACCAGCCTACCCAGCCCCGCGGCGTCCGAGGCAGTGCTGACAGAGCTTTTGCCGCAGATGGGTCCAGGGAAGATCTGGATGGAGATGTCGACGACCGACCCCGACCAGATCGTCGAACAGGCGGCGCGGGTCGCCGCAACCGGCGCGCTGGCGATCGAATGCCCGGTCTCGGGCGGGTGTCACCGCGCGGCGACCGGCAACATTTCGATCTTCGCGGGCTGCGACCGCGCCGCCTTTGACCGGGTGCTGCCGCTGCTCACGCTGCTGGGGCGGCGGGTGCTGCACACCGGCGCGGTCGGTACGGCCTCAAAGCTCAAGGTGATGACAAACTATCTGGCCACCGCGAATCTGCTGACCCTGTGCGAGGCGCTGGTCACGATGCAGGCGCAGGGGCTGGACATGGCCACAACCTACGAGGCGATCAAGATATCCTCGGGCACGTCCTTCGTGCATGAAACCGAAAGCCAGCTGATCCTGTCGGGGTCGCGCGATGTCGATTTCACCATGGACCTGATCCTCAAGGACATCGGGCTTTTTCAGGGACTTGCCGACGCGGCGGGGGTGCCGCTCGAACTGTCGCCCCTGGTGATCGAGATCATGCGCGACGGCCAGCGCCGCTATGGCACCCGCGCGCAGTCCGACCGCATCATCGAACGGCTGGAAGAGGCGACCGGCCTGTCGGTGCGCGCCGACGGCTTTCCGGCCGAACTGGTGGACGACGAACCCGAAGAACGGGGATACGAGGTGCATCCGACCCGCGGCTGATCGCGGGGGCGCGACGAAAGGCGGTTTCCGATCCGCTGCGCTGCGGCTATGCACGAGGCCGCAGATATCGGAAAAGGGCGCGACATGACAGACGACCAGGTTATTGCAACCATCACGGCCTCGGCGCCGCGGCGGGTGATCGGGGTCAGCGCGCTGACCTTTCTGGGGGCGCTGCTGATCTACATGGCCTTTGCCGCGCCGCCCGCGCTGATCTGGCAACTCTTTCTGATCGCGATGGGGGCGGGGGCGCTGTGGTTGGCCAGCTTCATGTGGCAGGCGACGGCGGCGTCGCTTGAGCTGACGGAAACCGAACTGCGCGATACCAGCGGCATGGTCCTGGCCCGGATCGCCGATGTCGAAAGCGTCAGCCGCGGGGCCTTTGCGATGAAGCCGTCGAACGGGTTCACCCTGAAAACGAACCGGCCGCAAGCGCGATGCTGGCGGCCGGGTCTTTGGTGGCGTACCGGGCGGATGGTGGCCATCGGCGGCGTCACATCCGGGGCGGCGACCAAACCTGTGGCGGATATGATCGCCGCGATGGTGGCCGAGCGTCAGGCGGACTGACGATCAGGCACCCTTGTCCTGGCTGGGTTCCACGTTCTCTTCGCCGTCGGCGTTTTCGCAGTCGGTGGCATTCTCGGCTTCGTTGTTGCAGAGCGATCCGCCAGGTGCGGTCTGATCGCCATTTCCCCAGCCGTTGTTTTCGTCTTTGACGCTCGAATACAAGATCTGCGGGGCAAAGCGCGGACGGGTGAAGGAATAGGTCGTGATGTCAAAGGCATCCAGACCCACGCCGCGGAAGTCGGGCAGATAGTCATCCCAGGTTTCCACCACGATCACCTGATCGTTGTTCGCCATGATCGGCAGACGGTCCTCGTAGTGGCGCATCGAGTTGTTGGCAAGCGGCTCGGGGACCCCGCGAGCGGCTGACCAGACGACCTGGTACTTGCGGTTCTTGGCGTTGTAGCGCACCACGGTGATCCGCAAATCGGTCTTCGCGGCCTCAGACTTGTTGAGGTTCAGCAACAATTTGTAGGCGTTGTCGATGTATTCGTCGGTGATTGGATCGGTCTCACGGCTCAGCATGTCGCCGATCGTGTAGTTGGCCTTCTGGTTGATCGACTGTTCGCGAAACACATCGAAGTAGACCCAGGATGCCGCAAAGAGCCAGATCAGCCCGGGCAGGATGATCATCGCTTCGATCGTCACATAACCGTCGGTGTCTTTGCCAAAGCGACGCAGGCGGGATTTGAGTTGTGTCAACATGTCCCTCTCCTTAGCTCGGTTCCTGCACGAATGCAGAGGTTGAGGTGATGGCAGTGTAGCCTTCGCTGTCCGTGGTCAGGGCTTGGCCCAAACCGGTCGTCGGCGAGAACGGCTTGAACTTGAAGCAGGCGCGCAGGAACATCAGTTCGTTGTCGCGGCCGTATTCGAAGGTCACAACCGGGGCGACCGGTTCGGAGTGGTCGACGCAGTCCACGGCATCCGGCGGCTCCTGCCAGTTGCGCAGGTCAAGCTTGACCATCTCGAGGCGCAGGTTCTCCGAACAGTTGGGCAGGATGCCGGCGTTGTCGCAGATCTTGGTCTTGATCGACCCGTGATCGTAGATGGTGCCGGTGCCCAGCCGGATTTCCCGGACGGTCTGGTCAAGGGCGCGTTCCAGAACCGTCGCCCGCAGCGTCACCGTGCCCATTTCCATGCCCGAGATGACAAGCCCGAGGAACAGTGTCACCCACAGAGCGAAGGGGACGAGCATGAAGGCGCCATCTTCTTCATCGCGGAAGCGACGGATTTCTTTTAGCAAACGATAGGTCATTGGGTCAGCCTCAACTGGTTGATGGCACGGGCGATGGAGTAGAAGGCATCCTGGATCTCGGACCCCTGCACCCGGAAGAAGTGCGAGGGCGACGAGGCACAGTTGGCCATCACGCTCGCGCCGTGGTCGGTGACCTCGAAGCCGATGGACCAGATCACGATGCCATTTGCCTTGGCGGCATCGCAGATATCGTCAAGCAGCGCGTCACCGGTCTGGGCGTTGTACTTCTGCTGGTAGAAATAGCCCCGGTTCCGCGAGGACACTTCCCGCACGAGGTAGTACCAAAGGTTGTAGCGGTCCCAGTGCGACACCTCGCTGGCCGAATTGTAGGCCCAGTCCTGGATGCGGAACGACCTGTCGTGCTGGCCGTCGGTCATCAGGACCACGGTCTTGAGCGTTTCGACATCGTCGAATTCCGCGGGCCGTCCGGCAAAGGCGCCGTCCATGTTGCCCGACCCCTGCAGCGCGGTCGCGATGCCGCGGGTCGACGGATCCAGCAGGGCGGTGCCCCACTTCATCCCCAGAAAGATCGAGGTCCCGGCGCGCGGCTGAAGCTGGGCAACCTGAGCCTTGAGCGCGCTTGCATCCTGGCTGAACGGGGTGATCCGCTCGTATGCAAAACGCGGGCAGACGGTGTCGTCGCGGTCGTTGTTGCCGAAATAGTTCCACTGGAAGTGCTGCATCTGTTCATAGGTCATGTCCAGATCCAGCGCGGTCGAGCTGAACTCGGAGTTCGGGAACTCCAGACAGTGCGAATAGCCATGGCGCCAGTTCACCCGCATTTCGTTGGTGATCAGCGGCCCCGCGTTCACGTGCTCGGAATAGGGCACCAGCGAGATCGAGATCAGATCCTGCGTTTTCTCGCCCAGCACCGTGTCGATGAAGGTGTTGGAGGCGTTGCGCATATTCCTGAGCTTGTTGTTGTCGGCCATGGAACCCGAAATATCGAGGACCATGGAAATCTCGACCTTGGCGATCTTTTCCTCGGCCGCGGCGGTGGCGTTGGCCTGAAGGTTTTCGACCCCGAGCGCCTTCATGAAGTTCGCCGACGACACGACGTGCGCGTCGCCGGAAACGGTCTTGTAATTCAAGCCCGTCTGCACCGACACCGATGCAAGCGCATCGCCCAGGTCCATCTTGTCCATGTAGTCGTTCACGACCAGGGTCGGATCGAGTATCTGTTCCAGGTCAGCCGCGGCCAGAACGGCCCGGTCGAGCGTGTTTTGCAGCTTGGTGCGTTTGAGCTCGTTGCCGATGAGATCGACACCGATGCCTGCAAAGGCCATGAGCAGCAATGAGCACACGATGCCCATTTCGGACATGGCACCGGATTCACTCTTTAGAAAGCGCGCAAGCCGTTTCCTGGGCAGCGTTTCACACACGCAACCCCTGGGATCCGGCCTGACATTCAGCGCAGGTTTGATATTTGACATCCCGTTACCTTCCTCCTGAACGTTTCAGGAATGCGTCCCCCAACGCACAGTTTGATAGCCAGCTTATGACCGGCCAAAGTGGCCAAAATTGGGCAAATCAGATCAAATTAATTAAGGATTGTCTTTGAATTTTAGGATATTAGCGGGTTCGGCGACGGTCTGTTTCACCGCCCGCAACAATGGCCGCGAACCGGTGGATTTGGGGTCTGACAAATAGGTCAAAAAATCCGTGGCCATTCTTTGCCTGCACGTCATACGCTGAGTGCACAGATATTGATCATCCGAGTCGGTGAGAAAACAACAGGAGCCCCCCATGTCCAGCACCCCTGCCAACGAACCAAGTTTCCGCGAAAGCGTCGATCTGATGTTCAACCGAGCTGTGGCGCTGATGGACCTCAGCCCCGGGCTGGAGGAAAAGATCAGGGTCTGCAACGCCACCTACACGGTGCGTTTCGGCGTGCGCCTGCGCGGGCAGATCCAGACCTTTACCGGCTACCGATCGGTGCATTCCGAACATATGGAGCCGGTCAAGGGCGGCATCCGATATGCCATGGCGGTGAACCAGGACGAGGTCGAGGCGCTGGCGGCGCTGATGACTTACAAATGCGCGCTGGTCGAGGCGCCGTTCGGCGGATCCAAGGGCGGTCTGTGCATCGACCCGCGCGAATACGACGAACACGAGCTTGAGCTGATCACCCGCCGCTTTGCCTACGAGCTAGCCAAGCGCGACCTGATCAACCCCAGCCAGAACGTGCCCGCCCCCGACATGGGCACCGGCGAACGCGAAATGGCCTGGATCGCCGACCAATACCGGCGCATGAACACCACCGACATCAACTCGGCCGCCTGTGTCACCGGCAAGCCGATCAACGCCGGGGGCATCCAGGGTCGGACCGAAGCCACGGGCCGCGGCGTGCAATACGCGTTGCAGGAATTCTTCCGCCACCCCGAGGATGTGAAGATCGCAAAGCTGTCGGGCAGCCTCGATGGCAAGCGGGTGATCGTGCAGGGGCTTGGCAACGTGGGCTATCACGCCGCGAAGTTCCTGCAGGAGGAAGACGGCTGCGTCATCACCGGCATCATCGAACGCGACGGCGCGCTTCACAACGAAAGCGGCATCGACGTCGAAGCGGTCAAGGCCTGGATCGCCAAGCACGGCGGCGTCACCGGCTATCCCGACGCGAACCACTTGGCCGAGGGTGCCTCCGTGCTCGAAGAGGAATGCGACATCCTGATCCCCGCCGCGCTCGAGGGGGTGATCAACCTGAGCAATGCCGCCCGGATCAAGGCCAACCTGATCATCGAGGCCGCAAATGGCCCGGTCACCGCCGGGGCAGACGATATCCTGCGCGAAAAGGGGGTGGTGATCATCCCCGACATGTACGCCAACGCGGGTGGCGTGACGGTATCCTATTTCGAATGGGTCAAGAACCTGAGCCACATCCGCTTTGGCCGGATGCAGCGTCGGCAAGAGGAGACCCGCCACCAGCTTGTGGTCGACGAGCTGGAGCGGCTGAGCGCCGACAAGGGGCTGGGCTGGCAGCTGAGCCCGGGGTTCAAGGAAAAGTATCTGCGCGGCGCGGGCGAGCTGGAGCTGGTCCGCTCGGGCCTCGATGACACGATGCGCGCGGCCTACCAGTCCATGCGCGAGGTCTGGCACAGCCGCGACGATGTCGAGGATCTGCGGACCGCAGCCTATCTGGTCGCGATCAACAAGGTGGCCACAAGCTACCGCGCCAAGGGCCTCTGAGCCGCGCCTTACAGGCATAATTACGCTTGAGACAAAGTCGTCAGGACTTTGTGAAAACTCCTAAGGGAAAGCCACGGTTTCGCCGTGGCTTTGCCGTGTCTGGCCACGTTCGGCCACGGAGCGGCCACGATCTCGGCCAATGGTCTAACAAATGCTTCCCCCGATCGTGACGCCCCTACAGGAGTTGAAACATGAAAAGCCCGTTCAAACGAACCCGCTGCTTCTGCCGTGACGAAGATGGCGCACAGACCATCGAGGCGGTGATCTGGCTGCCGGTCTTCGTGATGTTCATTGTCCTGATCATCGACGTGTCGTCGGTGTTCAACCGCCAGTCGGAAATGCTGCGCATCGTTCAGGACGCCAACCGCAGCTTCGCCACCGGGCGGCTGTCCTCTTCCGACGCGGCCGAAGCCTTCGTGCAGACCGCGCTGGGATCCTTGGCCGCCAGCACCACGGTGACCACCACCCTGATCGACGGCATCATCTCGACCCGCCTGACGATCCCGGCGACCGCGCTCATGCCGATCAACAGCATCCCGATCTTCCGCGACAAGGATGTCGTGGTCGCCAACCAGCAACTGGCGGAGTTCTGATCATGCGTGCCCTGATCCGGCGTCTGTCGCGCGAAGACGGCAGCATGACCATCCTGTCGGTCTATTTCGTGGTGATCGCCATGATCATGGGTGGTCTGGCGATCGATTTCACCAACCGCGCGGCCAAGCAGACAAAGCTGCAAACGGCCACCGATGCCGTCGCGCACGCCGCCCTGCTGTCGCGCATCACCATGCCTGCCGAAGATGCGCGCGACCGCGCCGTCGCCATCGGCCGCTTGAACCTGCCCCAAGAGCTGCACGGTCAGGCCATCACCGCCGCGGACATCGAATTCGGCACCTGGGACGACACCAGCGCCAGCTTCACCCCGGACGACGCCGCGCGCGGCGCCGTACGCGTCACCGCCCGCCGCACAGAGGCACGCGCGAATTTTGTCCCCAACCTGATGCTGCAGGCTGTCGGCTACGCCGGGTTCGACGTCGAAACCGCCGCCGTCTTCCGGCTCTGGGAACCGCCGTGCTTCCTCAACGGCTTCATGGCCCGCAACATCGTCGACACCCAAAGCAACAACGTCTTCGGCTCCTACTTCTGCATGCACGGCAACGACAATGTCAGCCTCAACAACAACTCGTTGTTCGAGGACGGCGCCGTCGTCTCCATGCCCGACCTCGCCAATCTCGACATCCCGGCCTCGGGCCTCGATTCGAACCAGGGTCTGGCCGAGGCGCTGCGCGCCGCGTGGTATCCCTTCACCTTGCTGGAGCGGGTGGACGATGTCGTCGCCGACCTGCTCACCGGCGGCGATATGTTCGCCCCGGGCCAGATTTCCGGCCTTGCTCCGATCACGATCAGCGCCAAGAAGCTGTCGCCGCTCAGCTTTGCGCCGTCGCGGCTGCACACCGCGCTGGGCTGCTCGGGCAACCAGATGATCACGCTGGAGGGCGGCATCTACGAAGGGTTCGTCCTGGTCACAAACTGCAAGGTCAAGTTCGCCCAGGGGGTGGAGCTGCGCGACGTCATCATCGCCTCCACCAGCACTGACGAAAAGGCGTTCAACTCGCCCTCCAGTCTGGTCCTGGGACTGGATGACAACTGCGCCCCCGGTGGCGGCGCGGTTCTGCTGACCTACGGTGGTTTCAGCGTCGCGGCAGAGCTTGCGGTGCACGGCTCTCAGGTCATCGCGCTCAAGGATATCGACTTTGCCGCGCAGGCCCAGGGGATCAAGGGCGTTTCGATGATCGCCGGGAACAACGTCAACACCACCTCCAACGTCCAGATGAACGGCTGCCCGCCCAGTGGCGTCGATCATGTCCTTACCGAGACCGTGGTGCGCATGGTCGATTGAGCCGCTGCGCGCTTTCCTTCCCGTCTGAAATCGGCCAGTCTTGAGGCATCCAAACCGCGACCTCACCTGACCTGCCTGATCAGAAGGGGCCATCGATGCCACAGGATCTGACCTTTGCCTGCCGTTGTGGCGCGCTGAGCGGCGTGCTGCATGACGTGACCCCCAACAGCGGCTGCCACCTGGTCTGCTATTGTCGGGATTGCCGCGCATTTGCCCGCCACATGGGGCGGATGGATCAGCTGGAACCCGGCGGCGGCAGCCCGTTGGTGCAGGTGCTGCCCGCCCGGATCGAGATCACCAGCGGGTCCGAGCACCTCGCCTGCAAGCGCCTGTCGGAAAAGGGGCTGCACCGCTGGTACGCCGCCTGTTGCGACACGCCGCTGGCCAACACCGTCGGCACCTCGAAGGTACCGCTGGCGGGCCTGTGGCGGCCCAATTTTGCCGATCTGGCGCCGTTTGGCCCGGTGGTGACGCAGGGCTTTGTCAAATCCGCGCACCCGCGCGGCGCCGCCCCGGCCAGAGACAAGGGGCTGCTCCGGATGCTGGGCGGGCTGCTCAAGCGCGGCGCGGCGGCCTATCTGAACGGCACCGCCCGCAAATCCCCGTTTTTCGATGCCAACGGCAAGCCGGTCGTCACCCCCACCGTGCTGAGCGCCGAGGAGCGCAAGGCGGCCTATGCCGAATGACCGATCCCGACATCCGATGTCGGAATCCGCCAAGGACGCCGCCGGA
The DNA here is from genome assembly GCF_049323015.1 of Thalassococcus sp. BH17M4-6. Lineage (NCBI taxonomy): Bacteria > Pseudomonadati > Pseudomonadota > Alphaproteobacteria > Rhodobacterales > Roseobacteraceae > Thalassococcus > Thalassococcus sp. BH17M4-6. The sequence goes on from NZ_JBMPGU010000002.1 coordinate 376,207, forward strand.
CGCTGTTGCTAGGGTGGGACCGGTAACACAGAGGGTCCGATGACATTTTCCGCGCTGCGCATCCTTCGTGAGGGGCTGACCGGCAACAAGGGCTGGACCCCGCACTGGCGCGACCCGGCGCCCAAGTCCGACTACGACATCGTGATCATCGGCGGCGGCGGGCACGGGCTGTCGACCGCCTATTACCTGGCCAAGGAACACGGCCTGCGCAACATCGCGGTGCTGGAAAAGGGCTATCTTGGCGGCGGCAATGTCGGGCGCAACACCACCATCGTGCGGGCCAATTACTTCCTGCCGGGCAATTCAGAATTCTATTCGCATTCGCTCAAGCTTTGGGAAGGGCTCGAGGAGGAGCTGAACTACAACGTGATGCATTCGCAGCGCGGGTTGATCAACCTGTTCCATTCCGACGGCCAGCGCGATGCCTTTGCCCGGCGCGGCAATGCGATGATCAACCAGGGCGACGACGCGATCCTGCTGGACCGCGCAGGCGTGCGCAAACATCTGCCGTACCTCGATTTCGACAATCTGCGCTTTCCGGTCTATGGCGGCCTCTTGCATCCGCGCGGCGGCACGGCGCGGCACGACGCCGTGGCCTGGGGCTATGCCCGCGGGGCGGACCAGCGCGGCGTCGACCTGATCCAGAACTGCGAAGTCACCGGCATCGACATCGATGGCGGGCGCGTCACCGGCGTGCAGACCACGCGCGGGGCGATCCGCGCCAGGAAGGTCGGCATCGTCGTCGCGGGCCGGTCGGGGCAGGTGGCGGCGATGGCGGGGATGCGCCTGCCCATCGAAAGCCACGTGTTGCAGGCCTTCGTCACCGAGGGGCTGAAACCCTGCATCGACCATGTGGTGAGCTTCGGCATGGGGCATTTCTATATCAGCCAGTCCGACAAGGGCGGGCTGGTCTTCGGCGGGGACCTTGATTTCTACGCCTCTTATGCGGCGCGCGGCAACCTGCCGATGAAGGAGCATGTCATGGAGGCGGCGATGACGTTGATGCCGATGATCGGCAAGGCGCGTGTGCTGCGGTCCTGGGGCGGCATCATGGACATGACGCCCGACGGATCGCCGATCATCGACAAGACCGGGATCGACGGGCTCTATATCGATTGCGGCTGGTGTTACGGCGGGTTCAAGGCGGTGCCGGGGTCGGGGTTCAGCTTTGCGCATCTGATCGCGCAGGACCGCCATCACGCACCGGCGGCAAAGTTCCGGCTGGATCGGTTCCGCACTGGCGCGGGGCTCATGGATGAAGAGGGCACCGGTGCCCAGCACAATCTGCACTAGGAGCGGACCGAGATGACAGGCGCCTATCCTCTTGGTGGCGCGGCCACCTGCCGCCGAAAGGATTTGAGTATTTTTGCCAAGAAGAAGCCAGGCGGGTCGGCCCGGGGCCGGAGGGAGGCGCAATGAGGCTGCCCTGTCCGCTCTGTGGAGAGCGGGATCTCCGCGAGTTCTATTACATGGGCGACGCCGTGCGGTTGGCGCGGCCCGCGCCCGATGCGGGCGAGGCGGCCTGGGACAGCTACCTGCATCTGCGCGACAACCCGGCGGGCGAAACCCGCGACCTGTGGCAGCACGAGGCCGGCTGCGGCGCCTGGATCGTGGTGACGCGCGACACCGTCAGCCATGCGGTGCTGGGGTCGGTTCTGGCGGTGGAGGCACACGATGCGCATTGACGGGCGCGGACGCATCGAACGGACGAAACCGCTGTCCTTCCGGTTTGACGGGCGGCAGATGCAGGGGTTTGCTGGGGACACGCTCGCCTCGGCGCTGATGGCCAATGACGTGCATCTGCTGGCGCGGTCGTTCAAATATCACCGCCCGCGCGGCGTGCTGACCGCCGGATCGGAGGAACCCAACGCGCTCGTTACGGTGGGGTCCGGCGCGCGGAACGATCCCAACGTGCGCGCCACGGTGCAGGAGCTTTACGACGGGCTGGAGGCGCGCAGCCAGAACCGCTGGCCGTCGCTCGACTGGGATCTGCTGTCGGTCAACGATCTGGCCGCGCCGTTCCTGGGCGCGGGGTTCTACTACAAGACCTTCATGTGGCCACGGGCGTTCTGGGAAAAGCTCTATGAACCCGCGATCCGCCGCGCGGCGGGGCTGGGCGGGCTGTCGGGGTGCAGCAACGCGGATCGGTACGAAAAGGCCTTTGCCTTTTGCGACCTGCTGGTCGTCGGGGGCGGGCCCACCGGGCTGATGGCGGCCCTGATCGCGGGGCGCGCCGGGGCGGATGTGATCCTGTGCGACGAGGGCACGGGGTTCGGTGGGCGGTTGCTGGCCGAGGACGAGCAGGTTGACGCTCTGCCTGGGTCGGACTGGGCGGCGCAGGTTGTGGACGAACTTGCGAGCCTGCCGAACGTGCGGCTGATGACCCGGACCACGGTGACGGGCGCGTACGATCAGGGCACCTATGGCGCGCTGGAACGCGTGGCGCGGTACCGCGCCGATCGCACCGGCCTGCCGCTGGAATGCTTCTGGCGCATCGTCGCGCGACGCACCGTGCTGGCGGCGGGCGCGCTGGAACGTCCCGTCGCGTTTCGCAACAACGACCGGCCGGGCATCCTGACCGCCAGCGCCATGCGTGCCTATCTGCACCGCTGGGGCGTGGTGCCGGGGCGGCGTGTCGCGGTCTTTGGAAACAATGACGACGCGCACCGCACCGCGCGCGATCTGGCGGCGGCTGGTGTGCATGTGACCGCCCTGATCGACAGCCGCACGGATGCGAAACCGCAGGGCGATTTTCCCGTGCATACCGGCGCGCTGGTCTGCAACGCAGCGGGCGGGCGACATGGGATCGAGGCGGTGCGCCTGCGCACGCCGCGGGGCGAGGAGACGCTGCAGGTCGATGCGCTGGCGGTGTCGGGCGGCTGGAACCCGTCTGTGCATCTCACCTGCCACATGAACGGGCGCCCGGTCTGGCGCGACGACATTGCGGCCTTCGTGCCGCAGCTTGGCGCGGTGCCGGGGCTGATTGCGGCGGGTGCGTGCAACGGCACGTTTTCGACACACGGCTGCTTGGGCGAAGGCCTGCGCGCGGCGAAAGAGGTGCTGGCCGATCTGGGCCGCACCGCGCCTGACATGCCACTGCCCGTGGCCGACGATGCGTCCTACCGACTGAAACAGCTGTGGCAGGTGCCGGGCAGGGGCCGCGCCTGGCTCGATTTCCAGAACGACGTCACCGTCAAGGATGTGACCCAGGCGGTGCAGGAAAACTTCCGCTCGGTCGAGCATATGAAGCGCTATACGACGCAAGGCATGGCCCCGGACCAGGGCAAGAATTCCAACGTCGCGGCGCTGGCCGTGCTGGCGGATGCGACCGGGCGCGACATCCCCGGCACCGGCACCACGACCTTCCGCCCGCCTTATGTGCCGGTCAGCATCGCCGCCATGGGGGCGGGGGCGCAGGGCAAGGGGTTTGCGCCGGAACGGCGCACCACCTCCGACACCGCGAGCCGTGCCATGGGCGCGCCGATGATCGAGGCCGGTCTGTGGTACCGGCCCAGCTATTTCCCCCGCGCCGGAGAGACGACCTGGCGGCAGTCCTGCGACCGTGAGGTGGCGATGGTGCGCGATCATGTGGGCGTCTGCGATGTGTCGACCCTGGGCAAGATCGACGTGCAGGGGCCGGATGCCGCTGCCTTGCTGGATTTCGTCTATACCAACACGATGTCGACGCTGAAGGAGGGCCGCGTGCGCTATGGCCTGATGTTGCGCGAGGACGGGCACGTGATGGACGACGGGACCTGCGCGCGACTGGGGCCGCAGCACTACGTCATCACAACGACGACGGCGGCGGCAGGTCCGGTGATGAAACACCTGGAATTCGTGCACCAGTGCCTGCGGCCTGAACTCGATGTGGCGATGATCTCGGTGACGGAACAATGGGCGCAGTTCGCCGTGGCGGGGCCGAAGTCGCGCGATCTGCTCAACACCCTGCTGGACGCGCCGCTGGACGACGCGACCTGGCCCTTCATGGCCTGCGGCGCGGTGCGGGTGGGCGGCGTTTCGGGGCGGCTCTTCCGGATCTCGTTTTCGGGTGAACACGCCTATGAGGTCGCGGTCCCCGCGCGCTATGGCGACGGCCTGTTCCGCGCGCTGGTGGCACGGGCCGAGGTGCTGGAAGGCGGCGCCTACGGGATGGAGGCGCTGAACGTGCTGCGGATCGAAAAGGGGCACATCACCCATTCGGAAATTCACGGGCGCACCACCGCGCGCGATATCGGCATGGATCGGATGATCAGCCGCAAGAAGGACTGCATCGGCCAGACCATGGCGGCCCGCCCCGGGTTGATGGCCAGAGGGCGCGAGGAATTGGTGGGCCTGCGCCCGCTGGATGAGGGCGAGAGCCTGACCGCCGGAGCGCATCTTTTCGACAAGGGCGCGCGGGCCGAGCGCGAGAACGATCAGGGCTATGTCACCTCGGTCGGGTATTCGCCGACGCTGGGGCGGATGCTGGGGCTGGGCTTTCTGCAGGGCGGGCGGTCGCGGCACGGCGACACGGTGCGGCTGGTCGATCATCTGCGCGGGGTCGATATCCTGTGCGAAGTGACCGATCCCGTGAGCTTCGATCCGGAAGGAGGACGTCTGCTTGGTTGATCTGGTCGCTCTTTCCCCCTGTCACGGCCTTCTGCCGATCACCCGCGGCGATGTCACGCTGAGCGAGGTCGATGCGGGCGTGATCACGTCGGTCATGCCGTTCAAGGGCGAGGCTGACGCGCTGTCAGCGGCGCTGGAGGCCGCTCATGAAGTTGCGTTTCCCGAGCCGAACCGCGCGACCGGCACTGATGGGGCGCGCTGTGTCTGGACCGGGCGCGGGCAGGCGATGCTGTTGGGGCCTGCGCCGGATGCGCGCCTGTCCGACCATGCGGCGCTGACCGATCAGTCGGACGCCTGGGCGGTGGTGCGGATCGACGGGCCGAGGGCCGAGGCGGTGCTGGCGCGGCTGGTGCCGCTGGACCTGCGCAAGCCGGTGTTCGGCGAAGGCCATACCGCGCGCAGTCTCTTGCAGCACATGACCGTATCGATCACGCGGGTCGGGGAGAACGCGTTTCAGATCATGGCCTTCCGGTCGATGGCGGGCACGCTGGTGCATGATCTGGACACGGCAATGTCATCCGTGGCGGCACGCGCCGGGGCGTGACACCGCCCGTCCGCTGGGCTAAGGACACGCAAAATCAGCCAGACAGGATCGCCCGTGATGACCCGTATCGCCCTGATGTCCGCCGTTCTTTTCCTGACCGCCGCGCCGATGGCGCAGGCGGCGATCGATGACGCTGAATGTAAGCTTCAGATCGAGGTGGTGATGGCGCTGGCCGAGGCGCGCAAGGGCGGTGCCAAGCTGCAGGCCGCGACCAAGGATGTCAGCACGTCGCTTTCGGGTGAGGCCGACAAATACGCCCCCATCGTGCCGGACATCGCCGCGTGGATCTACACGCTGCCCGCCGACCAGCTGAGCGGCGATCTGGGTCAAAGCTGGCAGGATCAGGTTTGCGCCGCCGGATAACGGGGCCGCTGTTGGGGGCTGCTGGACTCTGGCGCGGGCGCGTCGGATAATGTCGGCATGAGTCTGCCCCCTGGATTTCTGGACGAACTGCGCACCCGCACGAGCCTGACACAGGTCGTCGGGCGCAAGGTGCTGTGGGACAACCGCAAATCCAATCAGGGCAAGGGCGACATGTGGGCGCCGTGCCCCTTCCATCAGGAAAAAAGCGCGTCTTTCCATGTGGATGACCGCAAGGGGTTCTATTACTGCTTTGGCTGCCATGCCAAAGGCGATGCAATCAATTTTGTGCAGGAAACCGAAAACGTCGGTTTCATGGAGGCGGTCGAGATTCTCGCCGGTGAGGCGGGCATGACGATGCCCAAGCGCGATCCGCAGGCACAGCAGAAGGCTGACCGTCGCACGCAGCTGGCCGAGGTCATGGAGATGGCCAGTGCCTATTTTCGCCTGCAGCTCAAGACCGCGCAGGCGGGTCCGGCGCGTGAGTATTTGGACCGGCGCGGCCTGTCGGCAGCCACGCAGGACAGGTTTGGCATCGGCTTTGCGCCCGACGGCTGGCAGAACCTCTGCGACCATCTGCAGGCCAAGGGCGTCGCGGCGGACCTCATTCACGGGGCGGGGCTGGCCAAACCCTCCAAGAACGGCGGCAAGCCCTACGATGTCTTCCGCAACCGCATCATGTTCCCGATCCATGACGCGCGCGGTCGCTGCATCGCCTTTGGCGGGCGCGCGATGGACCCGGGCGACAACGCCAAGTACCTCAATTCGCCCGAGACCGAGCTTTTCGACAAGGGTCGCAACCTTTACAACCACGGCCCCGCGCGCGAGGCGGCCGGAAAGGGCCAGCCGCTGATCGTCGCCGAAGGCTACATGGACGTGATCGCGCTGGTCGAGGCCGGGTTCGCAGCCGCCGTCGCACCGCTTGGCACCGCTGTCACCGACACGCAGCTGCAACTGCTCTGGCGTATCTCGGATGAGCCGATCATCGCGCTTGATGGCGACACCGCCGGTCTGCGTGCCGCGCATCGCGTGATTGACCTGGCGCTGCCGCTGCTCGAGGCGGGCAAGGGCCTGCGCTTTGCGCTGATGCCCGAAGGCAAGGACCCCGACGATCTGATCCGCGCCGAAGGGGCGGCGGGGGTCGACAAGGTGCTGGCCCAGGCAATGCCCATGGTACGCCTGCTCTGGAGCCGCGAAACCGACGGCAAGGTCTTCGACAGCCCTGAACGCAAGGCCGCGCTGGACAAGGCGCTGCGCGAAAAGATCATGCTGATCAAGGACCCGTCCCTGCGCAGCCACTACGGCCAGGAAATCAAGGACTTGCGTTGGCAGCTTTTTCGCGCGCGCCCGCAGGCCACCAGGGCCCGGCGCGACTGGAAGGCGCCGCCGCCCCCCGCCAGCACGACGCGGCAATCGTTGCTTGTCGCAGGCGGAGCCGAGGGCGAAGAGCACATGCGCGAGGCGGTGATCCTGGCGGCGCTTCTCTGCGCGCCCGAGATCGTCGAGGCGTTCGACACCCGGATCGAGGCGATGCGCTGCACCGATCCCACCCACGCGGCGCTGCGCGATCTGCTTTTGCGCACGACCGAGACCGACCCGCAGGCGCTGCGCGCGCAGGCCGAGGCGGCAATCGGGCCCGGCGCCCTTGAATCCTTGTTCGCGGCACGCCATGTCGCCATCGCGCCCTGTCTGCGCAATCCCGGCGATGTCGATCTGGCCCGTATCACAGTGGCCGAGGAACTGGCCAAACTCGAGGCGCGCCGCGGCCTGATGGCCGAGATCGCCGAGGCGAGCGCGGACATGGAGGGGCTGGCCGACGAGGCGCTGACCTGGCGGCTGGCGCAGGCCAAGCAGGCGCGCGATATGGCGGACCGCTCGCAGAGCGACGAGACCGGAGAGTATGACACTGGGCCCAACGGCGCCCGAATCGACCGCGATGAACGCAGCGCCTTCGCGGCGCTGATGGAGAAGATAAGCTTTTCAAAACCGGGGCGTTAGAGGCGCATTGGTGAGGAATAGGTAAACAAATCAGGGTACACGGGTGTGCGAATCACTATATCGCGCTATTGATTCGTATTATCCGAATCGGATGACGGTCGCGAATCACCGCCCCCTGGCAGGAGCAAGACATGGCAGCCAAAGACAATGACGACGCCAAGCCCGAAGTTCAGGACGACGAGGCCTCTCTCGACATGAGCCAGACGGCGGTCAAGAAGATGATCGCCGAAGCGCGCGAGAAGGGGTACATCACCTACGATCAGCTCAACGAGGTCTTGCCGCCCGATCAGGTGTCTTCCGACCAGATCGAGGACGTGATGTCGATGCTTTCGGAAATGGGCATCCAGGTCACCGAAGAGGATGAAGAGGCCGAGGAAGAGGACAAGGGATCGACCGATCTGGTCGAAACCACCTCGAACAAGGAAGTGGCGCTGTCCTCGGGCACCAGCGAAAAGCTGGACCGCACCGACGACCCGGTGCGCATGTATCTGCGCGAGATGGGATCGGTGGAGCTGCTGAGCCGCGAGGGCGAAATTGCCATCGCCAAGCGGATCGAGGCCGGCCGCAACACCATGATCGCGGGGCTTTGCGAAAGCCCGCTGACCTTCCAGGCGATCACGATCTGGCGCGAGGAATTGCTGTCCGAGGACATTCTTCTGCGCGATGTCATCGACCTTGAAACCACTTTCGGCAACCAGATGGACGAGGACGGAGAGCTTGCCTCGCCCGTGGTCGACACCGCGGCGGCGGTCTCCGAAAAGCCCAAGTCCGAAAGCGACGACGCGCAGGAACTTGATGCCGACGGCAACCCGATCAGCAAGGAAGACGACGAGGACGAGGACGAACAGGCCAACATGAGCCTCGCGGCGATGGAAACCGCGCTCAAGCCCCGCGTGCTCGAGACGCTGGACATCATCGCGCGCGACTATGAAGAGCTGGCCGAAATGCAGGACAGCCGGATTTCGGCCACCCTGAACGAGGACGGCAGCTTCAGCACCGGGGACGAGGAGCGGTATCAGAAACTGCGCTCCGAAATCGTGCTGCTGGTCAACGAACTGCACCTGCACAATAACCGGATCGAAGCGCTGATCGACCAGCTTTACGGCATCAACAAGCGCATCATGTCGATCGACAGCGCCATGGTGAAGCTGGCAGATCAGGCCCGCATCAACCGGCGCGAATTCATCGACGAATACCGTGGGCGCGAGCTTGATCCCGGCTGGATGGAGCGGATGGCCGAAAAGCCCGGGCGCGGCTGGCAGATGTTCATCGAACGCTCGGCCGACAAGGTCGAGGAACTGCGCGCCGACATGGCGCAGGTCGGCACCTATGTGGGCCTTGATATCAGCGAATTCCGCCGCATCGTTCAGCAGGTCCAGAAGGGCGAAAAGGAGGCGCGTCAGGCCAAGAAGGAAATGGTCGAGGCGAACCTGCGTCTGGTGATCTCGATCGCCAAGAAATACACCAACCGCGGCCTGCAGTTCCTTGATCTCATTCAGGAAGGCAACATCGGCCTGATGAAGGCGGTGGACAAGTTCGAATACCGCCGCGGCTATAAGTTTTCGACCTATGCGACTTGGTGGATCCGCCAGGCGATCACCCGCTCCATCGCCGATCAGGCGCGCACCATCCGTATCCCGGTGCACATGATCGAGACGATCAACAAGCTGGTCCGCACCGGGCGTCAGATGCTGCACGAGATCGGCCGCGAACCGACGCCGGAAGAACTGGCGGAAAAGCTGCAGATGCCGCTGGAGAAGGTTCGCAAGGTGATGAAGATCGCCAAGGAACCGATTTCGCTGGAAACGCCGATTGGTGACGAGGAAGACAGCCAGCTTGGCGATTTCATCGAGGACAAGAACGCCGTCCTGCCGCTGGATTCCGCCATTCAGGAGAACCTTAAAGAGACAACGACCCGGGTGTTGTCGTCGCTGACCCCGCGCGAAGAACGCGTGTTGCGCATGCGCTTTGGCATCGGCATGAACACCGATCACACGCTCGAAGAGGTCGGCCAGCAGTTCAGCGTCACCCGCGAACGGATTCGTCAGATCGAGGCGAAGGCGCTGCGCAAGCTCAAGCATCCCAGCCGGTCGCGCAAGCTGCGGTCGTTCCTGGATCAGTAGGGCGAAGAATGTCGCTCTTCCGCAAACTCTTTGGCGGCGGGTCACGGCCCGACGCCAGCCCGGCAGCGCCGCCCGAAGAGTACGAGGGCTTTCGCATCTATCCCGAACCTCAGTCGGTCGACGGCCAGTTCCGCATCGGTGCCCGCATCGAACGGGACGAGGATGGCGAGACCAGGACCCACCAGCTGATCCGCGCCGACCTGCTGCGCGACCGCGACGACGCGGTCGAGGCGTCGCTTCGCAAGGCGCGGCAGGTGATCGACGAACAGGGGTCGCGTCTTTTCGGCTGAGTCGAGCCGATTTCATCTTGGCTGAATACATCTATTTGGACGGCCGATGAGCTCGATTTTACGTCGTCATCCCACCCGGTTCGGGTACCCTGACCTCTGGGCAGATTGCTGCGAAGGTCTCGCAAGAGCGCAGGTTGAATCCCCGCTGCGATACGGCCAATATCGGCTTTGGATCGCACCGTTCACGAGCCCTCACATATGCGCCTGATCCTCTGTCCTGAAATTTTCGACCTGCCAAAATCTCATGAGTTTCCCGATGATGCAGTCGCTTTTTTCTGTTTCGAGGATTTTTCCGTTGGCCCACTCGGCAACTGGCGCAATCCTTCAGAGTTCAAGAAAAGCAGAGCAGCCTTCTGGCAGAATTCGACGATCTTCGACCTGCCAGACGGCAGCAAGATGCCCTATTCCGCCTGGATGCAATTCCTGCCGAGATACGATCTGGTCGAAATGATCAGGAGCGGTGTTTATACCGACGACGTGCCCGTGTCCCGTGATTTCGAAGAGGTTGCCGCACAAGCGACAACGATAGAGATCTGGCGTGACCGAACCGCAAGTGGGGAAGTGCTCCAGTGGTACCTGAGCGCCATGCTCCCAATACTGGGGGTTGATCTGGGACGGGTTTCTGTCTGTCTGTTCACACATCCCATCTCGAGGAAGCAGCCGAACGCGTTCTGGTCGGACATGCTTTCAGATGCGCCGGATCGCGGGGTTCCCGCCCTGCGGCCAAGCCCGTCAGATTGGCAGCACATGTCGATGTGCTGGGACGCCATTACACATCTGCCCGATCCGATTGACGCATTCTTGCTCGAGACACCGGATGATCATGCTCTCCACGCCCTTGAAATGATGAAAGGCCGTTTTCCAGACGTCGTGACCGGATTGACGAACATACAGGCACGTCTCTTGCGCGCAGCAGCTGATGACTGGAGGAAAATGATCAGAACGTTGAGCGACGCGATGATCGCGGGGGATGACGCCCATGACGCCATTCGGCTTTATTCGCTGGAAGCTAGTTTGAACGAGATGGTGCAGATGCCCGACCCGCTGATCGAGAAGAGAGGCGAAGGCCCAATACGTAATTGTGAGGTTCGGTTGACCTCGCTTGGGCAACGCAAACTCAGCCTGATTGGCGACAGACTTTGAATTGAAGCGAGCGCGCGCACCTTATCCGAAATGCTGACGCCCGTATTCGCGCCGCTGCACCGAATGCCGCGATCCGCTCAATAAAGCCCGTTGATCTCCAGCGGCAGCTTTTTCACCTTGCGTTCCTTGAGCAGGCTGCGGGGCGGTTCGGCCGCGTCGGCCTGGCGCAGTTTCTGGAACTTGCGCTTTGCCACGGACTGCGCCTTGTGATCGCTGTCGATGATCGTCGGGCGCATAAAGACAAAGAGCGTGCGGCGGGTGCCGTCGCGGCTGCGCGACTTGAAAAGCTCGCCCAGGATCGGCACGTCGCCCAGCCCCGGCACCTTGGAATCGGTGGCCAGCTGGTCGTCGGTGATCAGCCCGCCCAGCACGACCGTGCCGCCGTCCTGCGCCTGCACCGTGGTTTCGATCACCCGGCGGTTGGTGATCAGGTCCGCGGCCCCGGCGACGTTGGCATTGACCAGCGCCGATACCTCTTGCGCGATCTCGAGCCGCACGATGCCGTTCGAGGTGACGCGCGGCAGCACCTGCATGGTGATGCCCACGTCGCGCCGCTCGATGGTGGTAAAGGGGGTGAGGGTGTTGCCGTCGGTGGCAAAGCTGCCGGTGCGGAAGGGCACGTTCTGGCCAACGACGATCGTGGCGGATTTGTTGTCCATTGTGGTGATCGACGGGGTCGACAGCAGGTTGGCGGCGGTCGATTGCGACAGCGCCTGCACCAGGATGCCGAAATTGTCCTGCGCGCCGCCCACGGTCAGTCCAGTGGCCAGCGCCCCCGCCTGGCTGACGCCGAGCGCGGCCAGCACGTTGCCAAGCGACGCACCGGCGTTGCTGAACGAGGTGGCGGCGATGCCCTGGTTGGGCAGGTTGTCGCCCAGGCCCAGCTGAACGCCCAGCCGTTCCGCCACTTCGCCCGACACCTCGACGATGGCGGCCTCGATCATCACCTGCGCACGGCGCTGGTCGAGCGCGCCCACGAGGTGGCTGACCTCTTCGATCTGGCGCGAGGTGCCGCGGATCACGATGGAGTTCGTTTCGGTCGAGGCCTGAACCGACACTTCGGGCGCGGGGCCTGCGGGTGCGGCCACCGCCTCGCCCTCGGCCTGCGCGACGGGGTTGGTGAGGTCGGTGCCACCTTGAAGCGTGTTGCGGATGATCTCGGCCACAACCTCGGCATCGCCGAATTTCAGCCGGTAGATCGAGGTGCGCAATTCCTCGCGCGGGTTGTCGCGCGGCGGCACGTCCATGTCCTGCGCCAGATCGCGTATCTGGTTGATGTCCCGTTCGGTCCCGCGCACCAGCAGCGTGTTTGATCCGGGATCGACCGACAGGCGCGCACCGGTGCCGGAATTGCCCAGCACCTCGCGGATGGCGGCGATGACTGCCGGCGCTTCGGCGTAGCGAAAGCGCAGGACCTCGGTGCGCAGGTCGGTCGGCCCGTCGAAGGTGCGGGCAATCTCGGCGATCCGCGCGACATTGGCGGCGGTGTCGGTGATGATGATGGCGTTGGGGTCGGGCAGCGCCTCGATATAGCCCGCGTCGGCCACCAGCGGGCGCAGCACGCGCACCGCTTCTTCGGCGGGAAGCCGGTCGAGCGGCAGCATCTGGGTGACGACATCCTGGCTGCCTGGGGTGCCCCGCACCGGGGTCGACCCCTTGGAGCGCGCCTCGGCCTCGCTCACGATTTCCCAGACCACGCCGCTCTCCACGGCGACAAAGCCGCGGACCCGCAGGATCGACTGGAAGAGCGACCAGACCCCGTCGCGGTCAAGCGGTTGCGCCGAGACGACCGTGACCTCGCCCACCAGCTGCGGATCGAGCACGAGCGTGCGGCCGGTGATTTCGGATACCTGTTCGGCCAGGACCGAGATTTCGGTATTGCGCAGGTTGATGGTGAACGGCCCGCCGGTCTGTGCCAGCACGGGGTGACCCAGCCCGGTCAGCAAGGCCAGCCCGATCAGGCAGACGACGCGTCTCATGCCAAATGGCATTTCCGTCCCTTTCACCGCAGCGGAAACGACATCATCAGCGTGCTGCCATCCCGGACCACCTCAAGGCGGGCAATGCCAGAGGCGGCGATTTCATCGTAAAGCGTCCTGTCACGTGTGGGATCCCCCACCTGCTGCCCATTGACCCGGGTGACAAGATCGCCGGTCTTCAGGCCGGCAAGCGTGACCCCGATGTTCGGATTGTCCCGAATGGTATAGCCATTTCCGGTCGCCTCCAAGCCGATCGTCTCCATCACCTCAGCTGGATTGCGATTGATGCGTTCCCGCCACATGTTTATGTGCCCGTCGATGCTGCCGTCATTGGGGGTTTCGCGCAGGTCGAGCGATCCGCGCCCGGGCCGGATCGCGGCGCGCAGCCGGTCCATCGGGTCCTCTTTCGGTGTGGCATCGGCCAGGGCCTCGGGGGTGGGGGCATCGACCGGGGTGGCCCCGCGGAAATAAAGCTTTTGCAGCGCGCCGTTCTGGTCGAGCGTGATGTGGGTGTCGGTGATCTCCTGCAGAGTGACCTGATCCGCGACCTCTGCGCCGATGCGGTAGACGGCGGTCTTGCCAGAGCGCGCGATAAAGGCCTTGGACCGTGCCGGATCGCGGTCAACGAAGACGCCACGCAGTTCAAGCCCCAGCGCCGACAGCGGCTGCGCCGTGGCCTGCGGGGCGGCGGTGGTGACCTCTGCGCTGCCGAAGGGGGCCAGCGCCTGGATCGCTTCGGCGCCCGGGCCGGATGTCGCCCGCGCAGGGCGCGCGGCAGCGACCGGCGTATCAGGCAGCGTGACGCTTGTGCGCCCGGCCAGGTGCCAGCCCAGCCGTGCCCCGGCCTGCGCCAGCGTGACGGCGAGGCTCGCGAATACCAGCGCGGTGAGCATCCACAGATGTATGGCTTTCATGTCAAAGTCCCCCTTGCAGGTTCATATATCCGGTCAGCGTCACAAGCGTGCCGGGTGTGGGCGTGTCCGCGGGGCCCACGGCGACACGCACGGCGCTCAGGCCGCTGCTTTCCAGCGGGCGCGCCTCTTGCGTTACGGTCCAGTCGCGGCCCAGCATGCGCCGCCATTGCGGCTGTGCGGGCAGGCGCAGCGCCAGTGCCGACAGTTCGTTTTCCGCCACCCAGCGCGCCGCGATGCGGTCGGCCAGCGCGGCGGTCTGCGCCGCGTGGCGTTCGACCGCGGTCAAGAGGCCGATGCCGCCCACGGCCAGCACCGCCATGGCGACCAGCGTTTCGATCAGGGTGAGTCCGGCATCTGGCGTGCGGGTCACGGGCGATCCTCCATTTGGGCCGAGAGGCCATCGAACCGCAGGTCCACCTGTTCATCGCCGGTTGCGATGCGCAGCACCAGCGGGCCGTCCCCGGCGGGCAATCCGTCCGACCTCAACGGCACGACGCCGCGCGGCGTCCCATCCGCCGCGATCAGCCGCAGCCCGCCTTGCAGGTCGTGGCGCTGGCCCAGCGGGGCGGCGGTATGGGAGTGCCAGTCGCTGCCATCCCAGCTTTCGAAAACATATCCCGCGCCATCCCAGTCCAGCCGCGCAGGGGTGCCCGCGATCAGCGCATGTTCCACCGCGATGTCGAGCCGCGCGGCCAGGAGCGCCGCCTCTTGCCGGGCATCGCGCGCGTCGCCCGTGGCGCGCAGCGACAGGGCCGCACCCCCGGCCAGCACACCGATCACCACGAGGACGATCAGGGTTTCCAGCAGGGTCACGCCTGCCTCTCCATCGCGAGGGTTCTGGGGCACGCGGCGCATGGCCTAGTTCTGCGCCGTGCGGCGGTCGTCCAGCATGATGTCGCCGTTCACGCCATCGCCGCCGGGCCGTCCGTCTGCGCCCAGGCTGACCAGATCGAAGGCGCCGGTCTGACCGGGGGACCGATAGATATAGTCGTTGCCCCAGGGGTCCTGCGGCATCGCGCCCAGATATCCGTCCGCCGCCCAGTTCTCGGGCACCGGCGGCGCGCTGGGGGCGCTGACCAGCGCGGCAAGGCCCTGCGCCGTAGTGGGGTAGGTGCGGTTGTCGAGCCGGTAGAGCTCCAGCGCGCTCGCGATCGAGCGCAGGTCCGATTCCGCGACCGTCGCGCGCGCCTCGTCCGGGCGGCCGATGACATTGGGCACCACCATCGCCGCGATCACGGCGATGATCACCAGCACCACCATCATCTCGATGAGGGTTACACCGGCCTCGCCATCGCGGCGCACCTGTTTTTTCCGTGCCATGAAACTATTTCCTCCGAAATCCGTGTATACCAGTATCAACACCGCAGACAGGTTTTCGAAGTCACAAGGATCATACCACGAAAACGCCCTTTGAAAAGGGGAAAAGTATTGAAAAATTGGGTATTTAGCCGAAATTTGGCCCCCGCTGCGGCGGCCCCTTCGGTGACGCCGTCAGGGGGCGATGGGGCCCAGGTGGCGGGGGCCGCCGCGGGCGGCGGTGGCGCGCTGCGCGACCGGCTTTCCGGGCTGCTCGGCGCGGCAGAGGCGGCGCGGATCGCGCTTGTCCCTGCCGAAAGGTTCAGCCTGCACCGGGTCGATCTGCCCCTGCGCGGCGAACGCCAGCGCCGCGCCGCCTTGCCCTTCGCGCTCGAGGATGACCTCGCGCAACCCATCGACACCCTGCACTTCGCCCTGTGCACGGGCGGCGGCGGCGGCACGCTGGCCGCGGTGCTGTCACACGACGCGATGACCGAGGTGGCAGAGGCGCATCCCGGCCTCAGGCTCTTGCCCGAACTGCTGCTGATCGCAGCGCCCGATCCGGATGTCGCGGGGCGCGCTCGTTGGGCGGTCTGGCGGCAGGGGGCGCGGGCGCTTGTGCGCGTGTCGGACGGTACCGGTTTCGTGGCGCGCAGCGACATGCTGGCCACCCTCTGGACCCACGCCGGGCGGCCCGAGGTCCTGCGCCTTGGTGCGCCGCTGGACGGCATCCCGGCGCAGGATCTGTCGGATGATCCGCCCGCCCCCGATCCCAAATCTTTGCGCACCGACCTGCGGCAGGGTGCGTTTGCCCCGTCGCGGGGTCTGGGCCGCCCGATGAAGGTGCTGGCCGCCGGGATCGTCGTCGCGGCGCTGGCGCATCTGGGTCTGGCCTATGCCGACCTGCGCGCGCAACGGACTCTGGCGGCCGACCTCAAGACCCAGGCGCAGGCCCTGCTGGCGCAGAAGATCCCCGAGGCGACGGTCTTTGACGACCCCGCGCTGCTTCTGGCCGGACTGTCGCGCACGGGCGGCGGCGCGGAGCCTGGGGTGTTGCAGGTTTTCGGCCAGGTTTCCGACGCGGTTCTGGGCGCGGGGGCCGAGCTCAACCTGCGCCGCCTGCTCTGGTCGGACCGGTCCGGCACGCTGACCCTGCAGGTCGAGGCGCCGGGGCTCGAGGATATCCAGCGCATCGAACAGGCGCTGCGCGGCGCGGGGCTGTCGGTGCGCAGCGGGGCGGTGACTGCAGGGCAGGGCGCGGCACAGGCCGAACTGATCGTGCAACAGGGGGCAACACGATGAACGCCTTTTCCAAACTCAGCCGCCGCGAACAGATCATGCTTCTGGGTGGTGGTGCGTTGCTGCTGGCGCTGGCGCTCTGGCGCTTTGGCTGGCAGCCGATCCAGACCGAACAGGCGCTGCTGCAAGAGGACATGGCCCGCTACATGACCTTGATGCGGGTCGCAGATCAGGCGGGGCAAGGCCCCGACGACACCGCCGCGGCCGATCCCCGGCCCATCGCTTTGCGCATCACCCAGACGGCCGAGGCGCAGGGTCTGTCGCTGACCCGGCTGGAGCCTGAGGGTGCAGGCATGCGGGTGGCGATGGACGTGGCGGATTTTGCCCGCATCATCGACTGGATCGCGGTGCTGGAGGCCAATGCGAACCTGCGCGCCACGACCGTCGAACTGGATCGCCGACCCACCCCCGGCGAGGTGTCGGCCCGCCTCACGCTGGAGCCTGCAACATGACAGCAACGCCCGACATCCCCCGGCTGGGCTATGGCTTTGCCAAGACGCATGGCGTGCTGTTGCAAACCGCCGACGATGGCCTGCTGACCTGCCGACACCGGCCCGATGCACCACTGGCGGCCTTGACCGAAGCGCAGCGGGTTGCGCAATCGCTGCTGGCGTTCCAGGCGGTGGATGCCGCCACATTCGATGCGGCCCTGTCGCAGATCTACCGCGACAGCGCGTCCGAGGCCGCGCAGATCGCGGCGGGCGGCGAGGAAGACCTGTCGGCGCTGGCCGAAACCGCTGCATCGGTGGACGACCTGCTGGATCAGAAGGACGACGCTCCGGTCGTGCGCCTGATCAACGCGCTGCTGCTTGAGGCGGTGAAGGAAAGCGCGTCCGACGTGCATATCGAGGTCGAGGAAAAGCGCCTTGTCGTGCGCTTCCGCGTCGACGGCGTGCTGCGCGACGTGATCGAACCGAAGCGTGCTTTGGCACCCTTGCTGGCAAGTCGGCTCAAGGTCATGGGCAAGCTAGACATCGCGGAAAAACGGCATCCTCAGGATGGCCGCGTCAGCCTGCGCGTGGGCGGGTACGAGCTTGACGTCCGGATCTCGACCCTGCCGTCGCAATTCGGCGAACGGGTGGTGCTGCGCTTGCTGGACCGCGGCCAGACCAAGCTGGGGCTGCCGCATCTGGGCATGTCCGAGCGCGATCTCGCTGCCTTCGAACATGTGATCTCTGCCCCCGAGGGTCTGGTGCTGGTGACCGGTCCCACCGGGTCGGGCAAGACGACCTCGCTTTACGCGGCGCTGCATCACCTCAATGATCGCAAGCGCAATATCCTGACGGTCGAGGATCCGATCGAATACTCCATGGACGGGGTGGGGCAGATGCAGGTCAATGCCAAGACCGACCTGACCTTTGCCCGCGGGCTGCGCGCCATCCTGCGGCAAGACCCGGACGTGATCATGGTGGGCGAGATCCGCGATGCCGAAACCGCCAAGATCGCGGTGGAATCGGCGATGACCGGGCATCTGGTGCTGTCAACGCTGCACACCAACACCGCCATCGGCGCGGTGTCACGGCTGATTGACATGGGGGTCGAACGCTTTCTGCTGGCGCCGATGATCCGGGGGCTGATCGCGCAGCGTCTGGTGCGCCGCCTGTGCCCCGATTGCCGCCAGCCGCACAGCCTGACCCCGGCCGAGGCGGCGATGCTGTCGCATGCGCTGCCCGAAGGCACGCAGGTCTTCCGGCCCGGGGGATGCGACAGCTGCGGCCAGCAGGGCTATCGCGGACGGTTGCCGATCTATGAGATCGTCACTGGCGACCGTAGTCTGGAAACGATGATCCATAAGGGCGCGTCCGAGGCAGAGCTGACCGCGGCCGCCCGTGCCGCCGGTCCGGGCATTCTGCAGGATGGTATCGCCAAGGTTCGGGGCGGGCTGACCAGTGTGGACGAGGTGATCCGCGCGGTGCGCGAGGATCTGCAAGCCACCGGGGGCACCTGATCCATGGCCGCCTTTCTTTATCGCGCCATTGATCCCAAGGGGCGCCGCAGCAAGGGCCTGTTGGATGCCAGCAGCGAAGCCGCCGCCCGCGCCGCCCTGCGCCAGCGCAACCTGCTGCCCATCGCGGTTGAGCCGACGCGCGGCTCGGCCCTGACAGGTGGCGCGTCTCGCGATCTGACGCTGGGGCGTCAGCGCCTGCCGCTCAAACGGCTGGCGCTGGTGACGCGGCAGCTGTCGACCCTGATCGGATCGGACGTGCGGATCGAGGATGCGTTGAAGATCGTCGCCGATCAAAGCACCGCCTCGGGCGCGGCGTCGCTGCTTTTGAATCTGCGCAGCGCCATTCTGGACGGGCGCAGCTTTGCCGCAGCACTCGACGACTATCCCGGAACCTTCGGGCAGTATTACCGCGCCTCGGTCCGGGCCGGGGAAAGCGCCGGGCGGATGGCCAGCGTGATGGAGCATCTGGCCCAGCATATCGAGGATCAGTCGCGAAACCGCCAAAGCCTGCAATTGGCGCTGATCTATCCGGCGCTGCTGGCGCTGGTGTCGCTGGGGGTGATCGTGGCGCTCTTGACCTTTGTGGTGCCCGACATCGTGCGCGTCTTCACCAGCCGGGGGGCGGAACTGCCGTGGCTCACCAAGGGGCTGATCACGCTGTCGGACCTCGTCACCCGCTACGGGCTGGCGGCGCTGACGGTGCTGGCTTTGGCGGGGGTCCTCACCACGCTCGCGCTCCGGCGGCCTGCCGTCCGGCTGGGCTGGCACAGGTTCCTGCTGCGCGCGGCGCCGACGCGCGGCATCGTGCGCAAGATCAACGCGGCGCAGTTCTCGGGCACGCTGGCGACGCTGGTGCAAAGCGGCGTGCCCCTGGCCGAGGCGTTGCGCGCCGCCTCCGACACCGTTCCGAACCTGGCCTTCCGCGCCCGCGCCACGGCACTGACCGCCCGGGTCAACGATGGCGCCGCACTGTCCAAGGCGGTGGAGGAGGCAGGTATCCTGCCGCCGATGCTGGTCGCGATGATCGCGAGCGGCGAGGCCGGCGGCACACTGGGCCGCAGTCTGGAACGCGGTGCGCAGGATCTGGCGCGCGACCTGCGCACCATGGTGGCCACGATCGTGGCGCTGGTCGAACCGGCGGTGCTGCTGATCATGGGCGGCATCGTGATGCTGCTGGTGCTGGCGATCCTGATGCCGATTGTCGGCTTGAATTCGCTGGCCGGCTAGGGTGGCGGCGTGCGCACCCCATGGCGGCGGGCGCGTCGGCGTGTTTAAACTGCGGGACCGAACTCGCCCGACGTGCAGCAGCAGGTGACCCATGCCAAACGACCTTCGATTCCAGCCCGTGCCCGCCGCACCCGTTTCGCGCCGCGGGGTTTTGCGGGGCCTTGCGGCGACGACCGTCCTTACCGGCTGCGGCGCGGTCGACAGCCTGCGCGCGCCCGCGACCGGATCGGGCCCGGGGCAGGCGGCGCTGCTTTTGCCGCTGTCGGGCCAATCCGCGGCATTGGGCGAGCGATTGCAACAGGCGGTGCGGCTGGGCGGCGGCCCGGGCATCGGCATCGACATCTTCGACAGCGGCAGCACGCCCGAGGCGGCAGCCGCGGCCGCGCAAACCGCCGTGGCAGGCGGTGCGCGGATGATCGTCGGCCCGGTCTTTGGCGCGCAGGCGGGCGCGGTGGCGCGCGCCGTGGGCGCCCGGGTGCCGGTGGTGACGCTGTCGAACGACGCGTCGCTCGCGGGGCGCGGGCTGTTTGTCTTTGGCGTGACGCCCGCGCATTCGGCGCAGGCGGTGATGGCGCTGGCCGCGCAGCGCAACCTGCGCGACATCGCCATCGTCGTGCCGCCGGGGCCTTTCGGCGAACAGTCGGTCGCGGCGGTGCGCGGCGTCGCCCCCGCCCTTGGCATCGCGCTGCGCGCGCCGCTGGTGCGCGGCGATGCGGGCGGCCTGGTCGATGCGCTGTCGGCGGGGGGCAAGGGGCTGCCGCAGGCGGTCTATCTGCCCGCTGCGGACGCCAGCCTGCGCCCCTTTGCCAGCGCCCTGCAGGGGCGCGGCGTGCAGCTTATCGGCTCCACGCAATGGGCGGCGCTTGATCTTGAGCAGGATCGCGCCTTTCGCGACGCCTGGTTCGCAGCCCCCGATCCCCTGCGCTTTGCCCCGTTCCGCGACGCCTATGAAGAGGCGACCGGCGCGCCCGGCGGCATCGTCACCGGCCTTGCTTATGACGGCACAGAGCTCTTGCGGGTGCTGGGCCAGCGCGGCGAACAGACCCGCGCGGGCCTGCTGCGCGAAGACGGATTCTCCGGCGTTCTGGGCCCCTACCGGTTCCTCAAATCCGGGCTGTGCCAGCGCGGTCTGGCGGTGCTCAAGGTCGGGGCGGGGGATTTCAGCCTGATCGGGGCCACCTCCGTATGAGGCCAGCCGCCGCACGATCGCGCGATGCGGGCGTGACGCTGGTGGAATTGCTGGTCGCCATGGCAATCTTTGCGGTGATCGGCGTCGCCGGGCTGACGATCCTCGACACCGTGCTGAAGGTCAACGCGCGTACCGAGGGGCGTCTGGAACGGCTGGCCGAGATCGACCGCGCGCTGCTGGTGATCCGGCGCGACCTGGCGCAGACCCGCGCCGGTGCCCTGACCCTGGATGCCGACGGCCTGCGCCTGAGGCGCGAGGCCGATCCCGATCCGGTCGGCATCCGCTATGCGCTGACCGAGGGGCAAATGCTGCGCGAGATCGACAGCGGCGGGGCGGCGCCGGTCGCGCAGGTGCTGCTGGGGGATGTGACCGACGCGGCGTGGCGCGTGACCGGCGGCGGGCAGGGCTGGCTGACCGGCTGGCCGCCGCAGGACGGCGCGCCGGGCCTGCCGCTGGCGGCAGAGTTGTCGCTGACCGTGATCCTGCCGTCCGAGGCTACGCCCACCACGCTGACCCGGCTCATGCCGCTGCCTGCGGGCGTGCGGCAATGAGGGCGCGCGACCCGCAGTCGGGTGTGGTGCTGGTCAACGTGCTGGTGATCCTGGCCATCGCCGCCAGCGTCGTGCTGCTGATGCTGGGCAGCCGCGACGCGGCACTCGACCGCGTGGCGCGGCAGTCCGATGCGGTGCAGGCGGAATGGCTGGCGCTGGGGGCCGAGGCATCGGTCGTCGACGCGCTGCGCCGCGATCTGGAAACCGCGCCCGACAGCGACCACTACGCCGAGCCCTGGACCCGCGTGAACCAGGACGAGGTGACGCTGGCGGGTGGGCAATTCTCCGTCACCGTGACCGATGCGCAGGCGCGGTTCGACATCAACAGGCTGGCGGCGCAGGGATTCGCGGCCGTGGAGTTCTTTGCCCGGCTTCTGGCGCTGCTCGACCTGCCGCCCGAACGGGCGGGCGACGTGGCCGCGGCGCTTCAGCGGCTTGGCCCGGTGGGCGATCTGCGCGATCTGGAACGGCTGGGCCTGCCCGGCGACATGCTGGACAAGCTTGCGCCTTATGTCACCGCCCTGCCGGTCGAGGGGACGATCAACCTCAACACCGCGCCGCCGCTGCTGTTGCAGGCGATGTTTAACAATCGCGCCATCGCCGCGCGGGTCCAGCGGCTGCGCGATACGGACGGCATGCTCACGCGGGCGGGGCTGGAAGGGATCGGCGCGTTGCGGCCCGAAAACAGCGGCTTTACCTCGAATGTCTTCGACCTCGAGGTGCTGGCCGAAGTCGGAGCGGCGCGGGTCCGGCTGCAAAGCCGGATTGTACGGACGAACGACCTTCAGGGCCGGTCGGTGACGGTCTATGCCCGGCGCCTGCTGCCGGTCGGAGACCTGCCGCCAGAGGAGTGAGGACCCGAGGGTCGGCGGCTGATGCACGCCTTTCCAAAGCAGAACGGCCCCCGGAACAAATCCGGGGGCCGTCTGTTCGATGAAAGAGCCTGTGAGTGGTTCAGGGGTTGAACGGCTCTTCCGTCGGTGTCAGCACCAGATCGACGCTTTGCGCATCGACAGGTTCATCGTTGGGGCCAAGGTTGAAGGCGTTGACGAAGGCCTGGCCAAGGGTCGCGATGCCCTGGACCACGCCGCCGCCGCCACCGCCGCCGCCGCCACCGCCGTCACAGGCGGCCAGCAGAAGCCCGGAGGTCAGCAGGACGGCTGTCCTGTGACGAAGGCTCATGGGGGTTTTGCGTTCGGTCATCATCATTCCCCTCAGTTGCCTGCACCAGCGAGCGGCGTGTTGAGGTAGGGGAAGCTGTTGCCCAGTTCGGCGGCCGAAATCGGGGCACCATCGGTGAAGGGCGCGGTGCCCACCGGTGCATCTTCGGGCGCGCAGAGGCCGAGGTTGATCAGGTCGCTTTCGGTATCTTCGACGGCACCTTCAACTCCAAGCTCCGCACCCAGCGGGACGGGATGGCAAAGCGCCCCCATCACCACACGCAGGGCGATGTCGACGGTGTCGTCACCCGGACGGCGGCCATTCGGGAAACCGGCCAGATCTTCGGCCACGACGCCAAACGGGTTCTGTGCGTCTCGCGGGGTCGGCGGCACGGCGGTGTTGAGCCGCATCATCTCGGACCCGGTCACGGTCGCCTGCTGGTTGAAGCCCGGAAAGCCGGTCAGGAACGCGGTGACAAGATCCTGCCGCGGCAGGTTCGACGGTGCGATGTTGCCGTCAGCACCCAGCGGACCGCGGAACAGCGCATCCAGCAAGAAGGGCAGCGTCGGGTTGGTCACGTAATCCGCCAGGGCGCTGTCCTGCGTCGGCTCGGCCGCGTTGAACAGGTCCTTGTCGGGCAGGCCGATGACCACTTCGTTCACCAGCGGGTTGGACAGGCGCGATTGCTGCACCCAGGCGCCGCCGTAGACCGATGTGCCCTCGTAGGTGGGCGACGGGTCTTCGATTTCGGCCTGCGGCAGGCTCGCGGTGGTCCAGGCGCCGATGACGCCGTTGCCGTCACCGGTCACGCAGTCGATCGGCACTTCGATGGCCAGCGAGGTCACGTTGAACTTGCCGACCAGATCGTCATTGTCGCGCGACTGTTCGATGGATCCTTCGAGCGGCACCAGGTTCACAAGGTCGAAGATCTCGCCCAGGTTCACCGCAAAGGCCTCGGCGCGCTGACCGACGAACACACGGCCCGGCCCGTCACAGTTGGGCACGTCGATGTCGTACATGAACCGTCCCGCGTAGTCTTCGTAGTTGGGGATCGTCTTGCTGCCAATATTGTCCACGGGCTTGCCGAAGTTCGGACCGGCGCCGGGGCGGTTGATCGGAGAAATGTCGCCGGTGCGGCGGTCGCCGGTGATCATGTTGAGCTGGTAGGTCTCGATCTCGTTCAGAGTGCCGGTGTCGGTGCGCGAAATCGGCCCGGCGGCCTTGAGCGGGATCGCGACATCGATGTCGCCGACCGGCACCGCGATGCCACGGCCGTTCATCGCCAGCTTGTTTTCGAAATCGAACTGAAAGGTGATGTCTTCGATCGCGTCGCCATCGTTGTCGATGTGAATCTCGTAGATCGCATCGCTGTCCATGGTGAAATAGTTCGGGCCACCGTAAGGGGCCTGAAGCGGCTGGTAGTTCGCGATGAACGTCACATAATCTTCGCGCCCGGGTTCATAGCTGCGGAACATGTAGAAATCTGTTGCGTCGACCTTGGGCGATTTGGTGATGCCCGGCGCTTCGCGGTGCGAAGACGCCAGCGCCCCCGTGGCCGTGACAGCCAGCACACTGACCATCAACCCGGCCTTGGCTGTTCTTTTCATGGAATTCATTGTCTTCTCCCTGAACGAGATCTTTGAACCGACACATGTCGGCAAATGGCACCGCCTTCGGAGCGCGATCCGAAAGCGGTATGGGGAAGGCACGGAAGAATTGGTCGCAGAGTTTCAACAGCGCGCAGAAAAAGTTCGCGACGCCTGCATTTTGACGCAATTCCTTGCATGGGCCCGGTCGTGAGCCTTGCTGATATGGCTCTGAGCCTTGCGCTGGCGGGTGTGCTTGCGGCGCTGGCAATCGTGGATCTGCGTCAGAAACGGCTGCCCGATGCGCTGACCCTGCCACTTATCGCCGCCGGTCTGGTGTTCGCCTGGGCCGAGGGGCGGCTGGCCGACGGGCTGATCGGGGCGGCACTGGGCTACGGCGTTTTCTGGCTGATCGGAGAGCTGCATTTCCGCCGCCACGGGACCGAGGGGCTGGGGCTCGGCGATGCCAAGCTCTTTGCCGCCGCGGGGGCCTGGCTGGGCTGGGCGGCGCTGCCCTTCGTGCTGCTGATCGCGGCAATGGGCGGTCTGGGTGCGGCGGCCCTGCGCGGTACGGGGCGCGGCACAGCGCTGGCGTTTGGTCCGTGGCTGGCGCTGGGGTTCGCGGTGGTCTGGGTGGCGACGCGGCTGGGCCTTTTCTAGGCGTCACAATCACAAGCTGAGTCTTGACATGGCGCGCCCCGCGTCCGATGCCACGGCCAGCCCTTTCAACGCAGGACAGCGCCATGACCATTGACCGCAGCATCAAGATCGCCCCCTCCATCCTTTCCGCCGATTTCGCCAATTTCGGCCAGGAAATTCAGGCGATCGAGGCGCAGGGCGCCGACTGGGTGCATGTGGACGTGATGGACGGGCATTTCGTGCCGAACCTGACCTTTGGCCCGGCGCTGTGCGCCGCGATCCGCCCGCATATCAAGACCGTGATGGACGTGCACCTGATGATCGCGCCGGTGGATCCCTACATCGACGCCTATGCCCAGGCGGGCGCCGACATTCTGACCGCGCATCTTGAGGCAGGGCCGCACACCCACCGCACGCTGCAGGCGATCCGGGCGGCGGGGTGCAAGGCGGGGCTCGCGCTCAACCCCGGCACGCCGGTCGAGGCGGCTGTTCCGTTGCTCGACCTGTGCGATCTGGTCTGCGTGATGACCGTGAACCCCGGTTTCGGCGGGCAATCCTTCATCCAGAGCCAGGTCGAACAGGTGCGCCGCCTGCGCGCGCTGATCGGCGACCGGCCGGTGCATATCGAAATCGACGGCGGCGTCGATCCCAAGACGGCCCAGGCGGTGATCGACGCGGGCGCCGATGTGCTGGTCGCCGGATCGGCGGTGTTCCGGGGCGGGTCGGTCGACAATCCGTCGGTCTACGGCGACAACATGCGCGCCATCCGCGACGCCTGCACCGTGGTCTGGGCGTGACCCCCACGGGCGGCGCCGTCGTCTTTGACCTCGACGGTACGCTGATCGACAGCGCCCCCGACATCCGCGTCGTCGCCAACCGGCTGCTGGCCGAACGTGGCCTGGCGGAGTTGTCTCTGGCAGAGACCAAGCGTTTCATCGGCAGCGGAACGTCTGTCTTCATTGCCCGCCTGCGCGCCGCCCGGGATCTGCCCGAGGCCGAGCAGGACCCGCTGCACGCGGCCTTTGTCGGCGCTTACGACACGGCGGTCGATCTGACGGTGATCTATCCCGGCGTCGTGCCCGCGCTTCGGGCTTTGGCGGGGCAGGGATATGCGCTTGGCATCTGCACCAACAAGCCGCTGCGCCCGGCGCAGTCGGTGCTGCGGCATCTGGGTCTGGATCGCCATTTCAGCGCGGTTCTGGGCGGCGACAGCCTGCCGCAGCGCAAGCCCGACCCGGCGCCTTTGCAGGCCTGCTTTGAAAAGCTCGGCGCTGAGGGGCCGCGCATCTATGTGGGCGACAGCGAGGTCGATGCCGACACCGCGCAGGCTGCGGGCGTGCCGTTCCTGCTTTATACCCTCGGCTATCGCAAGACCGAGGTGGGGCAGATCACCTGCGCGGCCGCGTTCGACGATTTTGCCGATCTGCCGGGCTTGGTGGCGGCCTTGGCCTAAGCCCCCGCGCTCAGGCGTTCCAGCGCACCTGACCCAGGTCCGACAGGTCATAGCCCGCAAGCGTCGCGGCGTGGCTGGCAAAGCTGTCGCTTTGGACGAACTCCTGGAACCGCTGCAGCGGCGGATCGAACCAGGCCTTGCGGTCCACCAGCAGGTCAAAGCGTTCGGTCACCAGCGGCACGAAGGCCAGACCATAGGGGACCGCCAGCGCCGCGAGGCCAAAGGCGACATCCGCCGCCCCGGTCTGCACCGCCAGCACCGCATCGGTTTCGCTGCGCGCGGGTTCGGTGAGGGTCAGCGCCGCCTCGGTCAGGCCCGACTCTGCGCAGAGATGGGCGAAGAGCGCGTGCGAGCCGGATTCGCGCTGGCGCGGCACGCATCGGCGTCCGGGCAGATCGCCGATCCCCCGGATCGCCGCGGCATCCCCGGGGCGCAGGATCAGTCCGCGCTGGCGGGTGGCAAAGCCCAGCAGCACCACATTCTGCCCGGCCAGCCGGTCCTTTGCCGCGGCGATGTTCCAGCTGTCGCTGTCGGCGTCGTGGATGTGCAGGCCGGTGGCCATCGCCTCGCCCGCGGCAAACCGGTCCAACCCGTCGAAAGATCCGTCGAAATAGGACGGGATCCCGCAGCGCGATTGCCGCAGCGCCCAGTCCAGCAGAGGGTCGTGGCTGCCGGCAAAGATCGCCGCGCGCGCGGTTTGCGCTCCCGTGCCGGGGCTGGCCGCGGCGGCGATCCAGGCGCGCACCTCGTTCTCGGGGAAAAGCAGTTTGCCCGTGACCTTGGAACAGGGCACCGCGCCGCTGGCCGCCAGATCGTAGACCTTTCGCTCCTTGATCCGCAGCAAGGCGGCCAATTCCGGCACGGTCAGAAATTCGGGCGTCTCGCGCGCGGTGCCGGTCATTTCGCGGCGTTGGGAAAGAACAGCTGCTGACCGTCTAGCGTGTAGGCGGCAATCGCCTGCTGGCCGGTGTCGGACAGCAGCCAGTCGACAAAGGCCTGGCCCGCCTCGGCCTGCACGCTGGGGCAGCGTTCGGGGTTCACGAGGATCACGCCGTACTGGTTGAACAGATCCTCGTCCCCTTCGACCGCGACGCGGAAATCGGCCTTGTTGCCAAAGCTGATCCAGGTCGCACGGTCGGTCAGGGTATAGGCCTGCATCCCCACGGCGGCGTTCAGCGTGGCGCCCATGCCCGACCCGGTTTCGCGGTACCAGCCGCCCGAGGCGTCGCTGACGTCGATCCCGGCCGCCGACCAGAGCGCGCGTTCCTTCTTGTGCGTGCCGCTGTCGTCTCCGCGCGAGGCAAAGAGCGCGCCGGCCTCGGCAATCCTGCTCAGCGCGGCCTCGGCATCCGACATCCCCGCGATCTGCGCCGGGTCGTCTGCGGGCCCCACGATGACGAAGTCGTTGTACATGAGGTCCTGCCTTGCAACGCCGTACCCTTCGGCCACAAACGCCTCTTCCGCTGCCTTGGCATGTACGAGCAGCACGTCCGCGTCACAGTTCTGCGCATTGCGGATCGCCTGGCCGGTGCCCACGGCCACAACGTTTACCGTGACGCCGCTTGCGTCGGTAAAGTC
Organism: Thalassococcus sp. BH17M4-6; assembly: GCF_049323015.1. Classification (NCBI taxonomy): domain Bacteria; kingdom Pseudomonadati; phylum Pseudomonadota; class Alphaproteobacteria; order Rhodobacterales; family Roseobacteraceae; genus Thalassococcus; species Thalassococcus sp. BH17M4-6. The sequence continues at coordinate 404,093 of NZ_JBMPGU010000002.1, forward strand.
GGGCAGGATCGCATCGTAAAGGCCCGAATTCGCGGTCGAGGTGGTGGATTGCACCAGAATGGCGCGGTCCTGGGCCAGGGCCGGTGTCAGACTGCAAAGGGAAAGGCAAAGGGCAAGGGCGGCAGATCGCATGGCGGATCCTTCTGCTGGGGGGGGTCATGTTTGATCGGACAGCAGCTTGCCCGACAGGTAGTCGCGCGCGGGCTGGCTGGCGGGGGCGTTGAAAAAGGCACCGGCACCGCGATGTTCGGTCAGCCGGCCGCGGTGCAGAAAGGCGATGTCGTCGGCCAGCCTGCGGGCCTGGGCGATATCATGGGTCACAAGCACGATCTTGGTGCCGCGCGCCACTTCTGAGCGCAGAATATCCTCGATCATCTGCGCCGACGCGGGATCGAGGCTCGCGGTGGGTTCATCCAGAAACAGCAGGTCCGGCGCTGATGCCAGCGCGCGTGCCAGCGCCAGCCGCTGCTGTTCGCCGCCCGACAACCGCCGTGCGGGCTGGCCGCCACGCTCTGCAAGGCCGACACGGGCCAGCAGGGTGTCGCGCAGCGCGTTGTCCTTGCGGCCCCTCGCGCGCAGCACGAAATCAACGTTGCGCGCCACCGACCGACGCAGCAGCACGGGTTTCTGGAACACCATGGCCTGACGGTCGCGCGCGGCCCCGTCCAGGGGCGCACCCTGCCACAGCACGTGGCCCAAGGTGGGCGCGGCCAGCCCGTGCAGCAGCCGCAGCAGCACACTCTTGCCCGCGCCGTTGGGCCCCATGACCACGGTGATGCCGCGCGCGGGCAGGGACAGCGTCACGTCGTGCAAAAGCCGCTGGCCGTCGGTGTCAAAGCACAGATCGCGACAGGCCAGCGGGCCGGGGCGCAGCGGGCTGATGGGCGTGGCCAAGGCGGGGCCGGGAAGCGCGCGTTCAAGCATAGGCCTGCCGCAGCGCGGACATCCGCAGCCCTTGCACCAGCGCATTGACGCCAAGCGCGATCACCATCAGCACCAGACCAAGCGCCAGAGCCAGCCCCAGATCCCCCTTCGAGGTTTCCAGCGCGATGGCCGTCGTCATCACCCGGGTTAGATGGTCAATGTTGCCGCCAACGATGATCACCGCGCCGACCTCGGCCACCGCGCGGCCGAAACCGGCCAGCGCCACGGTCAGCAGGGCATAGCGCGCATCCCAGATCAGCGCCTCGATCATGTGCCAGCGGCCCAGATTGAAGGATCGGAACTGGTCGGCATATTCGTCGTGCAGATCCTCGAGCACCTGCCGTGACAGCGCGGCGACGATGGGCGTGATCAGGATCGTCTGGGCGATGATCATTGCGGTGGGGGTATAAAGCAGCCCCAGAAATCCCAGCGGCCCGGCGCGCGAGAGGTAGAGGTAGACCAGCAGCCCCACGACCACCGGCGGCAGACCCATCAGGGCGTTGAGCAGAACCAGAACGGCTCCGCGCCCGGGAAAACGGCTGATCGCCAGCAGGGCGCCGAGCGGCAGGCCGATCAGGCAGGCCGCCAGCAGCGCGGTCAGGCTGACCCGCAGCGACAGGCCGACAATCTCGATCAGGTCACTGTCCGCAGACAGGACCAGATCAAGCGCCAGCCAGACAGCCTCTGTAATACTTTGCAAAATTTCCCGCCATTGCAAAATTTCCCGATGATCCGAGTTTGCCGGAAGAATCTGCAGTCCGCAAGCGGTTTGCATGGCTGGCAGCGGCGGCAGAATGCGGTAGGATTCGCCAACTCCTTCGGCAAAGGCACCGCAGCCATGACCCACGACCCCGCCACCCTGCGCGACGGCGAACAGCGCATCGACCTGTCGCCGCCCGCCGATGCCACGCTGCGCTTCATCGGGCATATCGAAACGCCCTTTACTTCGCGCGATCTATGCCCCCGGCAGGGGCGGGCCGACGGGCCGATCTGCACGCTGCATCTGGCCCCCGACTGGACGCCCGCGCTGGCGGGGCTGGAGGCGTTTGAGAGCATCGAGGTGCTCTATTGGCTGCACGAATCGCGCCGTGACCTGGTGCTGCAAAGTCCCAAGTCAGACGGGCAGACGCGTGGCACGTTTTCCCTGCGGTCCCCGGTGCGGCCCAACCCCATCGGCACCTCGATGGTCCGGCTTCTGGGCATCGACGGGCCACGCGTGCATGTGCGCGGCCTCGACTGTCTGAACGGAACGCCGCTTCTTGATATCAAGCCCAACCGCTGCGATTTCGCGCCCGAGGCCCCGCAGAAGGCGGCGGATGCGCAATGGTTCAAGTCTGCCCTAAAATTGGGCGAATGGGGTGATGCGGGGCGATTTCTGCGCGCGAATTGTGCATCCGAATGGCTGTGCGCCGGGCAAGGGCGCTGCCGTCTTGTCTGCCGCGACCGGCGTGGTTCAACCGTTGTGACCGTCTGCAAGGAGCCTGCCATTCCCTTTGATCGCACCCCCGACACGTCTGCCCTGAACCGCGCCCGTGGGCGCGGGCTGGTGCGGGCGGCCCTGCGCGACGGGCGCACGGTGCTGCGCGATCTGGCGCAATCCGGTTCGGGCAAGCTGCTGTTTCCGCGCAGCCGGTCGGCGCGGCTGGAGGCGGTCTGGCTCAACACCGCGGGCGGGATCACCGGCGGCGACCGTTTTGACCTTTCGGCGCAGGCCGAGACCGGTGCCGCGCTCACGCTCACCACGCAGGCGGCAGAGCGGGTGTATCGCGCCAGCCCCGGCGCGCCGGGCCGCGTGTTCACCGACCTGACGGCGGGACCGGGCGCGCGCATCGACTGGCTGCCGCAGGAAACCATCCTGTTCGAGGCCGCGGCACTGGACCGTCGCCTGCGCATCGACATGGCGGCGGATGCCCGCGTGCTGGCCTGCGAGGCGCTGCTGTTCGGGCGCGCGGCCATGGGAGAGGCGGTGCACACCCTGTTTCTGCGCGACCATGTCGATCTGCGGATCGACGGGCACCTGCGCTTTGCCGACCGGCTGCGGCTGGATGGGGATGCCGCAGCACATCTGGCACGGACAGCATCGGGCGCGCGGGCAATGGCCAGCGTGATCCTGGCCGCACCCGAGGCGGCCCGCCACCTTGAGGCCCTGCGTGCCCTGCTGCCTGCGACGGCGGGGGTCAGCGCGCCTGACCCCGACGTTCTTTTCCTGCGGCTGCTGGCCCCCGACGGGTTCGAGCTGCGCCGCCATCTGATCCCGGTCCTGCGCCATCTGTCCGGCGCCGACCTTCCCCGACCCTGGATGCTTTGACATGCAACTGACCCCCCGCGAGAAAGACAAACTGATGGTCGCCATGGCCGCCGAGGTCGCCCGCCGCCGGCTGGCGCGGGGCGTCAAGCTGAACCACCCCGAAGCCATCGCGCTGATCACCGACGCGGTGGTCGAGGGCGCGCGCGACGGGCGGTCGGTGTCCGAGATGATGCGGGCAGGCGCGCAGGTCATCACCCGCGACCAGTGCATGCCCGGCGTGCCCGAGATGATCCACGAAGTGCAGGTCGAGGCGACGTTTCCCGACGGCACCAAGCTTGTCACCGTTCACAACCCGATCCGCTGAGGCCTTAAAGGAGACTGCCCCATGTTCCGCACCGCCATTCCCGCCCTCCTGCTGCTTTCTGGCCCGGTGGCCGCGCATCCCGGCGCGCATCTGCACCCGCATGACAGCGGCAGCTGGCTGGCCGTGGGTCTGGGCCTTGCCCTGATCGCCAGCGCCGCCGGCCTGGCGCTGCTGCGCGCCCCGTCAAAGGCGCGCAAATGATCCCCGGAGAGCTTTTCCCGGCCGAGGGCGACATCACGCTCAATGCCGACCGCACGCCGATCACGCTGATGGTCGCAAATACCGGTGACCGGCCGGTGCAGGTGGGCTCGCACTACCATTTCGCCGAAGCCAACCCGGCGCTCGACTTCGACCGAAGTGCGGCCCGTGGCCACAGGCTCGACATCGCGGCGGGCACCGCTGTCCGGTTCGAGCCGGGCCAGCGGCGCGAGGTGGCGCTGATCCCGGTGTCGGGCGCGCGCAAGATCTACGGCTTCAACCAGAGCGTGATGGGGGCGCTCGACTGACATGAGGCTCAATGACCCCGGTGACTTTGACACATTCCGCGGACCGTTCCGCTTTTGATTGGTGCAACATGAAAAAGACCACATATGCCACGCCGTTCGACCTTTTGGGCGCATCGCTTCAGATGGGATACCTTGCTGCGGAAACGCAGTCGGTCATGGCGATGCGCCTTTGGGGCATGGCCGGCCTCTGGAACGTGACGACGTCCGAAAACAACCGGATGGTGGATGAAAAGACCCCGGCGCTGACCCAGTCGGCGATGAATGCGATGTTCGCGGCGATGCGCGGCGAACGGCCCGACCAGATCGTCGTGTCGGCGATCAAGCCCTTGCGCGCAAGGACCCGCAGCAATTCCCGCCGACTGGCCAAGCGCGGATTGAAACTGAAGTAAGGAGGCGCGTCATGCCCGCTGTCATTTCCCGTGCCGATTATGCCGCGATGTTCGGCCCCACAACGGGCGACAGGCTGCGGCTGGCAGATACCGACCTGATCATCGAAGTCGAGCGTGACCTGACCGCCGAACGGGTGGGGCAGGCCGCGGGCGGCAACGCGCCCGTCTACGGCGAAGAGGTGAAGTTCGGCGGCGGCAAGGTGATCCGCGACGGCATGGGCCAGTCGCAGGCCACCCGCGCCGACGGGGCGGTGGACACGGTGATCACGAACGCGCTGATCGTCGACGCGAGCGGCATCTACAAGGCCGATGTCGGCCTGCGCGACGGGCGCATCCACAAGATCGGCAAGGCCGGCAACCCCGACACGCAACCGGGCGTCGACATCATCGTCGGCCCGGGAACCGAGGCCATCGCGGGCGAGGGGCGGATCCTGACAGCGGGCGGGTTCGACAGCCATATCCACTTCATCTGCCCGCAGCAGATCGAGGATGCGCTGCATTCGGGTCTGACCACGATGCTGGGCGGCGGCACTGGCCCCGCGCATGGCACGCTGGCCACAACCTGCACGCCGGGGCCCTGGCATATCGGGCGAATGCTGCAGGCGGCGGATGCCTTTCCGATGAACCTGGCCTTTGCGGGCAAGGGCAACGCGGCGCAGCCCGCGGCGCTGGTCGAACAGATCCTGGGCGGGGCCTGCGCGCTCAAGCTGCACGAGGATTGGGGCACCACCCCCGGCGCGATCGACTGCTGTCTGGGCGTGGCCGATGACTACGACGTGCAGGTGATGATCCACACCGACACGCTGAACGAAAGCGGCTTTGTCGAGAATACCGTGAAGGCCATGAAGGGCCGCACGATCCACGCCTTTCACACCGAGGGCGCGGGCGGCGGTCACGCGCCGGACATCATCAAGATCTGCGGCGAAGAACATGTGCTGCCGTCGTCGACCAACCCGACGCGGCCCTACACGGTCAACACGCTGGAAGAGCATCTCGATATGCTCATGGTCTGTCACCACCTTGACAAATCCATCCCCGAGGACGTGGCCTTTGCCGAAAGCCGCATCCGCAAGGAGACCATCGCCGCCGAGGATATCCTGCACGACATGGGCGCGTTTTCGATCATCGCGTCCGACAGTCAGGCCATGGGCCGGGTGGGCGAGGTCATCATCCGCACCTGGCAGACCGCCGACAAGATGAAGAAACAGCGCGGCAAACTGCCCGAGGAGACAGGCGACAACGACAACATGCGCGTGCGCCGATATATCGCCAAGTACACCATCAACCCTGCCATCGCCCATGGCATCAGTCACGAGATCGGCAGCATCGCCGAAGGCAAGCGTGCCGATCTGGTGCTGTGGTCGCCTGCCTTCTTCGGCGTCAAGCCCGAGATGGTGCTGATGGGCGGCACCATCGTCTGCGCGCAGATGGGCGACCCCAACGCCTCGATCCCGACGCCGCAGCCGGTCTATACCCGGCCCATGTTCGGCGCCTACGGCCGGTCGGTCGAACACTCGGCCGTGACCTTCGTGTCCGAGGCGGCGCTGTCGGCAGATATCCGTGGCACGCTGGGCCTCGCGAAAGAGACGCTGGCGGTGCAGGGCACACGCGGCATCGGCAAGTCCGATCTGGTGCTGAACACCGCCACGCCCAGGATGGAGGTCAATCCCGAAACTTACGAGGTGCGCGCCGACGGCGAGCTGCTGACCTGCGAACCGGCGCACGAACTTCCGATGGCGCAACGGTATTTCCTGTTTTGAGGCGACGGACGAAAGCAATACGAACGGTGAGCAAGGTGATCACGCATATCGATAGTGCCGGAGCACTCCGCCAGGCTGCCGTGCAGCCTTTGCGCCCTGGGTCAAAACCGGGAATGACCAGCGAAACACCGCCTGCAGCCATGCGGTTGCTGCATTGCGGCATTGACCAGCTAGGGGTGTTGGGCCGTTCACAAACTGCCTATTTCATGTGCAAGCGAAGCAACGGAGCAATCAAAAGGACAGCTTCAAATGGCACATGCCGCATCCCATCACGACGTCTACCCCAAGGCGGGCGTCTTTACCCGACTGACCGCCTGGTTTCACGACACCATCGAACACATGGCCGAAAATCACCCGCGTCTGCGCCGTGTGCGCGCGCTGGAAGCCATGAGCGACGCGCAACTCGATGCGCTGCGGATCAAGCGCAGCGAGATCGTGGATCACGTTTTCCGCGACTGCTACTACCGCTGATCCCGGTCCGGGGGCGCGCATGAGCGCCCCCGACCACATCGCGCGCGGCTATCATGGCCATGCGCACAAGGAACCGCTGGGCCGGGCCGTGCTGGACTACGAGGCACGGTTCCTGCGCCGCAAGGTTCTGACGCTGGAAGACGGCCAGACCGTTCTGGCCGATCTCGCGCAGACCACATCGCTCGACCACGGCGGGGTTCTGATCACCGAAACCGGCGAGGAAATCGCCATCGCTGCGGCACCCGAGCCACTGCTCGAGGTGCGCGGCGACGCGCTGCCCCGGATCGCCTGGCACATCGGCAACCGCCACACCCCCTGCCAGATCGAAGACGACCGGCTGCTCATCCAGCGCGATCACGTGATCGCCGACATGCTGGCGCGCATCGGCGCGCAGGTGACGGAAGTGATTGAGCCCTTCACCCCCGAAGGCGGGGCTTACGGCCACGGGCGCACCCATGGCCACGACCATTCGCATGCCCATGGTCCGGACACCCATACCCATGACTGATCCGCATCTGACCCTGCATCAGCTCTTTTCTCCGGCCTTTCCGGTCGGGGCCTTCGCCTATTCGCACGGGCTGGAAACGGCGGTGCAGGCGGGCGAGGTCACGACGCCCGCCGCCTTGCAGGATTGGCTGGCCGTGGTGCTGGAGCATGGGGCGGGCTGGACCGACGCGGTGCTGATTTCACAGGCTGTGACTGGGGATGCCGAAGACCTCTCGGCGCTGGCCCTCGCGCTGTCGCCTTCATCCGAACGGCGGCAGGAAACCCTGCTGCAGGGCGCGGCCTTTGCCCGGACGGTGGCGGATGTCTGGCGGGTGGACCTTCCGGAATACGCCTATCCGGTGGCCGCGGGGCGTGCGGTGGCGCTGCTGGACCTGCCGGTCGGTGCGGCCATCCGCATCTACCTGCAGTCCTTTGCCGCGAACCTTGCCAGCGCGGGCGTCCGGCTCATCCCGCTGGGCCAGACCGACGGCCAGCGCATCGTTCAGGCGCTGGCGCCGCTCAGCCAGTCGCTCGCGGCCCGTGCCATGACCGCCGATCTGGACGACATCGGCGGCTTTGCCCCGCTGGTGGATATCGCCAGCATGCGCCACGAGATCTTGTATTCCCGGCTTTTCCGATCCTGAGGAGGCACTGATGACATCCCCGAACGGACCCTTGCGCGTGGGCCTGGGCGGCCCGGTGGGCGCAGGCAAGACGACCCTCACCGCAGAGCTGTGCCGCGCCCTGCGCGACCGCGTATCGATGGCGGTGGTGACCAACGACATCTACACGCAAGAGGATGCAGAGGCGCTGATGCGCCTGCAGGTGCTGCCGCTGGAGCGCATTCGCGGGGTCGAGACGGGGGGTTGTCCGCACACGGCGATCCGCGAGGATGCGTCGATCAACCTGGCCGCCATCGCAGAGCTGAACGCGGCCATCCCCGACCTGGACCTGATCCTGATCGAATCGGGCGGCGACAACCTGTCGGCCACCTTCAGCCCGGAACTGGCGGATGTGACGATCTATGTGATCGACGTGGCGGCGGGCGAGGAAATTCCGCGCAAGGGCGGCCCGGCGATCACCCGGTCGGACATCCTGGTGATCTACAAGACCGACCTTGCCCCGCATGTGGGCGCATCACTCGAGGTGATGGAGCGGGACGCGACCCGGATGCGGGCCGGTCGGCCCTTCGTCTTTGCGGCCCTGCGTCATGGCGAAGGAGTGGATCGGATCGTCGAGTTGCTGGCGGGGATCGGCGGGCTGGCACTGGAACGCCCGGCTGCAGAGTAAAGCGTGATGTGATCGGCTTGAGACGGCCTTGAACGGACCATACGCAACCGAATGAGGAGCCGCGCCATTGCAGCCGCGTGGGGGCGCGACTGCGATGGCGCGGCGGCCTTCGGCCTCGATTCCGCGCCGGATGCCTGACTCGTACGTCCGCTTCTGGCTGCTCGCGCGCGTTCAATCTGTCTGGATCCCGCTCCAGCGCGCGTGCCGCGCGCTGCGAGAGGCCGGCCTCTCGCGCTCTCCGAGGTTATTTGAAACCGAAGAAGGGGGCGGGCGGTCAGTGCCTGAGCAGTCGACCGAAGCCCTCGAGCGGCTCGGTCACGCCCGCCAGTCGCAGCATGTGCCAGCCGATCACCTGGTTGCTGGACAGCACTGGCAGCCCCAGCCGCGCCTCGAGCGGGGCGATGAGATCGAGCGTGCGCAGGTTGGTGCAGGAGAGGAAGATCCCGTCGACGCCGCCCTTGGCGGCCAGTTTCACCACCGCCGCGATGATCGACGCGGGCGCGATGCGCACGACGCGCTGTTCCTCGGCCTCGTTGAAGCTGCCGAAGACGGGGGTGGCGACGCCGTTGTGTTCCAGCACCCTGCGCAGATGTGCCGACACCTCGGCCACATAGGGCGACAGGATCGCCAGCCGGTTGATCCCAAGCGCGGCGGTGGCGGCAATGAGCGCGGTGACCGGATCGGTCACGTTTTGCGTAGGGGTGGTGGAGCGGATGAGATCGGCCACCTTGTCGCGGCCGATCACCGCCGCGCCGGAGGTGCAGCCATAGCCTACGGCGGCATAGGGGTGCATCTGCGGCAGGAGCGATGCGGCGGCGGGCAGATCGTGGGCCATGCGCGCCAGCGTTTCCTGGCTGACTTCGGTGGCGCTGGGGACCCGGCTGACCAGCAGGTTGATTCCGGGGGGGACTAGCTGGCGCAGGTCACGCTCCAGGCTTTCGTCGGCCTGCAGCACCACCAGGCCCAATCGCATTTCGTCAAGCGTGACAAGGTCGTAGGTGAAATCCGTCATGTCAGCACCGTCATTTCGGGGCCCGCGGGGGGCGACAGCCAGTGCGCGCCGTCCTCGCGGATCACGATGTTTTCCTCGTGGACCAGCAGCTTGCCGGGCGATACCTCAATCCCCGGTTCCAGCGTCAGCACCATGCCGGGGGCCAGAACCGTGTGATCGGTGGGGATCAGCGACGGCCATTCGGTGAGCTGCATGCCCAGCCCGTGCCCCAGCCGACCCGCCCCAGCCACGTCGCCGCCCGGATTGACGATGCAGTTCATTGCGGAAAAGAGCTCGGCGGCGGTGGCTCCGGGCTTCGCCGCCTCGAACCCGACGCGGGTCGCGTCGATCAGCCGGGCATGGGCCTCGCGCACCGGGGGTGCCGGCGGGCCGACGGAATAATTGCGGTCGAAGTCGCAGAAATATCCGGCGTGCACCAGGCCGGTGTCGAGCATCAGCACATCGCCCGGTGCCAGCGGCGCCTCTGTCGCGGGCGAGATCACATCCGCATAGCCGCCCGGATCCGACGCGCCGGCCAGGTAGGGCACCCAGTCGGCGCCTTCTTCGAGGCAGAGCACCTGGAACCGGCGGAAGACCTGCGCCAGCGGCACACCGGGCTGCGCCACCTCGGGCACGCGGGCAAAGGCGCGCCCGGCGATGTCGCAGGCGGCGGCGATGCGCGCGATCTCGGCCTCGGATTTGACCATGCGCAGCTGCCGCAGGATGCCGTGGTCGCTGACCAGCCGCTGCGGGGCCAGCAGTCGGGTCAGCCGGTGATAGTCGGCCAGCGGCATGCGCAGATGGCTTTCGGGGCCGAAGGGCAGGCCGATATCGCCCTGCGCCACCTCTTGCAGAGTTTGGGCCAGAAGGGTGACGCCGTCGTCGTCGAGGTCCGGGGAAATCCAGGTGCGGATGTCGCTGATCCAGGTGGTTAGCATCAGCGCCGCACCGATCTCCGGGATGACGGCAATCGGGTCGCCGCTGGCCGGGACGATGACGAACCAGGGCCGTGTCGGGCTTTCCCAGAACCGGGTCAGGAAGCCGGTGAAATACCGCACCTCGGGTTCGGTGGTCAGCAGCAGCGCCGCCAGGTCGTGCTGCGCCATCAGCGCCTGAGCGCGGCGGGTTCGGGCGGCACATTCGGCGGCGGGCAGGGTCATGGCTCTTCCGTGACGAAGGTCAGGACGCGCGCGCCGTCGTCCAGCCCCAGGGCTTCGCGGTCCTGCGCGGTGGTGCAGATGAGCGCGGCGAGGCTGGCACCACCCGACGGGGTGGTGGCCATACCAAGGTCGGCCAGCGGCGGCAGGTGATCCTCGACCGCGCGGTCGGTCAGGGTGAAGACGTGATCGGCGTCGCGCGCAAGCCCACGCAGCGCGATCAGCGACGCCTCCTTGCAGTCAAGCCGCCCCATGCTGGACACCGGGCCGCGCGCGAGCGTCGGTTGCCCTTGCGAGAGGGAGTCCGCGATGCAGGCGGCGGCGGTGGGTTCCACCACGACGATGCAGGGCGCGTCCCCCCAGGCCGCGCGGGCGGCGGCGGCCACGGCGGCGGCCAGCCCGCCGACCCCGGCCTGCACGAAGATATGCGTGGGCGGCTGCGCCATCGCCTCCGTCACCTCGGCCATGAGCGCGAGGTAGCCCTGCATGAGCACGCGAGGGCTGTCGGTATAGCCGGGCCAGGAGCTGTCAGACAGCAGGGTCCAGCCGTTTTCGTCTGCGGCCATGGCGGCGGCGTCCATGCTCGCCTCGTAGGTCTGGCCTGCGCGCACGACCTCGGCCCCCTTCGCCTCGAGCCGTTGGGCAAAGCTGTCGGGCACGGTGTCCGACAGGTACACGACCGCCCGCGCGCCAAAGACCCGCGCGCCCGCCGCGACCGAAAGGCCGTGGTTGCCGGCCGAGGCGGTGACGTATGTGCGGCCTTCGAGCGCGCCTTGCGGGGCGTCCGGGTTGGCGGCGGCGGCGTCAGCCGCGATCACATAGGCCGCGCCAAGCGCCTTGAAGGAGCCGAGCCCCATGCGGGCGCGTTCGTCCTTTGCCCAGACCTCGGCCACGCCGACCTCTTGTGCGATGGCGGGCAGGGCGGTCAGCGGCGTGGCCCCGGCGGCGGGGCAGCGCGCCAGCAGCGCCTGAACCGGGGCGGCGTCGTCGAAGGGCAGGGGGATGTCGGGCAGGTCCAGCCCATCCTGGCTGCGGTAGGGATTGGGGATCAGGGGCATGGCAAGCCTTTGTGCTGCGTTTCCCCGATAGGACGCGGGCCGGCGGAGCCTGTCAAACGTTTATCCCTGCCGGGAACGAGCGCGGCGCCTGATGCCAACCGGTTGGGCATGAAAAAAACCTGCCGCGGGGCCCCGCGGCAGGTTTCATTAATTGGTCCGGTCTGGCGACGGATCAGGCGGCCAGCTTGCCATTATCGGCCACGCCGAAGAACGTGTCGTGCAGGACCTTGACCGAGCGGTCAAGCCCGTCGCGGGACACCACAAACTGTGCATCGACCGTGCGGGTGGTCTGGTGTGCGCTGATCACGTCCACATCGGCCTCGCGCAACGCGCCAAGACCGCGTTCCAGCACGTGCAGACCGCGCAGATCGCGTCCGATCACCGACACGATGGCGGCGGCGGTCACGGTGATTTCCGCGCCCGGATAGGCTTCGGCCAGATCGGCCTCGACCAGCTTCACGGTGCTGAGCGGCGCCTCGACATAATGTGTGATCGTGTTGGCGTTCGACGCCTTCGACACGATGCGACAGCCCCGGCGGGTCAGCCGTTCGAGCGTTTTCGCGTCATAACCTTTGACGCCGACCATGTCCTGCTCAAAAAGCTCCAGCGCGTAGATTTCCAGCCCGGTGACGATCTCGGCCACGCCCTGTTCGGCTTCGGCCTCGTCGATCAGCGTGCCGGGGTCGTGCGCCTCGAACGCGTTGGTCACGCGCAGTGGCACGGCCTGACGGCGCAGGGCCTTCGCGGCGGTCGGATGGATCGCCTCCATCCCCATGTTGCTAAGCTGATCGGCCACGTCATAGTTGGTGTGGCCCAGCTTACGCACGTTTTCCGGCCCGACCAACTTGGGATCGGCGGAGCTGAGGTGAAACTCCTTGTGGATGATCGCCTCGCGCGCCTGGCTCAGGGCGGCGATCTGGCTGAACGTCACCTCCGAATAGCCCCGGTCGAAGCGGTTCATCAGACCTTCAGCGCATTGCGCATAGCCAGTCACGATCGGCATTTCGCTGTCGAGGTCGATACCGGTCAGCCCGTCCTCGATCCGCTCTTCCAGCGACATTTCGCGCTCGTCCCGCCAACCGGACAGGTCGACAAAGCGGGCGTTGATGCCGTTGCGGCGCAGCAGCAGGGTGGTGACGTAGGCGGAATGCGCCTCGCCCAGACCCGAGAGCAATTCGCGGGTAATGGCCATATGCGCGGACAGCCGGAAATGCCCGTAGGAACACAGCCGGTGCAGGTCGATCAGGCAAGACCGCGCGCCTTCGATCCGGTCGCGGACGAAATCGTTGGCATCCGACCGGTCGCCCGCGTGATCCAGCACCGCCTCGTGCGCCTCGCGCATGGCGGCCTGCACGCGGCTGAGCGAGGTCAGCCAGCCGTGTTCTTCGGTCTCGTTGGCGAAATGCGCATAAACACCCGGCTCACCGGTTTTCTTGTGTTCCAGCAACAGGTTGGTGATGCCGCCAAAGGCAGACACCACGAAAATGCGCCCGTATTCCGGGTCATCGGCATGGAACAGCGGCTTCAGCAGCTCGCCCAGGCGGGACATGGATGTCCCGCCGATCTTTTCGACCGTGTGATTGCTAAAGTTCAAAGTCATAAGTCCTCTCAGGCCGCCTCATCGGGCGCGGCGTAAGATCCGTCTTCGCGGTGCACTTCGGTGCCGGTCACCGGCGGGTTGAAGCAGCAGGCCATCACCAGCTCTTCTTCGGCGCGCAGGATATGCTTGTCGTGCAGGTTCAGCGCGTACATCACGCCGGGCGTGATCTCGTGCGTCTCACCGGTGCCAAGGTCGGTGATCGACCCCTTGCCGGACATGCAGTAGACCGATTCAAAGTGGTTCTTGTAGTGGAACGTGTGTTCCGATCCGGCCTTGAGCGTCGTGATATGGAACGAAAAGCCCATCTTGTCGTCGGCCAGCAGCATCCGAACGGATGTCCACTGTGCGTCGGACACGGCGCGGTCGGTATCTTGCAGTTTGTTGAAATCGCGTACGATCATGATGAGTTACTCCGCTGCGAGTTGCGTTGTTCCAACGGCGTCCTGCGTGGCCTCAAGCAGGATGGCGAGACCTTTGCGGAACGTGTCCGTCGGGGTGGTGAGGGGGGCGAGCACCTTGACGACTTCGTCATGGGCACCCGAGGTTTCGATGATCAGGCCTTTTTCAAAGCAGCGCGCGCAGATGTCGCCCGCCAGGTCGCCCGACCCGACATCGACACCCTGCATCATGCCGCGACCCTTTAGCTTGGCCCCCGGCACGGCGTCGGCGACGGCTTGCAGACCGGCGGTCAGCATCACGGCCTTTTCCTGCACCTGCTGCTGAAAATCCTCGGTTTTCCAGAACTTCTCCAGCGCCACACGACCGGTGACGAAGGCGTGGGTGTTGCCACGGAAGGTGCCGTTGTGCTCGGCCGGTTTCCAGATGTCGTGTTCGGGTTTGATCAGCAGCGCCGCTAAAGGCAGCCCGAACCCGGAAAGCGATTTCGCCTGGGTGATCATGTCGGGGTCGAGGTCCATGCCCTCGAAGCCGAAGTAAGTGCCCGACCGGCCGCAGCCGGATTGGATGTCGTCCACGATGATCAGCGCGCCGATTTCCTTGGCGAGTTTGCCAACGCCTTCGATCCATTCCTGCGACGCGGCGTTCAGGCCGCCCTCGCCCTGAATGGGCTCGAAGATGAATGCGGCGGGCTTGTCGACGCCCGACGACGGGTTGTTCACCATCATGCGGATCTGTTCGAGCGTGTCGACACCCTCACCGAAGGCACCGTCGTAGGGCAGGTGGGTCACACCGCAGAGGCCGCCGCAGGAATTGCCCGCACCGGCTCGCTTGCCCGCGTTGCCGGTCAACGCCAAGGCACCCATGGTCATGCCGTGAAAGCCGTTGGTGAAGGACACCACGTTGCGGCGACCGGTGACCTTGCGCGCCAGCTTGATCGCAGCCTCGACGGCGTTGGTGCCGGTCGGGCCGGTCATCATGACCTTGTGGTCCATACCACGCGGCTTGAGGATGATGTCTTCGTAGGCGCGCAGGAACGCGGCCTTCTGTTCGGTATACATGTCGAGACCATGCGCGATGCCGTCGGCACTGATGTGATCGACAAGCGCCTGCTTCATGTCCGGGTCGTTGTGCCCGTAGTTGAGCGACGAACAGCCCGCCAGAAAGTCGATATAGGTCTTGCCGACGGTGTCGGTCATGTGGCTGCCGCTGGCCGAGGCAAAAACGGTGTCGAAGCTGCGGCAATAGCTGCGCGCTTCGGATTCGCGGCGGTCAAATACGGATTTATCGGCTGAATGATCAGTCGTCATAGCGGTTTCCTTTGATTTTGGGAAAGGCGCGCGATGGGGCCGCTCAGGCGGCCCGCGTCATCGCGCTACGAAAGGTGATAGTGACCATGTGTTCGGTCGCGTGTTCACCCTGAAAGTGCGTATCACGGGTAAAGTGCGCTTCGGAGTTCAGATCCGCGCCACTGCCCTTGGCAAACTTACGGAAGAGCGCCCAGGATGCATCATTGTCGAGGGTGATGGTAGTTTGCATACGCTTGGCACCCTGCACATCGTCGCGCAGCATGAGTGCGTCAAGCATGCGTGTTCCAAGGCCAATGCCGCGCGCCTTGGGCGACACGGCCACCTGCCAGACAAACACCGTGTCGGCATCGGTCGGCATCAGATAAGCCGACACCCAGCCCACGATGTCCCCGTCCATTTCGGCAACCACACAGGTGTCGCGGAAATGGTCGGATTGCAGCAGGTTGGCGTACATCGAGTTTTCGTCAAGCGGCTTGCATGCCCGGATCAGTTCCCAGATCTCGGCCCCGTCTTCACGGACGGGCTTGCGGAACGTGACGGTTCCCTTCGGTTTTACGCTTTGCAGTCTCTGCACGGTTCATTAGCCCCTGGCTGTTTACTTTGAAATGCTAACTAGTCGACTTCGAGATATATTTCAACATTCAAAGTAATAATCTTCCCCGGATCGATTGGTTCCCTTCGTTTCTGTCATTTTTACGCAAAAAATTCCACCCTGACACTGTCAGAGACGAAAAATTTGAATAATCTGGCTAAGCACCCTATGTTTGCCGGATGTTAGATCAAGCAAGAACACAAGTGGTCGCAGGCAGTTGCGCGATTGCGCGGCAACCGGATAGTCTGTCTCCGGATGATATCGGGGATGCCGTGGACCGCACTGACCTGAGCCTTATCGCGCTGCGGCGCATCCTTCGCGCGACCGAACTTTACGGCCGGTCGCTGGCGCACGAGGCCGGTTTGACGGCCGTTCAACTGCGCGTGTTGCAAATCGTAGCCGAAACGGGCGACTGCCATCCGTCTGACATCGCGACGCGAATGGGCGTGAGCCAGGCGACGATTTCGGTGCTGATCAAGAAGCTCGAAGGCTTCGGTCTGCTTGAGCGCAGCAAGAGCGAGACGGACCGCCGCCAGACCGACCTGCGCATCACCCAGGCCGGGCAGGCCAAGGTGCAGACCGCTCCCGACGCGCTGCAGCAACGGTATGTTGCGCAGTTCGAGGCGCTGCCGGATTGGGAGCAGGCGATGATCGTCGCGGTGCTGGAACGGGTGTCGGGCATGCTCGACGCCACCGACCTTGACGTAGCGCCGGTCTTGGACAGCGGCGACATCCTGCGGCCCGATCAGCGATAACGCTCAGTAATCCTTTTCAAAGAACACGCCGAGGCTGGTGTTCCCGTCGCTTCCGACGCTGCCCCGCGCGGTGATGTTCGGGGTCACATCCAGGTTCAGGTTGATCTCGGTGCTGCCGCCGGAATCCACCGTCACGTCCGTATACAGGTTCTCGCCGATATATTTGCCGAAGCGCAGTTCGGTGGTGCCGTCGGCGGCTGTCTGCACGTCGAAATCGTCCAGACCGAAGCCCATGCGCAACCGGTCGACAATGCCCGTGCCGCCCCGGCCCACCAGCGTGTTGACCGCCGACGCGATGCGCACGGCCTGAAAGGCCGAAATCTCGGTCACGTCGCGCCCGAACAGGAGCAGCGCCAGCACCTCTTCCTCGGGGCGGTCAGGGCTCGAGGTTATATCGACCTCGGGGTCCGACACCGGCCCCTGGATGAGGATAAAGATGTTGGTGTCGGCCCGTTCGGTTTCGGCGCGCACGTCGATCACCGGCACGAAACTGCCCTCAAGCTGGATCGCCGCCTGCGTCAGGTCCAGCCGCTGGCCCAGAATGTCCAGACGCCCGCGTATCAGGTCGAACCGTCCCTGCGGAATCATGTTCGTGGTGGTGCCGCGCAGCCGTAGCTGCCCGCCCAGTTCCGCATCAAGGCCGCGACCGCGCACAAAGATGCGCGCCGGTGCGTTGATCAGCACATCCAGCGGATAGGACACCTGCGGCCCGCTGCTGGCGCTTTCCGACGCGATCAGCCCGGCGCGTTCGCGGGTCCGGCGCACGTCGACGGGTTCGTTGACGTGGCGCAGTTCAAAGTCGATCCCGGTCGAGCCCAGCCCGGTGTCGGGAATGCGCACCTCGGTGTTGAGGACGTTGATCGTGCCGGTGATCCGTGCGTTCTGGGCCAGCGCGCCCTGCATCGCCAGCTGGCCCTCAAGTTCGGTTTCGACAAGGCCGGGATCGGAATACTGCACCTCGCGTAGTTCGATCGCCAGATCGCCGTTGAAAGGTGGCTCAAGCGTCACCGGCCCGGTCACGCGGACCGATCCGCCGGTCGATACATCCGTCAGCACGTCGAGCTGCGCGCGCCCGCCCGACAGGCCCACGTCGGCGCGAATATTAAGCAGATCGAAGCGCAGGTTTGGCAGGATCACCTGGCCGTCGGTGCTGCTGATCGTGCCCGACAGCGACTCGAGCGCGGGCGGGCCGTTGAGGCGCAGGTTGAACCCCGCCGTGCCCGACAGGATGCGCGGCGCGGTAAAGGTGTTGGCCAGCGCCAGCGGCGCGTTGCCGTTGATCGCAAGGTTCGCGCGGCTGGCATCCGGCGCGACGGTGCCCGCGACAGTGGCTCGGGTGCCGCCCGGGCCGGTCAGGTCCGCGTCGATCCGGTAATCCCCGCCTGCCGAGGACGCCGTCCCCCGTGCCGTGGCCGGGCCGTCAAAGCCGGGTGCGAAAAGGCCAAGATTGTTGAGCCGCAGATCGTAGTTCAGGTTACCGGCGCCTTGCGGGTTCAGCCGTCCGCTGGCCGAGGCGACGACCTGCGGGTTCGACAGCTCGAAAACCTCGATCACGATGGTCTGGTCAGGGGTGCGGCGGGCGTCCACGGCCAGCGTGGTGGTGCCGACGGCCAGCTGATCGACCTGTGCGATGCCGCTGCGCAGGTTCGTGGCTGTCCCGTCAAGCTTGGCATCAAAGGTGGCGTTGTCGGGGTTGAAACTGCCCGACCCGGTCAGATCGAACGCCCCGCCAAGCTGCCGCCCGGCGACGCCGGAAAAGGCGCCAAGGTTGCTTGCGCGTACCGTGCCCTGGCCCGAGATCGGGCCAAGTGCGCCGTCGGCATAGGCAAACTGCCCCGATCCATCCAGCGACAGCCCGCCTGGGCCGGAACCGGTCACGTCAAAGGCGAAATCGTCCCCGGTCTGATCGACGCTGCCGGACACCCGCGCGCCGCCCGCACCTGACATTTGGGGCAGGACATCGGCCAGGTTTTCCAGCACCACGTCGAACCGTGCGGCACTGCTTTGATCGCGCAGGATGCCCTCGCCGGTGGCGGTGATCCGGGGGCCGTCGATGCGCAGGTTGCGCACCAGCAGCCCGTCCGCGTCCTGGCCTGCATCCACGGCAAAGGTGGTCTGGCCCTCCAGCAGGTTGTCGGCCTGCGCGATCCCGGTCTTGAGGTCGCGGGTGCTGCCGGTGACATCGGCTTCGAAATACATGGTGTCGGGATCGTAAGAGCCGTTGCCGGTCACCGAAAACGCGCCGCCCAGGTCGCGCCCGGCCAGTTCGGCATAAGGCGCGAGGGTATCGGCGCTGACCGTGCCCTCGCCGCTGACGGGGCCCAGAGTGCCTTGCGCGATGCTGTTCAGATCGTCGTAGCTGTAGGTGACATTCGCCATCGCATCGAGCATCAGGCGGCCCGGCCCGGTGCCTTCGGCATCGATGGTCCACTGATCGCCCGACTGCGAGGCCGTCCCTTCAAGCGACACCGGCCCCGACAGCGACGGCAGAGCGTCGCCCGCGTCCTGCAGTGTGAGGTCGAACCGCGCGCGGCTGTTGTCGTCCAGCAAGGCACCACCGGCGGCCAGGCTGATCCGCGGCGCGGTCAGGTTCAGGGTGCGCAGGGTGATGCCCGTGGCATCGCGCGTCGCGTCGAGCGCAAAGGTCGCATCGCCCTGCATCAGCCCGTCGACCTGCGGGACATCGGCGCGCAGATCGGTCGAGGTGCCCGTGACATCGGCGGCAAAGCTCTGGTCGGCGGGATCGAACCGCCCGCTGCCCTGCAGGCTGATCGCGCCGCCCAGATCCCGGCCGGCAATATCGGAATAGGGGGCGAGGCTGCCCGCGCTGACCGTGCCTTCGCCGCGGATCGGGCCAAGCGTGCCTGCCGCGATGCTGTTGAGATCCGTGTAGGTGTAGGTGACGCGCGCCAGCGCATCCAGGGCCAGTTCGCCCGGTCCGGTGCCTTCGGCGTCGATCTCCCATTCGTCGGCGGCCTGAGTGATCGTGCCCTCCAGGTCGAGGGGCCCGGAGAGCGACGGCAGGACATCGGCGGTATCCACCAGCGACACGTCGAACCGCGCGCGGCTGTTGGCATCGCGCAGGATGCCGTCGGCCTCGATCGACACGCGCGTTCCGGACAGATCCAGCGTGCGCAGGGTGATCCCGGTCGCGTCGCGCGTGGCGTCCAGCGTCAGGGTCGTGCGCCCCTGAAGCAGGTTGTCCACCTGCGGGATATCGGCGCGCAGATTGGTGGTGGTGCCGGTGACATCGGCGTCAAAGCTTTGATCCGCCGGATCATAGCGGCCGGTGCCGCGCAGGTTGAGCGAGCCGCCCAGATCGCGCCGCGCCAGTTCGGAATAAAGCGACAGGTCGTCGGCGTTCAGCGTGCCGTTGCCGCTGATCTGGCCCAGCACCCCCTCGACCAGCGCCAGCGACGCGGTGCCGTCGAAGACCACCCCGCCCGGGGCGGTGGCGCGGGCGTCGAACGCCCAGGAGTCGCCTGTCTGGCGGGCGGTGCCGGTCACTTGGGTCTGGCCCTGCAATTCGGGGCGCACCAGCGATGTGTCGGGGATGGTCACGTCGAACCGCGCCTGGCTGCCGGCACTCGCCAGCGTGCCATTGGCGGTGATGCTGGCGCCGGGCGCCTGCAGGTCGAATTCGCGCAGCTGGATGCCGTCGGCGCCACGATCCGCGTCGATGGACAGCGTGCTGGTGCCGTCAAGCAGCGGATCAAGCTCGGCCACGCCGGTTACGATGTCGGTGGCGGTGCCAGACACGGTGCCATCGAACGCGCCGTCGAGCGGAATGACCGATCCGATGATCCGCAGGTCCACGTCACCGCCCAGTTCGCGCCCCGCAAGGCCGGAAAAGCGCGAAATGTCGTCGGCGGTGATCTGCAGATCGGCGATGATATCGGGGCTGGGGTCGTCTTCCAGACCGCCCACCGACATCGTGCCATCAAGGCGGAAGCTGTCGCCGCTCAGTTGCACCTGCGGCAGGTTGAGCGGCCGCCCTTCGGTCCAGTTGAAGGTGATCAGCCCGGTGATCTCGCGCCCCAGCGCCTCGGCCAGACCCGCGTCGGTCGGCACCAGATCGGTGGCGGTGATGTCGAACCGGCCCTCCGCCGCGCCGACGGTGCTGCCGGTGCCGCGGGTCAGCGTGCCGCTGCCGTCGATCCGTGCCTGATCCATGCTGATGTCGGCGCGCTGCAGATCGTCGACGGCGATACGCGCGGTCCAGCTGTCGCCGGTGGCGGCATCGTATTGCACGTCAAGGTCCACACCCTGCACGCGTGTGTCGGCGCCGGGCAGCGCCAGCAGCACCGGGGTACCGTCCGGCCCGGCGATGCGGCCGGTGAGGTCAAAAGCTTCGGGCCATTTGTCGGGCCCCAGCGCCAGTTGCCCGCTCAGCGTCAGCGCCTCGGCGCTCAGTTCCAGCGTGTCGAGCCGCAGGCGGCCGTCGTCCAGCTGTCGGCCGACGACGTCCAGCACCAGCTCGGGGCCGAAAAAGGCGCGGTGTTCGGGCTGTAGAAGCGGCCGGATATCACCGTCAAGATCGGCCGAGAAACCGGTGCCGGGACCTTCGCCCTGCGGCAGGGCGGCCAGGGTCACGTTGCCGGTCAGACGGTCGGTGCCGTCGGTGGCCACGGTGATGTCTGCGGCAAAGTCGTCCAGCGGGCCGTCGCCCTGGATGGTCACGACCATGGCCGGGCTGTTGGGCAGGCCCAGCAGCGTCGCGGCGATGCCACCCGGCGATTCATCGAGTGTAAGATCCAGAGACAGGTTGCGGGTTTCATTGGAAAAACTGCCCGTCAACGACAGCTCGTCCGAAGCCGCGTCCAACCGCTCGACATTCAGCGTCGCAGTGCCTTCGCCGCCCGCAAGCTCTGCGCTGCCGGTCACGGAAAGCTCTGCCGCGACACCCATGACCGCCTCGCCCAGCTCGACCCGGTCGATGGCCAGTTCGCCCAGTCGGATCGACACCGGCAGTTCCGGCAGGCTGAAGGGCGTGGCCTCGGGTTCGGGCAGGTCCTCGGTCGTGGTCGCGGCAGAGGGCAGGCGGGGCAGGATGATTTCTTCGGCGCTGAAGCGGTTGACCTCGACCCGGCCGCGCAGAAGGGCTGCGCGCGACCAGTCAAGTTCGATCCCGCGGACGGTGATCCAGACGCCCGCGTCGTCGGCGATGGTCAGTTCCTCGATCGTGGCGACGCTGCTGAGTGCCCCGGCAAAGCCCACGATGCGGACATCGCGCCCCGCGCCCGACAGGTTGTCCTCAAGCAGGCCCTGAAGATAGCCGCGATCCTCGTCTTCGCTTTGCGCGAGGCCAGCCTGCGGCAGCACAAGGGCCAGCAGCAGGGCGCACAGAATTGCCAGATGTCTCAAAACGCTTGCCCGATCCCGATGTAGATTTGCACGCCGTCGCCGGTTTCACCGCCGACCGGTCCCGCCACGTCAAAGCGGATGGGGCCGATGCCGGTGTTGTAGCGCAGGCCCAGCCCGGCGCCGGAGTGCCATTCGCCGGTGCCGTCGTAAAAGCTTTCCGCGCCGATATAGCCGGTGTCGGCAAAGGCCACGATGCCCAGCGTGTCGGTGATCGCGCGGCGGAATTCGGCGGAAAAGCCCACAAAACTGCGCCCGCCGGTGCTGTCGCCGCCGCCCAGGTCGATGTCGAGCGATTTGTAGGGCTGCCCGCGCACGGTGCCGCCCCCGCCCGAGGTGAAGAGGTATTCTGGATAGGTCTCTGCCAGGTCCGATCCCATGATCGACCCCAGCTGGAACCGCCCGGCCAGCACGTTTTCACCGGTCTGGCCCAGGTCAAGATAGCCGCGCAGGTCGGCGTAGAGCCGTGCGCCGCTTTGGCTGCCGTCGAGACCCGCGTAGGGCGTCAGCCGGGCCTGGGCATAGTAGCCCGAGGTCGGGTTCAGCTCGTTGTTGCGGCGGTCGTAGGTGGCGGTGACCGGAAACTGCAGCAGGGTGAACTCGCGGTCGCCCAAGTCATCCTCTGTCTCCGAGTAGAGAAATGAAATCGACGCCTCGACGGTCAGGTATTCGTTGAACCGCCGGGTCGCGCCGATGCCCAGCTCGATCTTCTGCGACAGGTACGTCGGTTCGTCCTCGTAGGAAATCGTGCCGAAGACAAAACCCAGCGTTTCGGGGCCGTAGATCGCCGGCACCTCGAGCCGCGCGCCCAGCGAATAGTCCATGCCGTTGTCGCCGGAACTGCCGATGTTCGACACCTCGCCGTCGATGCGCAGGCGTTCGGCCCCGCCCAGGAAATTCCGGTGCAGCCAGAAGGACGAGACCGACAACCCCTCGAGCGACGAGATCTCGGCGCCAAAGCCGAAGCGTCGGGGCTTCTGATCAACAAGGTTGGCGTTGATGTCCATGGTGTTGTTGGGGCCCGTCACCTCGCCTTCCTGCAGGTTGACCGACGCGAAGGTCCCGGTGCGGCGCAGGCGCTGCGCGGCGGTTTCGAGCGTTGCGGGCGAAAACACCTCGCCCTCGGGCAGGCCCGCGATGCGCCGGATCGATCCGTGCTTGACCGCCGTGTCCGAGGTGATCTTGAGCTTGCCGAACTGCACGCGCGGTCCCGGCGCCACGCGAATGTCCACATCGAGCTTTCGGTCGATGTGGCGCGCGGTAACGCTCGTGTCGGTCGTGCGGGCCTTGGCGAATCCCTGATCGCGCCAGCCCGTGACGGCGGCATCGACCGCTTCGCCCACCACGCCGCTGCGGGCGCGCTCTCCGGTTCGGAACCCTTCGGGCAGGGCGGTTTCGGGGGCCAGCGGTTCGACCACCGCCTGCCCGAACTTGAACCGCGGGCCCGGGTCGACCACCACGGTGACATCGGAGATCTGCTGCGGCAGTTGCAGCAGCGAAATCTCGGACGCCTGGCGCCCGTCGATGAATACGTCGACCGTGCCGCCGTAATAGCCGTTGGCATAAAGCGTTTCGGTCATCCGCCCGTATTCGGCCAGTGCGGCGGCAAAGACCTCGTTCGGGGTGGTCTGATCCTCGGCCTGCGCCGCCTTGACGGTCGATGCGGCCTTCAGCAGTTCGCGCAGTTCCTCGGATCGTTCGGTGACACGGATTTCAACCGACTCGAGTGCCGCGGCGGGAAGGGCGGGCAGACCCGCCCCCATGGAAAGAACCGCGACCGTGCTGGCGGCCCTGAAACGCGAACCCATACTGCTGACTGTCCCCATTGGATTATATCCCTTTTGGAAACACTATCGCCAAGCCGGCCGCGCTGCCACATGGATTCAATCACAATCCGGAGCGTAGCGGCAATTTGCCAAGCCGGGCCGCCGATCCGGGGTCTGATCAGCCGGTAAAGAGGTCGCCGAACCTGTCGCGAAGGATGTTTTTCTGCACCTTGCCCATGGTATTGCGGGGCAGTTCGTCCAGCACCACCAGCTTGCGCGGGTGTTTGAACCGCGCCAGCGCCTCGGTGATCTGTTGCGCAATGGCATCAAGATCGGGGCCGGACGTGCCGTCGGGCACCAGCACGCCCACGACCGTTTCGCCGAAATCCGGGTGCGGCACACCGATCACGGCGGATTCGAGCACCCCCGGCTGGTCGTCCAGCAGCACCTCGATTTCCTTGGGATAGATGTTGTACCCGCCCGAAATGATCAGGTCCTTGTTGCGTCCGACGATGCTGACATAGCCATCTTCGTCGATCTGGCCCAGATCACCGGTGATGAAGAACCCGTCTTCGCGCAGCTCCTCTGCGGTCTTTTCCGGCATCTTCCAATAGCCCTTGAAGACGTTTGGCCCGCGCACCTCGATCTGGCCGATCTCGCCCTGGGGCAGGGTGTCGCCCGTCGCGGGATCGGTGATCTTGAGTTCGACCCCCGGCAGCGGAAAGCCCACGGTGCCCGCGCGCCGTTCGCCATCATAGGGGTTCGAGGTGTTCATGTTGGTTTCGGTCATGCCATAGCGTTCGAGGATCCGGTGACCGGTGCGCTTTTCGAACTGCACATGCGTTTCAGCCAGCAGCGGGGCAGAGCCCGACACGAACAGCCGCATGTCGCGGGTCAGGTCCGCCGTGAACCGGTCGTCCGACAGAAGCCGCGTGTAGAAGGTCGGCACCCCCATCATCGCCGTGGCCCGGGGCATCTGCGCGATCATCTGGTCAAGATCGAACTTTGGCAGAAAGATCATCGACCCGCCCGCAATCAGCGTGATGTTCGTCGCCACGAAGAGCCCGTGGGTATGAAAGATCGGAAGCGCGTGCAGCAACACGTCTTCCGCCGTGAAACGCCAGTGCTCTGCCAGCGTCTGCGCATTGGACAGCAGGTTGGTCTGCGTCAGCATCGCGCCCTTGGATCGGCCCGTCGTGCCCGAGGTGTAGAGGAAGGCGGCCAGATCGCTTTCCTCACGCGCCACGGTGTCGAAGGATGTCGCCTTGTCCGCAGCCCCGTCCGCGAAGGACCCGCTGCCATCGGCGTTCAGCGTCGCGATGCCCGCGCCGCTATCCTTGGCCACGGGGGTCAGGGCCGTCGTCTTGGCGCCGTCGCAGATCAGCAGTTTGGCGCCGGAGTTTTCCACGAAATACCGCACCTCGTCCCCGGTGTAGCCGGTGTTGAGCGGCAGAAACACCACGCCCGCCTGGGCGCAGGCGGCATAGATCGCCAGCGCCTGGGGCGATTTTTCCACCTGCAGCGCCAGCCGGTCGCCGGGGGCCAGCCCAAGTGCGGTCAGCTGATGCGCAAAGCGCGCGGTCATCTGCAAAAAGGCGTCGTGGGTCAGGGTGGCGCCGTCGGGCAGGTGCAGAAACGGCGTGTCGCGGCCCCGGTGGCGACCGAACAGCGTATCGTAAAGCGGGTTGGCCATGGCGCGATCCTTCAAGCGTCTTCAAATGCAGCGGCGGCGGCAAGGCTGCGCACCGTGGACGATGCGGCGACGGTGCCGGAGGCCGCGAATTTTTCGTGGTTCTGGGTGATCCGGTCGCGGTCGTAAAGGTAATTGACCATGACCCCTCCCGATTGGCGCCTGCCGTTTTCAGAGGTGTCGGCATCGGCATGTACCGCCTCGACCCGGGCCCCGTTGCCAAGATGAAAGCGCGCCACCGGATCGATCGGCAGGCCGTCGCCGCGCTTGGCCTGTGTCAGATAGTGGGCGGCCAGTTGACGCGCGCGGGTGGCGTCGGCGCCTTCCAGCGTCTCGTTCCGGTCGGCCAGCCAGCGCGCGAGCCCCGGGATCGGGGACAGGGTGACAAAGGTCGAAAGGTTCGGCAGCGCCTGCGACAGGTCGGCGACCACCTGCTTGATCAGCGAATTGCCGAAGGAAATGCCCGCAAGCCCCGCCTGACAGTTCGAGATCGAATAGAACGTTGCGGTCCGGGCATCCTGTTCGGGCAGGATGTCGCGCCCGCTTTCCAGCAGGCCTTGCACCGATCCCGGGATCGCGGATGTCAGTGCCACCTCGACAAAGATCAGCGGTTCGCTCGGCATCGCCGGGTGGAAGAAGGCAAAGCAGCGCCGGTCCTCTGGCTGGACCCGGCGGCGCAGATCGTCCCAGCTGTCGATGGCGTGCACGGCCTCGTAGGCGATGATCTTTTCCAGAATCTCTGCCGGGCTTTCCCAGTCGATGGGGCGCAGCACCAGGAATCCGCGGTTGAACCACGACATGAAGAGATGCCGCAAGTCCAGGTCCAGCATGGCGAATTCCGGGTTGTCGGGGATCATCCGCAGAAGATCCGCCCGCATGCGCACCAGCTGTCCAGTGGCCCCCGGCACCCGGTTGAGCCGCCGGGCCAGTTCCTGCCGCGGCGGCTCTGCCGCGGCCATCAGCGTGCGGTAGCTGGCCTTGTCCGGCTGCGCCTCGTAAGCATCCAGCGCAGCGCGCACGGCGCCCGGATCCACCCCCTGATGATCCGTCAGAAACGCGAAGAAGGCGCGTTTTTCATCCCAGCTCAGGTCGGCATAGCGGTCGAGGATCAGCCGCGCCAGCAGGCCGCCCGACATCTCGCCGGGGTTGCCCAGCAGATCGGTGCACAGTTCGGTCATCGACCGGCTGTCCTGCGCGCCCGACCGTCGGTAGCGCCGTTCGAAGACGGTGCTCAGGATATCGGCCAGAATGCTCAAAACCCTGGCCCCATCACCGCGTCGGGCAGCCACGTGGCCAGCCCCGGGAACATGCACAGCAGCACGATGGCGACGATCATGCAGGCCACGTAGGGCAGTGACCCGGTCAGGATCGTGCGCAGCGAAATGTCGGGCGCGATGCCGTTGATGACGTAAAGGTTCAGGCCGACAGGGGGCGAGATCAGGCCGATTTCCATGTTGATCGTCAGCACCACGGCGAACCAGATCGGATCAAAGCCCGCCGTCGTGATGATTGGCAGCAGGATAGGGGCCGCCATCAGGATGACCGCGACGGGGGGCAGGAAAAAGCCCGCGATGATCAGAAAGACGTTGATCGCCCCCATCAGCACCCAGCGGTTGACGTCAAGCGTGCCGATCCATTCCGCGATGCTCTGCGTGATGAAGAGCGAGCTCAGCATGTAGCTGAAGACCCCGGCGGCGGCGATGATGAAAAGGATCATCACCGATTCGCGCGTGCTGTCGCGCAGCACAGTCCAAAGCGCCGCGGGATGCCACATACGGTAGATCAGCACCGCAATCACCAGACACAGAAGCGCGCCTACGGCGGCGGTTTCCGACGGCGTCGCGATGCCGCCGTACATGGCGTAAAGCACGCCCAGGATGATCAGCAGGAAGGGCAGGACGCGGGGCAGGATCTCGAACTTCTGCTTCCAGGAATAGTTTGTCGCGGTCAGCACCTGCGCGTCGCCAGACCGCCAGGTGGCGTAGATCGACCAGGCCATGAACAGACCCACCAGCATCAGCCCCGGAAACACACCCGCCAGGAACAGCCGCCCGATCGAGGTTTCGGTGGCGATTCCGTAGACGATCATCGTGACCGACGGCGGAATGAGGATGCCCAGCGTCCCGCCCGCCGCGATCGACCCGGCGGCGACGCCGTCGGGGTAGCCGCGCTTGCGCATCTCGGGGATGCCCATCTTGCCGATGGCTGCACAGGTGGCCGGACTGGAGCCGGACATCGCCGCAAAAAGCGCGCAGGCCCCGAGGTTCGAGATCACCAGCCCGCCCGGCACCCGGGTCAGCCAGCGTTCCAGCGCCTCGTAAAGGTCGGCCCCCGCCCGGGTCGAGGCGATGCTCGACCCCATGATGATGAACATCGGAATGGACAGCAGGGCAAAGTTGTCGAGCTTGCCGAAAAGGATCTCCGGCATCAGCTCGAGCGAGCGCATGCCGTCGAATATGATCAAGAAACCGGCCGACACGATCAGCAGCCCGATGGCCACCGAAACGCCGGAAAAGAGCACGAGGATGGTCGTGACCGCGACCAGCGCGCCCAGAAGCAGCGGATCCATCAGACATCCCCCACGCGGGCGGCAAGGCCCTCTTGTTCGATGCCGAAGGGCTTTTCGATGCCGGCCACGACGGCATAAAGATCGGCCACCAATTGCAGCAGCAACAGCGCCAGCCCGATGGGCAGCGACAGGTAGGGCTTCCACAGCATCACACCCCAGACCGTGTCAGAGCGCCAGCCGCGTTCCCAGGCGAAGTGCCAGAATTCATAGGCATAAAACAGCATCACCGCGATGATCAGCGCCGAAAGGCCGAGCGTGAAGATGCAAAGCACCTTGCGCGCCTTCAGCGGCAGGGCGAGCGGCACCAGATCCACGTTCACATGCCCGCGCAGGCGCTGCACGTACGGCAGCCCGATCAGCGTCGCGGCGATCATCAGGTAGATCACCGCTTCGGTCTGCCACACGGTCGACCCGTTCAGCACGAAGCGGATAAAGATCATCTGGCAGACGATAAAGACCGCTACGACGATCATCCCTGCGGAGATCCAGCCCGCGAGCGTCGAGATCGCGGCAACGGCTTTCAGGAACGGGTTGTCACCGGTGCGCGCGGCACCTTGAGGGCTTGGGCCGGACATCTGGCCTCCTGTCGGACTGGGGATTGCAGCGGGGTGGGCGCGCCTGATCCGGCGCGCCCGGGCAGGGGTCAGTCGACCGCAAGCGCCATATCAAGAAGCTTTTGACCGTCGGGTGTTTCCTCGACAAACGCCTTGTACGAGGTCTCGGCCGCGATGTCGCGCCAGGCGTTGAACTCTTCCTCGGTCATCTCGGCGATCTCGACGCCGTTCTCGGCAAAGACGTCACGGGCATTGGCGTCCTGCTTCTTGGCTTCATCGAGGTAGAAGGCCTGCGCCTTTTCGGCCCCCGCCATCAGCGCGGCCTGCTGCTCTTCGGTCAGCCCGTCGAAGGTGGTCTTGTTCATCAGAAGCGGCTGATACATGAACCAGAGCGCATAATCGCCCGCGGGCGTGAAGCAGTTGACCTGCTCGTAGATGCGGTAGCTGACGAAGGACGAGGACGAGGTGTTGGCCGCATCCAGAACGCCGGTCTGCATGGCGTTGTAGATTTCCGCCGAGGACATCGACGCGATCGACGCACCTGCGCCTGCCAGCATCTGCTCGAACGCCTTGCCGGCGGCGCGGGTCTGTTTGCCCTGCACGTCGTCGGGCGCGGTGATGCAGCCTTCCTTGCCGGCGAAACCGCCCGCGAGGTAGCCGTGCACGAGCACCATGACGTCGTCTTCGGCCATCTTTTCTTCCAACGCGGCCATGAAGTCGCTTTCGACGAGGCGCGCGGCGTGGTCGTGGTTTTTCACCAATCCCGGCATCAGGGTCAGGTTGTAGCTAGGCTGCTGACCGCCCGCATAGCTGAGCGGCAGGACCGTCATGTCAAGCTGCCCGCGGCTGAGCGGCGTGTACTGTTCGCGCGCCTTGAAGAGCGACTGCGAGCCGAAGATCTTGATGTCCAGGTCGACATCCGCGGCGGCGACTTCGTCGGCGACGATCTGCGCCACCTGGTGGCGCACGTCGGAATTGGACCACTGGTGCGACAGCCGCAGATCAGCGGCGACGGCGGCGGTGCCGAGGGTGACCGCGCAAGCGGCGGCCAAGGCGGTGGTTGTCAGATAGTTCATGTCATTCCTCCCAGAATGCCCGTTCCCCTCCGGACGGGCTTGGGCAGAGGGTGGGGCAACGCGCATGCGGAGTCAAACAAATTGTATACAAGAAAATTGATCTTGCCGACAAAAGCCTGCGCACGCTAGGATATCGTCATGACCGGCCAGCGCCAGATCACCATCGCCGAAGAGCTTGAGGAACTGGTGTTCTCGGGCGAATACCGCGATGGCGACCGTCTGGACGAAATCACCCTGGCCGCGCGGTTCGGTGTGTCGCGCACTCCGGTGCGCGAGGCGCTGCAGCGGCTGGTGGCCTCGGGCCTGGCCGAACAGAAACCCCGGCGTGGTGTCTTTGTCCGTCAGCCCGGCCCGGTGGCTTTGATGGAGATGTTCGAAACCATGGCCGAGATCGAGGCGGCCTGCGGGCGCCTGGCCGCCAGCCGTATCTCGGATGCCGCACTGCGCGACCTCGCGGCGACGAACATCCGTTGCAGCAAGGCGGTCGAGGCGGGCGATGCCGATGGCTATTATCGCGAGAACGAACATTTCCATCACGTGATCTATCGCGAAGCGGGCAACAGCTTTCTTGAAGGCGAGGCGCTGCGCCTGCATCGCAGGCTCAAGCCCTTTCGCCGGGTGCAGCTGCGCTGGCGTGGGCGCATGGCGCAGTCCATGTCGGAACACGAAACCATCGTGCGCGCCCTGACCGACGGTGACGCGGCGCTGGCCGCTGACACCCTGCGCAGCCACGTCGCTGTTCAGGGCGAGAAATTTCACCAGCTCATGGCGTCGCTGCGCACCGCCGCGCAGTAGCGCGCCGGGCTTTCGTTCCGCCTTGAATCCCACCGGCGACCGCGATTGACAATTTTTGCGACGTTGATCCTTTGAAAGGTTCGTGACAGGTTGACGCACTATGAGCAATGCTCAGGCCATGCGCGGCTGAGGAGGCTGGGATCGTTCCCGGACAGCGCGGATGGCGCGGTTGCCGGGATGCCCGGTAGACCCACCACATGGAGGAAAGACATGATACCGAAGACAACTCGCCTGGCGTTGGCCGCGGCATTTCTGGGCCTGTCGGCCTTTGGCGCCAGCGCGCAGGGTTTCACCCCCGAAAACCCCGAATGCATCGCCCCCGCCAACCCCGGTGGTGGCTGGGATTTCACCTGCCGCCAGGTCGGCAAATCGCTGCAGGACGAAGGCCTCCTGGACAGCACCATGCAGGTCGTCAACCTGGCCGGTGGCGGCGGTGGCGTGGCCTTTGCCGAAGTCGTCAACAAGCGCGGCGATGACAACGATCTGATCGTTGCGGCCTCGACCGCCACGGCGACCCGACTGGCGCAGGGCGCCTATCCGGGCAACACCATGGATCAGGTGCGCTGGCTGGCCACCATCGGTGCCGATTACGGTGTCATTGCCGTGTCCGCAGACAGCGAGATCGAGACGCTGCCGCAGCTTCTGGATCAGATCAAGGCCGACCCCAGCAGCATCTCTGTGTCGGGCGGGTCGGCCGTGGGCGGCTGGGATCACCTCAAGGTTCTGATTGCCGCCAATGCCTATGGCATCGAGGACGTGCGCACGATCAAGTACATCGCCTTTGACGGCGGCGGCGAGGCCGTGACCCAGCTTCTGGCCGGATCGGTGCAGGCCTTCACCGGCGACATCTCAGAAGCGAAGGGCTTTGTCGACAGCGGCGACATCAAAGTGCTGGCGGTGCTGTCGCCCGAGCGTCTGGACGGCGAATTCGCCGACTTCCCGACCGCGAAAGAGCAGGGCGTGGACGCCATCGGCGCCAACTGGCGCGGGTTCTATGCCCCCGGCGGCATGTCGGACGAGGCTTATGATGCCTGGGTGTCGAAGATCGCCGACCTTTATGCCTCTGACGCGTGGAAAGACGTGATGGCCGCCAATGGTCTGGCACCGCTCGACCTGCAGGGCGACGAATTCCAGTCCTTCGTGTCGGATTCGGTGGCGCAGATCGAAAGCATCTCGCGCGAGATCGGCATCATCCAGTAAGGCTCCGGCCCTGAAATCACAGGGGTCGGCGCAATGCTTGTGCCGGCCCGTCCTCGATCAGGCAAGACGGCGGCCCGGTCTGCCGCCCGCCCTGACCGGCATCCCTGCACACATCACCCGTTGAAGGAGACCGCCATGAGCGACCGTATCTTCGGTGTCATCGGCCTGTTGCTGGCCATGGGCTTTGCCTATGCCGCGCTGCAGATCCAGGAAAGCTTTCTGTCCGACGCGGTGGGGCCCAAAGCCTTTCCGCTGATCCTTGCCACGCTGCTGGGGCTGTCGTCGCTGGCGATCATCCTCAAGCCCGATCCCGATCCGCTCTGGCCCGCGCTGCCGCGGCTGCTCGAGATCCTGTTCTCGGTCCTCGTGATGGTGCTTTACGCGATCTACCTGCCCGAACTGGGCTTTGTCGTCGCGACGGCCATCGCCGCAAGCTATCTGACCTGGCGGCTGGGCACCGCGCCGCTGTGGTCGCTGGTGGTGGGCGTGTCCACCTCGGTCGGCATCTACGTCGTCTTTCACCTGATCCTCGGGCTGAGCCTTGCGCGCGGCCCCTGGGGATTCTGAGGAGCATCCGCAATGGACACCCTTTCGAACCTTGCCGACGGTTTCGCCATCGCGCTGACCTGGCAGAACCTGCTGCTGGCCTTTCTGGGCTGTTTTCTGGGCACGATCATGGGCGCGTTGCCGGGTCTGGGCCCGTCCAACGGCGTGGCGATCCTGATCCCGCTCGCGTTTACGCTGGGTCTGGGCGCCACGCCTGCGCTGATCCTGCTGACCTCGGTCTATTACGGGGCGATGTATGGCGGGCGCATCTCGTCGATCCTGCTCAACATTCCGGGCGACGAACCCGCGATGATGACCTGCCTTGACGGCTACCCGATGGCCCAGCAGGGCCGCGCGGGCGAGGCGCTGTCGCTGTCGGGCATTGCGTCCTTCGTCGGTGCGTTCTTCGCAACCTGGGGCCTGATCTTTCTGGCGCCGCAGCTGGTCAAGATCGCGCTTTTGTTCGGACCGGCGGAATACTTCGCCCTTTTCGCGCTGGCCTTTGCCACGCTGGGCGGCGTGAGCTCCACCAACCAGGCGAAATCGGCTTTTGCCGCCGCGCTGGGCATCGGGCTTGCGATGATCGGCGTCGATACCCAGACCGGCGTGCCGCGGTTCACCTTCGGCGAAGTGCACCTTTATGACGGCATCGACTTCCTGGTCGCCATCGTCGGCCTTTTCGCCCTGTCCGAGGTCTTCATCTTCCTTGAGAACCGGCATGGCGAGGCCGAGGGCGCAGGCAAGAAGGTCGAGATCGGGCGGCTGACCCCGTCGTGGAAAGTGCTCAAGGACTGCACGCCGACGATGCTGCGCACCTCGGGGCTGGGCTTTATCGCGGGCGTGCTGCCCGGGGCAGGGGCCTCGCTTGGGTCGTTCATCAGCTACTCGATGGAGAAGAAGCTGGTCGACAAGGAGGGCACCTTTGGCAAGGGCGATCCGCGCGGCGTCGCCGCGCCCGAGGCCGGCAACAACGCCGCTGCGGGCGGCGCGCTGGTGCCGATGCTGGCGCTGGGGGTGCCGGGGTCGGGCACCACGGCGGTGCTGCTGGCGGTATTGCTGGCGCTCAACATCACGCCGGGGCCGCTGCTCTTCACGCAGAACCCCGACGTGGTCTGGGGTCTGATCGCCGCGCTTTTCATCGCGAACTTTATGCTGCTGGCGATGAACATCCCGATGGTCGGCATGTTCACTCGGGTGCTGATGGTGCCGCCGCGCATCCTGATGCCGATCGTGGCCATGGTCAGTTTTGTCGGGATCTACGGCATTTCGGGGTCAAGCTTCGATCTGCTGGTTATGGTCGGCTTCGGCGTCATGGGCTGGGTGCTGCGCAAGCTCGACGTGCCGCTGGTGCCGATCATCCTGGGAACGCTGCTGGGCAATGCGATGGAGAACAACCTGCGCCGCGCCGTGACCATCGACAACGGCAACTGGTGGACGCTGGTCGACACGCCACTGGCTGCGGGCCTGTGGATCGTGGCGATCGTCGGGTTCATCCTGCCGCTGATCTTCGGCAAGATGGTCAAGTCGAAGATGCGCCGCCAGGGCGATGAGGAAGGATCGCTGCGCGACTGATCCCGTGCGCGGACAGGTATCTTCAACTGCGGTCTGCCCATGGCGCGGTCTGGCGATCGCGCGGCAGCTTGCGACTGCTGTTCGCGCCGGGCGCGCCGCCGCGTGAACATGAAAACGGCGGCCCCGCGGGGCCGCCGTTTCGCGTTTCAAACAATCGTTCCCGATCAGGTGAACAGAAAATCCGCTTCCGAGAAATCGGATTCCCGGGCGTCGAGCACGATGATCGTGTGATCGCCATAGGTCATCTCGACCGCCTGCTGGCCGTCATAGGTGATGTTGGTGATGCCAAGGCGCCCCAGCTCATCATTCGCGGCGCGCAGGCCGGTCACGCGAATCTCGTCCACGCCATCCTCGAAATCCTCGATCACCGTGGTGCCGCCACCCAGCAGCGCGTTGAAGACGAACTGATCCGCGCCGGACCCGCCGATGACCGTGTCCTCGCCGTAGCCCGAGATGATCGTGTCGTCGCCGGCCCCACCATTGATGGAGTCGTTGCCGTCGGCGCCGCCAAGATAGTCGTTGCCGCCGCCGCCGTTCATCGTGTCGTTGCCGAAGCTTCCGCCCGAGGTGTCGTTGCCCGAACCAAGGTCGATCTCGTCCCGGCCGTAGCCGCCGTTGAACCGATCGTTGCCGCTGCCGCCGATCACGGTGTCGTTGCCCGGTCCCGCGCCGCCGCCGTCGTTGCCCGCGCCGCCGTCCATGCGGTCGTTGCCGTCGCCGCCGCCCAGCCGGTCATTGCCGTCGCCGCCCAGCACCGTGTCATTGCCCGCGCCGCCCGGCAGGCGGTCGTCGCCGTCATCGCCGCTCAGAAGGTCATCACCGTCGCCGCCCTTGAGCCCGTCGTCGCCCGCGCCGCCATTGATGGTGTCGTTGCCGTCACCGCCATCGAACCGGTTGTCGCCGATGTCGCCGGTCAGCAGGTCGTTGAACCCGGATTCCACGTAGCTGAGCGTCGTGGCCAGCAGCGCGTCGACCGTGACCACCTGGCCCAGGAAATCGTAAAGCTCCACGCCGAAGGCCAGGTCGGTACCCAGGTTGGTCTGGATCGACACCGACCCGTCGGCGTTCAGTTCCGCACTGACGAAATCCGACAGCGCCGCACCGATCTGCACCAGGTCAAAGCCAAGCTGGCCCTCAAAGATGTCGTCGCCGGGGGTACCCACGAGCGTGTCGTTGCCATTGGTGCCGGCGACGGTGTTCGGTGTGCCACCACCGCCGCCATTGCCGCCGCCACCGTTACCGCCGCCGCCGCCATTGCCCGCGCCCAGCACGTTGATCATGCCGTACCAGTCCAGCAGCACACCGCTGCCGTCGGGGGCGATATAGCCGTAGCCGGTGCCCGTCCCGGTGCCGATCCCGACCTCGAGCACATCGCCCACGGGCGTGCCGTCGGCGCT
This sequence comes from Thalassococcus sp. BH17M4-6, assembly GCF_049323015.1. NCBI lineage: Bacteria > Pseudomonadati > Pseudomonadota > Alphaproteobacteria > Rhodobacterales > Roseobacteraceae > Thalassococcus > Thalassococcus sp. BH17M4-6. The sequence goes on from NZ_JBMPGU010000002.1 coordinate 438,916, forward strand.
GTATTCCTGCACGAACCCACCGGCCTGCGTGGCGAAGTTGAGGTTCCAGGTGATCGCGAAACCGCCCCCCGCGAGCGCGTGGACATTGCCGTGGTACTGCTCGCCCGCCTCGTAAGTGCCTGTGTTGACCTGAAATTCGGGGATGTCGATGCTGCCGTCGGGGTTGATCACGCTGGCGTAGATGTTGATGTCGCCATCCTCGGACAGGGCATAGGCCACCAGCACGCGGCCATCGGTGAGCACCGTCGCCTCAAGCTCTCCGTCCAGGAACACGGCGGCAAAGCTGCCTTCGCCCTTGTCGCCGGTCGAGATGCGGAATTCTTCGCTGTCGGACACGCCGTCCAAGGTGAAGAACTGGCCGTAGACCTCGTCGGTGAAGCTGTCCACATGCAGGGCCAGAAGCCGCCCGTCGACCTCGACGATATCCAGCCCGCCGACAACCTGGTAGAACACGCTTTCGTTCTCGAAGGTGCCAAAGGTGCCTTCGACCACCGTGGTGGACTGCAGATCGCCCGCCTCGTCATAGATGTCGATGCGGATCTCGGCTGCGAGAAGGACGCGGTAGATCAGGGCATAGCCGCCATCCTCAAGCTCGACGCTGGACGAGCTTTCCCAGTTCACGAAGGTTCGGTCATAGGTGTTCGTGGACACAACGTTGCCCGACGCATCGTAGCTGATGACCTGGCGCTCCTCCCGGGCGGGGACAAAGACGCCATTGTCGGAGTAGCCGTTGACGAAATGCGACACATGGAACTGGTAATTGCCATCCGCATCGGTGCCCACGTGGATCACGCTGTCGGAAAAGTTGGTGGGCAGATCGCCCGCGCCGGTGTCGATGAGCGTTTCGGGGATCAGAACCGTGCCGTCGGGGGCCACCACCGTGAAATAGGCATCATCGCTGAAATTGCTGGTCTGCGAGGTCCAGGTCACGACAAGGTTGCCGTTCACGACGTAACTGTGCAGGCGCAACGTCGGAGAGGAATTGGCGACGTCGATCGTTTCGCCGGTGAGGGTAATCGTCATCTGTGTACTCCCTGGGTACAGTTTATCGAATACTATTTCCGTGGTCTTGAATGCATCCCGGGCCGCGCTCGGGTGAAAAATCGTTAGTCCAAGTCGACAGGCGGCGGGATGTCATAGATTAATTGGCGGTGAAAAACGGGCGGCGGCATATAGAAAATGGCCGCCGCCCGTCGTCGATCTGCGGAATCCTTTAGGTAAACAGGAAATCCGCCTCGCTGAAGTCGCTTTCGCGCGCGTCGAGCACGATGATCGTGTGATCGCCATAGGTCATCTCGACCGCCTGCTGGCCGTCATAGGTGATGTTGGTGATGTCCAGACGCCCGACGGGATCGGCCGGATTGCGCAGGCCGGTGACGCGGATGATATCGGTGCCGTCCTCGAAATCCTCGATCACGGTGGTGCCGCCGCCGAAGAGCGAATTGAAGATGAAAAGATCCGCCCCCTCGCCGCCGTTGACGGTATCTTCGCCCAGGCCCGAGGTGATGGTGTCATCGCCCGCGCCGCCATAGATTTCGTCATTGCCGTTGCCGCCGGTCAGCAGGTCATTGCCCGCGCCGCCATACATCGTGTCGTTCCCGAAGCTGGCCCCCGACCGGTCGTCGCCGTCGCCGAGGTCGATGAAGTCGCGGCCGTAACCGCCGTTGAACACATCGTCCCCGTCGCCGCCGTAGACGGTATCGTTGCCGGGACCCGCGCCGCCGCCATCGTTGCCGTTGCCGCCGATCATCAGGTCGTTGTCGTCACCGCCACCCAGCCGGTCGTTGCCGTCGTTGCCGATGATCGTGTCGTTGCCGCCTTCGCCCGGCAGCCGGTCATTGCCCGGGCCGCCGACCAGCAGGTCGTCGCCGTCGCGGCCCTTGAGCCCGTCGTCACCGTCACCGCCGTTGATCGTGTCGTTACCCTCGCCGCCGTCGATGCGGTCGGGACCGTCGCCGCCGGTGATCAGGTCGTCGCCCGGGCTCTCTTCGGTGCTGATCGGTCCGTCGGCCAGCAGCGCGGTCGGGGTCACCACCGTGCCGTTGAACTCGAAGAACTCAACCGAGGTGAAGACATCCGTCCCTTCGGACGACACCACGGTGATATCGCCGTTGGCGCCCTGCACGGCCGAGATGATGTCATCAAGGTCGATGCCCAGCACGGCGGTGTCGTTGCCCGGCCCGCCATCAACGGTATCATTGCCGCCTGCCGGTGTGATCGTGTCATCGCCGCCCAGGGCGTTGATCTCTTCGCCGGTGTCGTCGCCGGTCAGGTCGTCATCGCCGTCTGTCGGCGTGTCGCTGGGCCCGGGCTCGGTCACGCCGACGGCATCGATCAGCTGCTGCTGGGTATAGGTGGTGCCGTCGATCTGGAACCGTTCGATACCGAAATAGCTGCTGATCCCGAGATCGGAAAAGATCACCAGCGCGCCGTTCGCGTCGATTTCAAGCTTGCTGATCTGCGCCAGCGTCGTGCCGATGATCGCGGTGTCGGTGCCGCCGAAATCCTCGATCGTGTCATTGCCGCCGCCACCGTCGATGGTGTCGTTGCCAGCATAGGTGCGCAGCCGTTCGTCGGCGCCCGACCCGGTGAGCCTGTCGGTCCCGTCACGGGTGCCGCGGATGTATTCGATATCGCTCAGCGACTGAACGAAGGACTGGCCTTCCCAGTTGCCCGTGGCGACCCCGGTGGCAAGGTTGACCTCGAGGTTCGACACGCCGTTGCGGTCGTACCGCACCAGGTCGAAGCCGCCCGCGCCGTCGATGTCGTCGCTGCCTGCGAAGGGGGTGTAGACGTCGTCGCCCGCGCCACCCAGATAGGTGTCGTCACCATAGCTGCCGCGGATTTCGTTCACCTGGCCCACGATGCTGTCGGTGAAGACGGTGTAGCTGACCGTGTTGGCACCAAGGTCCACATTGATCGGGTCGGGGGAGTTGCGGTAATCCAGCCGCACATATCCCAGGTTGCCGTTCTCGACGGTGATCGTGTCGTCGCCCAGGCCCGGGCGGACGGCCAGGAAATCGTCTTCATCCAGCTGCACGACGAATGTATCGCCGAAATCCGTGCCGTCGACCCGCATGCCGTCACCGCTTACGGCGTCGGCGACATCGACCAGGGTGGTAAAGCCCAGGCCATACTTGTCCACGAAGCCGGTATTGGCGATGGCGTCGATCTCGACCCCGATAGACCCGCTCAGATCGTCATGGTTGAGGATGAAGAAATCCGCCGGGTTCGATTGCGGGCTGAGGATCACCGTGTCGTTGCCCGGACCCGCCTGAACGGTGTCCGTGCCTGCGCCGGGGTTGATTGTGTCGTCGCCCGGACCGGCCAGGATCACGTCGTCGCCGATCCCGCCGTTGAGCGATTCATTCTCGTCGAAGCCGATGATCAGATCGTCCTGCGTCACCGACGCGGTCGGGATCTGGGTCAGGTCAATCGGCGTGTTGGGGGCGTAGGGGCCGGACTGGACGTTCGAAACACCGTTGATCATGTCGTTGAAGGCCGCGAATTCCGCCGCGTTGGTCGCCGGGATCGGATCGCCGGCCAGCCGGACGACATAGTTGCCGGACGTGCCTTCGATCAGCATGACCGTCGTCGCGTTGCCCGCGCCCCAGGTCACTTCGGCGAAATAGACCGCCTCGTCCAGGTCGCCCCGGCCTTCGATCAGCAGCGTGTAAATGTCTTCGGGGGCAGTCGGCACGATCGGCAACAGGCCGTCTTCGTTGGCTGGCGCCCCGTAGGTATAGGTCAGAAAGCCAAGGTTCGGCGCGGTGACAAGCGCCACTTCGGTCAGGCGGAACTCCTCGACAGCGTCATCGTCGTCGAACTCGAAATAAAATGCATCGTAGGTATAGGTGGTCATTGTCGCCTCTGGTTGGTCAGTTTCTTCGTGCCATGCGCGCAGGACTTCGGCGTCGCAGGGCACGCCTGCGATGGACCCAGATCAAGGAGAAGGGGGGAGGAGCGCGCACGCGCCGGATACTCTTTGATCACACGCGTCGGCAGATTTGCAGATGGTATTTCGCGGGTCAAGGATAGACCCGGGGCGATTAGGAAAGACTTTCAATAACCCGCGACCGCCTCCTGATTTCCGGCGCTGTCGGGTGGCTCGCGATGGCCGCCCGCCCCACAAATTTGCAAGACCGACGTTGCGTTTTTGCAACCAATGGTGGCGTTGACACAAACCAGAGCATTATTAAGGCCTTGGCGGGCTTTGCAGACGAGTCTCGGTCTGCTAGCGTCTGCCCAATAAGAATAAAAGAGCAGGCATACAGGCAAAATGAGAACGGGCTTTCGTGGTACGTTCGTCATCTCCTGGTCGCAAACGGAAGTGGACGGTCTTGAAACGGCACCGGTGTCGTCGCTGACAATCGGCGCGGCATGGTCCTGGCGGGGGGACGCCGTCCGGGTGGATGGGCCCAATACGCTTCTGCGGCTCGATCAGGCGGAAGGCGAAGCCAATCTTCGCAAACGCGCGGCGCGCATGGTGCGCCGCCTGGTCGGTGCGGCCGTCGCCGACACCACGGCGCTGGACACGGTCGAGGTGGAGCATCCGCTGACCGACAGTTCCTTCGTGGTCACCGACGGCACCCGCAGCTACACCATCACCTTGATCGAGATTGGCAACGGCAGCCGCCCGCTGCTGATGTTCCTGGATGAAATTCCGCCCCGCGACACCGATCTGTGGATCGTGCATCACACGCTTGAGCCGCGCCTGACCGAGTCTCACGGCACCGGCGACAGCGCGGCGGGCGTGATCTGCTTTACCCCCGGCACCCGCATCAGCACGCCCGACGGCGGGCTGCGGGTCGAGGATCTGCGCGTCGGCGACTGGGTCCAGACCAAGGACAGCGGCGCGCAGCAGGTGCAGTGGATCGGCAGCCGCCGGATGACCGGCGCACGGCTTTTCGCGATGCCGCGCCTGCGGCCCATCCGCATTCGGGCAGGGGCCTTCGGCATCGAACGCCCGGACGAGGAATTCCTGGTCTCGCCGGAACACCGGATGCTGATCCAGGGCAAGGTCGCGCAGGCGCTCTTCAACACGCCCGAGGTACTGGTCGCCGCAAAGGATCTGATCAACGATCACACCGTGACCGTCGACACCCAGGCGCGCGAGGTGACGTATGTGCATCTGCTTCTGCCCCGGCACGAGGTCGTTTTTGCCAATGGCGTGGCCACAGAAAGCTTTCATCCCGCCAATGCCGCCCTCACCACCCTGGCCGAGGCGGACCGCCTGCGGCTGCAGCAGCATCTGCCGGGCGTGGCGGAAAATCCGCATGGCTACGGCGGTTTTGCCCGGCGCAACCTGACCTCGTCCGAAGCGGCGATCCTGCTGCACGAGGCGGCCTGAGGCGCGGCGGCCTGCGCCGCGCACTGTCTTCGATTGCTAGAAAATGCCCGAAGGGCGCTGCCGACCCGCGACAGGGCGCGCGCCGTGGTCTCAGTCGTGGGCTTGTTCGACGGGGGCCACACCCCAAAGCGCCGATTTGCGCGCCCAGCCGCTGTAGCCGCCCGCCTGCACCTCGCACCAGTCCGCCTCGCACTGGCCCAGCCGCGCGATCACCCCGACCTTGAGCTTTGCCTCGACCGGCGACGACAGGGCGGGGCGGGCGTGGATGTCCAGCATGTCCTCTTCGACGATCACCGTCCGCACGCCGGAAAGCAGCGAGTAATGCACCCAGCCGCCCGCACCGTCGCGGTCGCGCACCCGGCGCCAGTGGCCGAATTCGGCGGTGATCTCGAGCGGCATGTCGCGGCGCGTATAGACCCAGTCGATCCGGTGCGTCAGCGACGGGCCGCGCCGCACGTTGCCTTCGGAGGCTTTCATCGACACGTAGCGCGGCAGCGGCAGGTTCGTCACCGGTCCGCGATCCTCGCCCGCGCGTGCCTGCGGCGCCGCCCCCATCAGGGCCACGCACAGCCCCAGTCCCCATAGTTTTGCGATCATGGTTCGTCCTGCCCAGAGTTTTTCCGGCGGAGTTCTTGTGCCCCGTCCTGACTTGCGACACTGTGCCCAAAGCCAGGTCAAAGGGAAAGTCCGAGGAGACACGGGATGCCATCAAAACGTCTGAGTGTTGTCGTGACGCGACGCTTGCCCGAGGCGGTCGAGACGCGGCTCAGGGAACTCTTCGACGCGCGGCTGCGCGACGACGACACGCCGATGACACGGGGCGAGCTGATCGACGCGGTGCAAAGCGCCGACGTGCTGGTGCCGACGGTCACCGATGTCATTGACGCGGGCCTGATCGGGCAGGCAGGCGACCGGCTGCGGCTTATCGCGAATTACGGCGCGGGCGTCGATCATATCGACATCGACACCGCGCGCAGCCGCGGCATCATCGTGTCCAACACGCCCGGCGTGGTGACCGACGACACCGCCGACATGGCGCTGGCGCTGATGCTGGCGGTGACGCGCCGCATTCCCGAAGGTCTGGCAAAGATGCAGGCCGGGAACTGGACCGGCTGGGCGCCCACGGCATTTCTGGGCGGCAGGCTCGCGGGGCGGCGGCTGGGCATCCTCGGGATGGGCCGCATCGGACTGGCGGTGGCGCGGCGCGCCCGCGCCTTCGGCATGCAGATCCATTATCACAACCGCCGCCGCCTGCGGCCCGAGGTCGAAGAACCGCTCGAGGCGACCTATTGGGAAAGCCTCGACCAGATGGTCGCGCGCATGGACGTGGTTTCGGTCAATTGCCCGCACACGCCGTCGACCTTTCACCTGCTCAACGCCCGGCGGCTCAAGCTGATGAAACCCTCGGCGGTGATCGTGAACACCAGCCGGGGCGAGGTGATCGACGAAAACGCGCTGGCACGGATGCTCAAGGGCGGCGAACTGGCGGGCGCCGGGCTCGACGTCTACGAAAAGGGCGTCGAGGTGAACCCCGATCTGCGCGCCCAGCCCAATGTGGTGCTGCTGCCGCACATGGGGTCCGCGACGCTCGAAGGGCGGCTCGAGATGGGCGAAAAGGTCCTGATCAACGTCAAGACCTTTGCAGACGGCCACCGCCCGCCGGACCGCATCGTTCCGGCGATGCTCTAGCCACTGCGGCGACGGCGGCTGCCTTCCGTCGGATACGCTTTGAAGCGACATGAAAAATCCGTCCGGCCCCGGCAGATTTCGTGCTAGGGTTGCCTTCAAGTGATCGCGAAGGAGGCGCCGCCATGATCCGTAACAGTCTGTTGACCGGGCTTTTTCTGTCTTTGGCGGTGCCGCTTGCCGCGCAGCAGGCCGCCGATGCCGTAGCCCCCGAAGCGGGCACCGACGGCAGCTTTACCGCGGTCTCCGAAGCCGCTGCTGCGGCGCTTGCGGCGAAAGAGGCCGGCACGCCGGTCGCGGCGCAGAACTGGATGGTCGCGGCCGCCAATCCCCACGCGGTCGAGGCTGGCGCCCGCGTGCTGCGCGACGGCGGCACGGCGGCGGATGCGATGGTCGCGGTGCAGGCGGTTCTGGGGCTGGTCGAGCCGCAATCCTCGGGGCTTGGGGGCGGTGCGTTTCTGGTCTGGCACGATGGCGAAACCGGTGAGATCACGACGCTCGATGGCCGCGAAACCGCGCCGCTCGCCGCCACGCCGCGGCTCTTCCAGACCGACGACGGGGAACCGATGGGCTTTTTCGACGGGGTCGTCGGCGGCCGCTCCGTCGGCGTGCCGGGCACGCCCGCGCTGATGCAGGCGGCGCATGACAAGTGGGGCCGGTCCGACTGGGCGGGCCTCTTTGACGAGGCGATCAGGCTCGCGGAGGGCGGATTTTCCGTGTCGCCCCGGCTTGCCGAACTGGTGGCGGGCGACGCCGAGCGGCTGTCGCGCTTTCCCGACACCGCCGCCTATTTCCTGCCCGGTGGCATGCCGCTTGCCGAGGGCGACAGGCTGGTCAACACCGCCTATGCCGAGGTGCTGCGCCGCATCGCGACCGATGGTGCGGATGTCTTCTATACCTCCGACATCGCGCTGGACCTGGTTCGCCGTGTCCAGGGGGCAGAGGGCAATCCGGGGGTGATGGAGCCCATCGATATGGCCATCTACCGCGTCAAGGAACGGCCCGCGGTCTGCGTGCCTTATCGCGAACACGAGGTTTGCGGCATGGGGCCGCCGTCGTCCGGCGCGCTGACCGTGGGGCAGATCCTGGGGATGCTGGACGGGTTCGATCTGCCCGGCCCGGCAGATGCCGAAGCCTGGCGGCTGATCGGGGACGCGTCGCGGCTGGCCTTTGCCGACCGTGGCCGCTACATGGCCGACAGCGATTTCGTGCCGGTGCCGGTCGAGGGGCTGGTCGATACCGATTACCTGGCCAGCCGCGCCGAGCTGTTGCAAGGCGACGATGCCCTGCCCGAGGTCAGCGCCGGTGAGCCCGAGTTCGACCACGCGCTGAACTGGGCCGACGATCAGAGCCTCGAGTTCCCGTCAACCTCGCATATCTCAATCGTCGATTCGTACGGCAACGCCCTGTCGATGACCACGACCATCGAAAACGGGTTCGGCTCGCGGCTGATGGTGCACGGGTTCCTACTCAACAACGAACTCACGGATTTCTCCTTCCGCTCGCATGAGGGGGGCGTGCCGGTGGCCAACCGGGTGGAGCCGGGCAAGCGGCCTCGGTCGTCCATGTCGCCCACCATCGTGCGCCGCGACGGCGCGCCGGTTCTGGTGGTCGGAAGCCCCGGCGGCAGCCGCATCATCGGGTATGTGACGCAGGCGATCATCGGCGTGCTCGATTGGGGGCTGGACGTGCAGCAGGCGGTGAGCATCGGCCATGCGGTCAACCGGTTCGGCACCTTCGATCTGGAGATCGGCACACCGCTCGAAACCCTTGGCCCGGACCTCGAGGCGCTGGGCTACGAGGTCAACCTGCGCGATCTCAACTCAGGCCTGCACGCGATCGCGATCACCGAGGATGGTCTGCTCGGAGGTGCCGACCCGCGCCGCGAAGGGATCGCATTGGGGGACTAGGGGAAAGTGGGTTGAAAACCCACTCTACGCGGGAGGGTGAGAATCGGAGATCATCTGCAGGGCGGGCGGCCCGTGCACTGACCTGGCGCGGGGAACGGGCATCAGCTTCGGTCCTAAGACCGCTCCACCGCACATGCGGTGGAGATCCCGCAGGGGTGGGGTAAGGCGTAGGGTGGGTTTGCAACCCACCCAGGCAGCGGTCAGCTCACATCCTTGTAGCTGATTTCCTTGACGTCCTTGCCGACCTTGTCGCGCCGCACCAGCAGGCGGTTGAGGGCGTTCACATAGGCCTTGGCCGACGCCACGACCGTGTCGGTATCGGCCGACTGGCCGGTGGCGATCATGCCGTCCTCTTCGAGCCGGACGGACACGGTGGCCTGGGCGTCCGTGCCCTCGGTCACCGCGTTGACCTGGTAGAGTTGCAGGCGCGCGGCGTTGGGATGAAGCTCGCGCACCGCCTTGAAGCTGGCGTCCACCGGCCCGTCGCCCTGCGCCGTGGCGCTGACCTCCTTGCCGTCGATCTCCATCTCGAGCTGCGCCTCGGCCGGGCCGCCGGTGCCGCAGACGACGCGCAGGTTGACGATCTGAAGCCGGTCGGCGGCGCCTTCGGTCGTTGCCGTCACAAGCGCCAGGATGTCGTCGTCATAGACCTCCTTCTTGCGATCGGCCAATTCCTTGAACCGCACGAAGATATCCTTGAGTTGGTTGTCCCCGACCTCGACCCCCATCTGGCGCAGCTTGTCGCGCAGGGCGGCGCGGCCCGAATGCTTGCCCATGACGAGGTTGGTGGCCGACAGGCCCACATCCTCTGGGCGCATGATCTCGAACGTCTCGGCGTTCTTGAGCATGCCGTCCTGGTGGATGCCGCTTTCATGCGCAAAGGCGTTCTTGCCGACGATGGCCTTGTTGAACTGCACTGCGAACCCGCTGACGGTCGCGACACGGCGCGAGATGTGCATGATCTTCTTGGTATCCACCCGCGTGTGCCAGGGCATGATGTCCGACCGGACCTTGAGCGCCATCACCACCTCTTCGAGCGCGGTGTTGCCCGCGCGTTCGCCAAGCCCGTTGATCGTGCATTCGATCTGCCGCGCGCCGCCTTCAACGGCGGCGAGGCTGTTGGCGGTCGCCATGCCCAGATCGTTGTGGCAATGGGTGGCGAAAACCACCTCGTCCGCGCCGGGCACCTCTGCGATAAGCCGCCGGATCAGGTCTGCCGACTCCACCGGCGCGGTGTAGCCCACGGTGTCGGGGATGTTGATCGTGGTGGCCCCGGCCTTGATCGCGATTTCCACGACGCGGGCCAGGTAATCCCATTCGGTCCGGGTGGCATCCATCGGCGACCACTGCACGTTGTCGCAAAGGTTGCGGGCATGGCTGACCGTGTCGTGAATGCGCTCGGCCATTTCGTCCTGGGTGAGGTTCGGGATGGCGCGATGCAGGGGTGAGGTGCCGATGAACGTGTGGATGCGGGGTTGGGCGGCGTGTTTCACAGCCTCCCAGCAACGGTCGATATCGCCGAATTGCGCCCGGGCCAGACCACAGATCACCGCGTCCTTGGACCGCTGGGCGATCTCGCTCACGGCACGGAAATCGCCTTCGGAGGCGATGGGAAACCCGGCTTCGATGATGTCGACGCCCATGTCATCCAGCAACTCGGCAATCTCGAGCTTTTCGGCATGGGTCATGGTGGCGCCTGGGGATTGTTCGCCGTCGCGCAGGGTGGTGTCGAAAATCACCACGCGGTCGTTCGCGGGGGATGTGTCGGTATCGGTCATGTCTGAATTCTCTCTCGATCTTCTCCTGGTGGTCCGGCGCGGACAAAGCCTCCTCTGAGCGGTCGCGCCGAGACGGCACGCTCAGAGGCGGATTAGGAGAAGCAGGCCACGCAGCAGCGCCGCGCGGGAGGCGCGGTCGGTCTGAGCGATATGGGCCGGTGTCATCATGCGGCGCAGTCTAGGAGCGTGTGTCGGAAATGAAAAGCCTGAATCTTGGAACGCGCGTGCCGCGCGTGTGGGGGCGCTGCCCCCAAAAAAACCCGAGGTATTTGTAAACCGAAGAAGGAGGGTGGTTGCGAGCTTGATCCGGCGCCTGGCGCGGCTAGGTCCGGGGCATGGACAAGGCATTGATCATTGGCAGCAGCGGCGGCATCGGGTCTGCGGTCGCAGAGGCGCTGGAGGCGCGCGGCGTTGAGGTCACGGGGCTGTCGCGTTCGGGCGACGGGTTGGACGTGACGGACGAGGCGTCGGTCCAGAAACATCTGGGCGCGCTGGAGGGGCCGTTCGACCTAATATTCGTGGCCACAGGTGCGTTGGTCATCGACGGGGCACAGCCGGAAAAGGCGCTCAAGGCGCTGACGGCCAAGGCGATGGTGGATCAGTTCACGCTCAACACCGTGGGGCCGGCGCTGGTGCTGAAACACAGCGTCCGGCTTTTGCCGCGCCGCGCGCCGGCGGTCTTTGCGGCGCTGTCGGCACGGGTGGGCAGCATCGGCGACAACCGGCTGGGCGGATGGTATTCCTACCGCAGCGCAAAGGCGGCGGTGAATCAGGTGCTGCATGGCGCCTCGGTCGAGCTGGGGCGCACCCATAAGCAGCTTTGCGTCGCGGCCCTGCATCCCGGCACGGTCGAGACACGGTTCACCGAAGGCTATCAGGATCACAACCCGACCGTGACGGCGGCAGAGGCGGCGCAGAACCTGCTGGCGGTGATCGACGGGCTGGGGACGGAAGACACCGGCAGGTTCTTTGACTGGCAAGGCGCAGAGGTGCCGTGGTGACCCGGCTGGTTCTGGTGCTGGGCGACCAGCTGAGCGACACGTTGTCGGCGCTGCGAAAGGCGGACAAGGCCAATGACGTCGTGGTCATGGCCGAAGTCATGGCCGAGGCCGAATATGTCGAACATCACCCCAAGAAGATCGCGCTGATCTTTGCCGCGATGCGCAAGTTCGCCGCGCGGTTGCGTGACGATGGCTGGCATGTGCGGTATTCGGAACTGGACGATACGGACAACGCCGGCTCCATCCCCGGAGAGCTGCTGCGGCGGGCCGAGGAGACCGGTGCCGAGGAAGTGCTGGCGACCCGGCCCGGCGAATGGCGGCTGATCGAGGCGCTGGAGGACATGCCGCTCAAGCTTCGGATGCTGGGCGACGACCGGTTCGTCGCCTCGCTCGAGGAATTCGAGGACTGGGCCAAGGGGCGCAAGGCGCTGCGGATGGAGTATTTCTACCGCGAGATGCGGCGCAAGACCGGGTTCCTGATGGACGGCGACGACCCGGCAGGCGGGCAGTGGAACTTCGACCACGACAACCGCAAGCCCGCGCCGGACGAGGTCGATTTTGGCGGGCCGATGCAGTTCACGCCCGACGACACGGTCGAGGCGGTACTGGACCTGGTCGAGGCACGGTTTGGCGACAGTTTCGGCACCCTGCGCCCCTTTCATTTCGCCACCGATCAGGGCCAGGCGCGGCGGGCGCTGGCACATTTCATCAAGCACGCCCTGCCCAGGTTCGGGGATTTTCAGGATGCGATGCTGCGCGACAACAGGTTTCTGTATCACGCGCTGATTTCGCCCTACCTCAACATCGGGTTGCTTTCGCCGATGGAGGTTTGCGAGGCGGCGGAGGCGGCCTATCGCGATGGCCACGCGCCGATCAACGCGGTCGAGGGGTTCATCCGCCAGATCATCGGCTGGCGCGAATATGTGCGCGGCATCTATTTCCACGAAGGCCCGGACTATCCGCGCCGCAACGCGCTCAACCACCAGCGCAAGCTGCCGTGGCTCTATTGGGGCGGCGAGACCAGGATGCTGTGTCTGTCGAAGGCGGTCGAGCAGACGCGGGAGGAAGGCTATGCCCACCACATCCAGCGGCTGATGGTGACGGGCAATTTCGCGCTACTGGCCGGGGTGAATCCGACGGAGGTGCACGACTGGTACCTGCGGGTCTATGTCGATGCCTTTGAATGGGTCGAGGCGCCGAACACCGTGGGGATGAGCCAGTTCGCCGACGGCGGGGTGATCGCATCAAAACCCTATGTATCGTCAGGGGCCTATATCAACCGCATGTCGGATTACTGCAAGGGCTGCCACTATTCGGTGAGCAAGAAGACGGGCGACGGCGCGTGCCCCTTCAACCTGCTGTACTGGCATTTCCTCGACCGGCACCGCGACCGGTTCGAAGGCAACCCCCGGATGGGCAACATGTACCGCACCTGGGACCGGATGGATGCCGAAAAACGCGGGACGGTGCTGGCCGAGGCGGAGACTTTTCTGGATCGGCTGAGCGCGGGCGAAACGGTCTGACGCCCGCGCGGGTCTGTCCCTCGCGGGATCAGACGCTGGCGTAATGCGCCTCGATCTCGGCCACGGTCACATCCTCAAGAATGAGGCTGTCGCCGGTGGACAGGGTGATCGTCGTATCCGGCCCGCCGCCATCGGTCATCGAAACGAAGGTCGAAGAGGCATAGAACGCATCCTCGCTTTGGCCGTTGACGGTCAGCACATCGGTGCCCAGGTCGAAATCGGTGATCGTGGCGGTCTGCGCCGTGCCGCCGCTGGCAAAGTCGAAGATGAACTCGTCGACACCGCCCCGTCCGGTGAGCACGTCGCTTCCGTCACCGCCGCGCAGCACGTTGTTGCCGTCGTCGCCGGCCAGCCAGTCGTCGAAGTCGGTGCCGGTGACGTTCTCGATATCCTCCAGATCGGCGATTTCGCGCCAGGGGCCGACGCCAGGCAGGGCGCTGCCGGTGTCGCGGGTCCACGCCTCGAGCCCTGCGGTATAGGCAAGATCGACCCAGACCGCGGCGTTGAAATCCGAGAAATCGGCGGTGTCAGTATCCGCGCCGCCATCCAGCGTGTCGATTGCGCCGACATTGGCCTCGGCAAGCGCCAGCACATCGTCGCCTGCCAGACCCCGGATCACGTTGGAGCCGCCATTGCCGATCAGCCAGTCGTTATAGGCGGTGCCGGTGAGGTTCTCGATATTCTTCAGATCCGCGATCACCCGCCAGGGACCGATGCCCGGAGCCGCGTCGGCGGTGTCGCGAGTCCAGACCTCGGGCGAGGTGCCATAATCGAGGTCTATCCAGACGGCGGAGCCGAAGCCGGAGAAATCCGCCGTGTCGGTATCGGCGCCGCCGTCCAAAATATCGACGGGAGAGAAATCCGCATCGGTTGGAGCCTCGGAAAGCGCCAGCACGTCGTCGCCGGCCAGGCCCCGGATCAAGTTGGACTCGCCGTCGCCTTTCAGCCAGTCGTCAAAGGCGGAGCCGGTGACGTTCTCGATGCTTTCCAGAGCGGCGATCTCGCGCCAGGGGCCGACGCCGGGCAGGGCGCTGGTGGTGTCACGGGTCCAGGCCTCCAACCCAGCGGTATAGGCGAGATCGACCCAGACTGCCGCGCCGAACCGGGAAAAGTCGACGGTGTCGGTGTCCTCGCCGCCGTCCAGCGTGTCGACCGCACCGGCATCCGCCTCGGTCAGCAGGATCAGGTCGTTGCCGCCCAGACCACGCAGTACGTTGGATCCACCGTCACCGATCAGCATGTCATCGAAACCGGTGGCGGTGACATTCTCGATATTCGCAAGATCCGCGATCTCGCGCCAGGTGCCGGGCTGGCCGGGCCGGGCGCTGCCGGTGTCGCGGGTCCAGGCCTCTAACCCAACGGTATAGGCGAGATCGACCCAGACCGCCGAATTGAAGCCGGAAAAATCGGCCGTGTCGGTGTCGCCTTCACCGTCCAGAAAATCGATGTCGCCTGCGACCGACATCGAAAGCCGCAAGGTATCGTCATTCGCGCCGCCCATCAGCGTGTCGTCGCCTGCGCGGCCGTCCAGCACATTGGCCGCGTCGTTGCCGGTGATGGTGTCGTCGCCCAGACCGCCGGTGGCGTTCTCGATCACCACGCCGTTGGCGATGGTAAAGCCGCCGTAGATGCCCGGCACGCGGCTGAGCATGCCGCCCGCCAGCATCCCGTCTGCCAGATCCAGCGTCGCGGCGCGCAGGTCGATGATCGCGCCCGCCGTGCCGTCATGGCGAATCTCGTCTATGCCGCCCGCATCCCAGAGCGCCTGAAAGAACGTTCCGGTGGTGTTGACCGTAGGCAGGACATAGACGTCATCGCCGGTCGCGGTCGACATGTTCGCGCCGTACAGTGTCTGCAGCATCGCGATGTCGAAGGCCCCCATCGTGGTAAAGCCGTGATCGCGCGTCGCGTCGGTCAGATTGTTGCTGGTGGTCGGCACGCCGTTGGCATCGACCTGGTTGATGTCGCTGTAGCTCATCACCGTGTAGACGTTCTGGTTCAGCGCGAAATCGCCGGTATCTGCAGAATTGTCCACGCCGGGAAAGCTGGCATAGCGGTCGAATGGGTGGGAAAGACCCATGTTGTGCAGCAACTCGTGAATCACGGTGATGTAGTCATAGCCGCCGGGCTCAAGCCCGTTTGACGAGCCGGGGCCGTCGACGCGGACGAAGCGTTCGTTGATGTAGACGCCGCTGCCGCCGACACCGTAGGAATAGCCCAGGTAGGACGATGAATTGTAATACCAGTAATCGATATCGGCCCCGTCGGTGCCGTTCACGGCATCCGGCACTTCGGTGAAGGTGACGTTCGAGACCGCCTCGATATGCGCATGGGCATAGTTGATCGCGTCGGTCAGTGCCGTTGTCCAGGTCCCCACGGGGTTGCCGTTGGGATCATTGTCGCCCACATTCATCGTGAACGTCAGGCTGGTGCTGTTCCAGGTTTCGAAACCGCTTCCGTACAGAAAGGCCAGTCCCGACAGGAACGGATTGTTCTGAATTTCGGTAGTGGTGGCTGTGTCGGTGGCGCCAATCCCGGCCATGAGTGCTCCGATCTAGAAATTATGCCTCTGCGAATGGCGAAACGTTAACGCAGGCGATTCTCGAAAGCGAGCCCTTAGTGGCCTGTCACGGCATCAAAGGTGAGCGGTTAGCGCGTTGCCCGGATGGCAGGCCCCGAGCCTCTGCCGCGTGCCGGTCCTGCATGGCTGTGGCGGCGCGGCGCACGATGTCCGCGATATGGGTCAGTTGGCCGGTCAGAGGGCTGGACCGGCGCCAGATCATGCCGATGGTGCGCTGCGGTTGGGGCGCCCCGAAATGCGCCACGCAGACCGGTGCCGATCCGGTTTCCACCGGCACCGCCATTTCCGGGATCAGCGTGACGCCGATGCCCGCACCTACCATCTGCACCAGCGTCGACAGCGAACTGCCGTCCAGCCCGTCGCGGGGCAGGGTGCTGGGGGTGTGGCAGAAGGCCAGCGCCTGATCGCGAAAGCAATGCCCCTCTTCCAGCAGCAGCAGGCGCATGCGGCGCAGCGCCTCGCCACTGGGAACAGGGTCGCCCGCCTCGGCCACCGGGCGGACCAGAACGAAGGCTTCGTCGAAAAGCGGCGTTTCGACGAAGGCGGGTTCCGACACGGGCAGGGCGACGATGGCGGTGTCGATGCGCCCGTCGCCCAACTCTTCGATCAGGCGCGGCGTCAGGGTTTCGCGAACCTGAAGGTCAAGCCGGGGGTTGTCGTCGGTCAGATGGCCGATCAGGCTGGGCAGCAGGTAGGGGGCGATGGTCGGAATCACCCCGATCCGCAGCCGCCCGACAAGCCGGTCGTTCGCGGCACGGGCCAGGTCATCAAGCTCGTCCACGCTGCGCAGGATGTCGCGCACCCGCAGCGCGAATTCGGTGCCGAACCCGGTCAGCCGCACCTGCCGGGCGCCGCGCTCGAACAGCGTGACGCCAAGCCCGGCCTCAAGCTCCTTGATCTGCACCGACAGGGCGGGTTGCGAAATCGCGCAATCCGCCGCCGCGCGGCCGAAATGACCGTGCCGGGCCAGCGCCTCGAAATACCGCAGCTGCTTGAGGGTAAGATTGCTCATAACTTCACGTTATGAAAGTGATTGGAAAATGCAACTTAAACCAATCGCCGGGATTTGCTAAGGATTGGCGCATCGACAATGGGGGGAGTCGCCGACGCAGTCTTTCACGCCAGTCTGACCCGCAGCATGGGGCGTTCCTTGGATCACTTCAAGGGGTGGACCGTGATCCGGCAATGACTAGATTGCAATGCAAGGCGTGACGGGACATCCCCAAGCCATTTTCCGGCTCCGGCAGCGCGTCCGGACCGGCCCGTAAGACACTCACTTGAACTGGAGACGATCATGGACGGAAACGATATCGCCAACACCGGAAAATGCCCTGTCATGCATGGCGCGGTCACGGTGGGTGCACGCTCCAACAGCGACTGGTGGCCCAACCAGCTCAACATCAAGATGCTGCACCAGAATACCCCGGAATCGAGCCCCATGGTCCCCGGCTTCGATTACGCCAAGGCGTTCAAGACGCTTGACCTAAAGGCGCTGAAGGCCGATCTCGCGGCGCTGATGACCGACAGCCAGGACTGGTGGCCCGCCGATTACGGACATTATGGCCCGTTCTTCATCCGCATGGCGTGGCACTCGGCCGGTACCTACCGCACCGCTGATGGCCGCGGCGGCTCGTCCTCGGGCACGCAGCGGTTCGCGCCGCTCAACTCATGGCCCGACAACGGCAACCTCGACAAGGCACGCCGCCTGCTGTGGCCGGTCAAGCAGAAGTACGGCAACAAGATTTCCTGGGCCGACCTGATGATCCTCGCGGGTAACGTCGCGCTGGAAACCATGGGCTTCAAGACCTTCGGCTTTGGCGGCGGTCGCGAAGATCAGTACGAGCCCGAGATGGACATCTACTGGGGCCGCGAAGACGAATGGCTGGCCACCAGCGACAAGCCCAACAGCCGCTATTCCGGCGACCGGGCGTTGGAAAACCCGCTGGCCGCGGTGCAGATGGGCCTGATCTACGTCAATCCCGAAGGCCCCGACGGCAACCCCGATCCTGCCGCGTCGGCATTCGACATCCGCGACACCTTTGCGCGCATGGCGATGAATGACGAGGAAACCGTGGCGCTGGTCGCGGGCGGGCACACCTTCGGCAAGGCGCATGGCGCGGGCGATGCGGCCCTTGTCGGCCCCGAACCCGAAGCCGCCCCGATGGAGGCGCTGGGCTTTGGCTGGACCAGCACTCACAAGTCGGGCAAGGGCGTGGACGCGATCACCAGCGGCATCGAAGGCCCTTGGACCCCCACGCCGACAAGCTGGGACATGAGCTATTTCGACGTGCTTTTCGGCTATGACTGGGAACTGACCAAAAGCCCTGCGGGCGCTAACCAGTGGCAGCCCAAGGGTCTCAAGGACAGCGACAAGGCCCCGCAGGTCGATGGCAACGGCACCGTGCCGATCATGATGACCACCGCCGATATGGCGCTGCGCACCGACCCCGAATACATCAAGATTTCCAAGCGCTTCCATGCCAATCCTGATGAATTCGCCGATGCGTTCGCGCGTGCCTGGTACAAGCTGACGCACCGCGACATGGGACCGGTCAGCCGCTACCTGGGCGACGAGGTGCCGCAAGAGGAACTGCTGTGGCAGGATCCCGTCCCGGCAGTCGATCACCCGCTGATCGACGCGCAGGACATCCAGGCTCTCAAGGACAAGGTGCTGGCCTCGGACCTGAGCATCGCCGAACTGGTGACAACCGCCTGGGCCTCGGCCTCGACCTTCCGCGGATCGGACAAGCGCGGCGGCGCCAACGGCGCGCGCATCCGCCTGGCCCCGCAGAAGGATTGGGAGGTCAACGAGCCGCAGAAGCTGTCGGCGGTTCTGGGCGTGCTCGAAGGCATCCAGGCCGATTTCAACGGCGCTGCCTCGGGTGGCAAGAAGGTGTCACTGGCGGACCTGATCGTGCTGGCGGGCTGCGCGGCGGTGGAGAAGGCCGCCAAGCAGGGCGGTTATGACGTCGAGGTGCCGTTCACCCCGGGCCGCACCGATGCCACGCAGGAACAGACCGATGTCGAAAGCTTCGAAGTGCTGGAACCGGTGGCCGACGGCTTCCGCAACTACCTCAAGGAGCCGCTCAAGGTCTCGACCGAGGAACTGCTGGTTGACAAGGCGCAGCTGCTGACCCTGACCGCGCCGGAAATGGCCGTTCTGGTCGGTGGTCTGCGGGTACTGGGCGCCAATCACGGCGGCACGGCGCACGGCGTCTTTACCGACCGTCCGGGCGTGCTGACCAACGATTTCTTCAGCAACCTCATGGACATGGGCGTTGTCTGGTCGGCGACCGACGACAGCGAGCTCGAGTTCGAAGGCAAGGACCGCAAGACCGGCGAGGTCAAGTGGACGGCGACCCGCGCCGACCTGGTCTTTGGCTCAAACTCGCAGCTGCGCGCCCTGTCCGAGGTCTATGCCAGCGACGATTCCTCGGAAACCTTCGTGCAGAGCTTCGTCGCCGCCTGGACCAAGGTGATGGAACTGGACCGTTTCGACATCGCCTGAGGGTGCGAGAGACTGAACCGAGAAGGGGCGTCCCGCAGCGGGGCGCCCTTTTTCGTCTGTGCCCGACCCGAAATGGGAGCGAAAGTTTTTTGCAGGTCTCCTATCACTCCTCTCACCACGGTGAGAGGAGGGGGGTGCTTAAAGGGGTGTATCGAACACCCCAGACAGAAAGCCCCTCTCATGAACAGAACTGCCGTCAATCCCTGGTCCTGGTCGCTGCCGCTTGGCTACAATCAGGCGGAAATCCACACCGGTGCCAGCCGCCAGGTCGTCGTCGCGGGCCAGACCGCCGTTGATGCCGATGGCGCGCCACAGCACCCCGGCGACATGCGTGCGCAGATGACCCTTGCGCTCGATAACCTCGAGGCGGTGCTGAGTGCGGCGGACATGGACCTGTCGAAGATCACCCGGCTGGGCATCTACGCCACCGACGTGGACGAGGCGCTCAGGAATTTCGATCTGCTGGGCATGCGCTTCGGGCCCCTGGGCGCGCGGCCGCCGATGACCCTGCTGGGCGTCACGCGGCTTGCGATCGCGCCTCTGATGTTCGAGATTGAGGCCACGGCAGCCGATTAAAGCGTTTCGCGATTAAATTGAAACATCAGGCATCGCCTGATGCGTTGAAATCGAAGATTTCAGGCAGCGTCAGGCGATTCATGTTTATCGCGAAATGCTCTAGGCTTCAGGTCAAGCGCCGTGTGGGCGGATCGGACCCCGGGAAAAAGGACCGCAACGATGCGACGCGCCGAAAGACTGTTTCGCATCGTCAACGAGATGCGCACCCGCGACGTGATCCGCGCCAGCGAATTGGCCAGCCGGTTCGAGATCAGCATCAGCACGGTCTACCGCGACATCGCGCATCTGCAGGCCTCGGGCCTGCCCATCGAAGGGGAGGCCGGGGTGGGCTATTTGCTGCGCCCCGGTTTCGACCTGCCCAACGTCGCCTTCACCCACGACCAGATCGACGCGCTGGCGGTGGGGCTGTCCTTCGTGGAACGCGCAGGCGATCCGGCCCTGGCCCAGGCCGCCCGCGAGGCGCGCGCCAAGATCCAGGCCGGCATGCCCGACCCGCAGGACCGCAAGTTGGCCGATGCGCCCTATTTCAGCCTGCAAGGCCGCAACAGCGCCCCGCCCACAGTCGGTCTGGTGCGCGAAGCGATTCGCCAAAGGCTGGTGACCGACATCGACTATGCCGACGGCGCGGGGCAGGCCACGACCCGGCGGGTGCATCCGCTGGTGATCTGGAACATGACCGACGGCTGGATGTTCTCGGCCTGGTGCCGACTGCGCCAGGGCTTCCGCACCTTCCGGTTCGACCGGATCGCCACGCTCAGCGTGACCAACGAGGTGTTCGAGGAGGACGAGACCACCGGCCTGCGCGCCTTCATGGCGCTGGAAAGCTGCGACGGGCACGATGCCTAGCGGGCAGGGACCTGCGCCCGCACTTGCGCGCAGAAAAACGGCGTTATGCCCGAAATTCCGGTATCCGGTGCGGTTTTGGCCGTCACAAGGTCGCGCCCGGGCCTTGGCCCGTGCTAGCCGTGCGTTAGGCACACAGCCAAAGGTCAGGAGCGCCAATGATTTCCGTGCTGACAAGCGTCTGGGCCCTACTTCTGGGGATCGTGCTGATCATGCTGGGCAACGGCATGCACTTTACCCTGATCGGCCTGCGCGGCGGGATCGAAGGCTTTACCTCGGCAGAACTGGCCGTCGTCACCTCGGGCTATTTCCTGGGCTTTCTGTCCGGCGCGCGGCTGACACCGCTGATGATCCAGCGGGTCGGGCACGTCAGGGTCTTTGCGGCGCTTGGCAGCTTCATGTCCGCGGGGCTGATCGCGCTGCCGCTTCTGACCGAACCCTGGGCCTGGACCGTGCTGCGGATCATTGTCGGTTTCTGCATGTCGGGTATCTACGTGGCCGCCGAAAGCTGGCTCAACGCCGCGGCCACGAACGAGACCCGCGGCAAGGTGCTGTCGGCCTACATGATCGCGCAGACGCTGGGCATCATCGGCGCGCAGGCGCTGCTGACGCTCGGGGATGCGGCAACCTCGGCGCTGTTCATCGGCGCGTCGATCCTGGTGTCGATCTCCTTCGCGCCGATTCTGCTGTCCGCCGCACAGGTGCCGGTGGTGCAGGTGGCCAGGCCGATGTCGCTGCGTGCGCTCTTCAAAGGCTCGCCACTGGGCACCGTAGGCATCTTTCTGCTTGGCAGCGTTTATGCCACGCAATCGGGCATGGGCGCTGTCTATGGCACGCAGATCGGTCTGAGTGCGGCGCAGATCTCGCTTTTCGTGGCGATGCTGTTCGCGGGCGCGCTGGCGCTGCAATATCCCATCGGCTGGCTGTCCGACCGGATCGACCGGCGCGGGCTGATCTTCGGCTCGGCCGTGGTGGGGGCGGTGGCCTGCGCGGTGGGCTGGCTGCTGGGCGGGCTTTGGCCGCTGATGGCGGCAGCCTTTGTGGCGGGCGGAGTGACAACGCCGCTTTACGCGCTGTTTCTGGCCTATACCAACGACATGCTGTCGTCGGACGACATGCCCGCGGCGTCTGGCGGGCTGGTCTTTACCTTCGGTCTTGGCGCGATCATCGGCCCGCTGGTCACTGGCTGGGCGATGAAGGCGCTGCAGCCGGGTGCCTTCTGGCTGGTGCTGGGCGTCACCTTTGCCGCCATTGCGCTTTATGCGCTGTACCGCATGACCCAGCGCGCGACGTTGCCCGCGGACGAGACCGACAGCTACCTCGCGGTTCTTCCCACCACCTCTGCCGTCGCGGTCGAGGCGGCGGCGGAATGGGCCGCCGACAATGCCGAGGCTCAGGCAGAGGCCGAGGCGGAGGCGCAGAAACAGGACAACGCCGGTTAGGGCTGGACGAGATTGGCTTGAAACGGCCTTGAGCGGACGGACGAGCCAAACACCCGGCGCGGAATCAAGGCCGCAGGCCGCCGCGCCATCCGCTGCCCGGCAGGCGACTTGGCTTTGCCAAGTCTGCCGAGAGGGGCAGTCGCGCCACCACGCGGCTGCGATTTGGCTGAGCTTGGTGCATCGCGGGGGTGGCGTGCGCATTTGGCTGGCATAAAGCGCGCAGCGGAAAGACTTGACCGCATCCGCGCGCGACTGCAATGACGCGGCTCCTTTGCCCGTTTCAGGCTGCTCGCGCGCGTCTCAAACTTTCTGCATCACGCTCTACGGGCCGACGTCAAAGGGGTCGAAGTCATTCGCCCGGGCGCGGTTCCAGCGATTGAGATAGCCGAACCGGTCCTGTTCGTCGCGCAAGAGGAATCCGTTCGGCAGGTAGGGATAGATCTCTTCCCCGGTGACCATGTCGCGGTCGCCCTCGCGCATCAGCAGGTGATGCGGCAGGAATTCACCGGGATGTGACAACCCGGCGGCCCCGGTCATTTCTGCCAGCGCCTTGAGCGTGTTGCGGTGAAAGCGGTAGACCCGTTCGGCCTTGTCCACGACATTCAGCGCGCGCTGGCGCAACGGGTCCTGTGTGGCCACGCCCACCGGGCAGTGATTGGTGTGGCAGGCCTGCGCCTGGATGCAGCCCACGGCAAACATGAAGCCACGCGCCGAATTGGCCCAGTCCGCCCCCAGCGCTAGCGCCTTGGCGATGTCGAAGGAGGTGACCAGCTTGCCGGATGCGCCGATCCTGATCCGGTCGCGCAGGCCCGCGCCGCGCAGGGTGTTGTGGGCAAAGGTCAGCCCCTCGACCAGCGGCATGCCGATATGATTGGCAAACTCCAGCGGTGCCGCCCCGGTGCCGCCTTCCTTGCCATCGATGACGATGAAATCGGGCACGATGCCCGTCTCCAGCATCGCCTTCACGATGCACATGAATTCCCGCCTGTGGCCGATGCACAGCTTGAACCCGATGGGCTTGCCGCCCGCGCATTCGCGCATCCGGCCCAGAAAGCGGACCAGCTCCAGCGGGGTGGAAAACTCGGGGTTGGCGGCGGGCGACACGCAATCCTGTCCCATCGGGATGCCGCGCGCCTCAGCGATCTCGGGCGAGATTTTGGAGGCGGGCAGCATGCCGCCGTGGCCGGGTTTGGCCCCCTGGCTCAGCTTCAGCTCGATCAGCTTGACCTGATCGTCGGCGGCCAGTGCGGCGAACTTGTCGTCGTCAAACCGTCCGTCATTGGTGCGGCAGCCGAAAAAGCCCGATCCGATCTCGTAGATCAGGTCGCCGCCGCCCTCGCGGTGATAGCGGCTGATCCCGCCTTCGCCGGTGTCATGGGCGAAATTGCCCTTCCTGGCACCCTTGTTCAGGGCCGAGATGGCGTTGGCCGACAGCGCGCCAAAGCTCATGGCCGAGATATTGTAGATCGACGCGTCGTAAGGCTTTGCGCAGTCCGGACCGCCGATGCAAACGCGGAAATCGTGGTCTGCGATATGCTTGGGCACCACCGAATGGGTGATCCACTGATAGCCCGCGTCATAGACCCGCTGGCGGGTGCCGAAGGGCCGCTTGTCCTCGACGCCCTTGGCCCGCTGATAGATGATCGACCGCTTGTCGCGGGAAAACGGCTCTTCGTCCTGGTCCGATTCAATCAGGTACTGGCGGATTTCCGGCCGGATGCCTTCGAACAGGAACCGCATGTGGCCGATCACCGGATAGTTGCGCAGGATCGCGTGCCGGTTCTGCGTGACATCGTAAATCCCAAGCGCAGTCAGAAAGCCAAAGACCGCCAGCGGAATCAGGAACCACACGCTCCAGATCAGGCCCATAAGCGACACGGCGGCAAGAACGGCCGAGGCCGCGAAGATGGCAAATCTGGCCATGGATCAGGGTCCCTCTGGTGGTTCAGATCACCGCGTTTATCGCGGATTCAAGCTTGTCGGTCAGTTCGTCCAGCTGATCGTCGGTGATGATGAAGGGCGGGGCCAGCAAAATGTGATCACCGCGATGCCCGTCGATGGTGCCCGCCATGGGATAACACACGAGGCCCGCCTCGAACGCCGCCTTCTTGAGGGACGGGGCGACCTTGCGCGACGGATCGAAGGGGGCCTTGGTCCCGCGATCCTCGACGATCTCGATCCCGCGGAAGAGGCCGCGCCCACGGATATCGCCGATATGCCGATGCTGGCCGAACCGATCGGTCAGGCGCTGTTGCAGCTTTTCGCCCTGTTCGCGGACCCGCGCCAGCAGCCCGCGGTTCAGGATGGCCGACACGACGGCGTGCCCGGCAGCGGCGGCGACCGGATGGCCAATATAGGTGTGCCCGTGCTGGAAAAAGCCGCTGCCGTTGGCGATGGTGTCATAGATGTCTGCCGTGCACAGCATCGCGCCGATGGGCTGATACCCGGCGCCCAGCCCCTTGGCGATGCACAGGATATCAGGGGCGATCCCGTCTTCCTCGCAGGCGTAAAGGTGCCCCGTCCGGCCCATGCCGCACATGACCTCGTCCAGGATCAGCAGCACGCCGTATTTGTCGCAAATCTCGCGGATGCGTTTGAAATAGCCCGGGGCAGGGGCCAGCGCACCGGCCGTCGCACCAACCACCGGTTCGGCCATGAAGGCCATGACGGTGTCGGGGCCCAGCCGCAGGATCTCATCCTCGAGCGCTTGCGCGGCGCGCTGGCCGTACGCCTCAAGGCTCTCGTCGTCGCGCTTCAGCCGGTAGGGATAGC
Source organism: Thalassococcus sp. BH17M4-6 (assembly GCF_049323015.1). Lineage (NCBI taxonomy): Bacteria > Pseudomonadati > Pseudomonadota > Alphaproteobacteria > Rhodobacterales > Roseobacteraceae > Thalassococcus > Thalassococcus sp. BH17M4-6. The sequence goes on from NZ_JBMPGU010000002.1 coordinate 463,886, forward strand.
AGGGGGCGATGTGGCTCACGTCCAGCAGCAGCGGGCCAAACTGCGCGCGCCGCCATTCGTTGCCGCCTGCCGACAGCGCGCCGATGGTATTGCCGTGATAGCTTTGCTTGCGGGCGATGATCTTGCCGCGCTGCGGTTCGCCCTTTTCCACGTAATACTGGCGCGCGAGCTTGATCGCGGCCTCTGTCGCCTCGGACCCGCCCGAGACGAAATAGACCCGGTCGAGCGTGCCCGGCGCGTGTTCGATCAGCAGATCGGCCAACTTTTCCGCAGGTTCCGAGGTGAAGAAACCGGTATGGGCAAAGGCCAGCTGGTCAAGCTGCGCCTTGATCGCTGCGGTGACTTCGGGGTCACCGTGTCCCAGACAGGACACCGCAGCGCCCCCCGACCCGTCAAGGTAGCGTTTGCCGCTGGCGTCGATGTGATAGATGCCTTCGCCGCCGACAGCGACGGGCGCGTTGAGCTTGGAGTGGCGGGGAAAGACGTGGGTCATCGGGTGTCCTTTTCGGCTACGGGTACCGGGTGCGGCGAGGTTAGCCGGAGTTGCGCGGCTTGCCCACCACCATGACGGAACGCGGGGTTGCTCTCTTTCCCGCGCGGAATCGAGGCGGCCTTTGGCCGCCGCCGCGCAGCGCCCGTCCGCCCCCCCGGCCGGGCGCTTTGTGACCGCTGGCGCCAGGATCGAACGCTCTTCGGGGACGAGGCATAAAGCGCGCAGGTCATAATAGGGCGCGTCCACCCGCCGACGGGCGCCGCACGGCACCGCAAAAACGAAACCCCGCAGCGCGGCAGGCGCTGCGGGGCAATGTGTTGGCCGTCGTCAACCGATCACTCGGCGGCAAGGCTCGCGGAATGCTCGGCCACCGCATCGGCCAGCGCCGCTTCGAAGATGGCAAGGCCTTCCTCGACGATGGCGTCGGATGCGGTCAGTGGCACCATGATGCGCAGCGCGTTGCCGTGCATGCCGCAGGCCAGCAGGATCAGCCCGCGCTTGAGGGCATGGGCGACGACCGACTTGGTAAAGGCGGCATCCTCTTTCGCTGTGTCGAAGTCGGTGACGAACTCGACCGCCAGCATCGCGCCCAGGCCGCGAATGTCCCACATGCGGTAAGGGGCGGTGCGGGCGCCGATCTCGGCAAAGCGGGCGCGGAAATGTTCGCCCATGGCTGTGGAGCGGGCCAGCAGCCCTTCGGACTCGATCGCCTCGATCGCGGCCAGAGCGGCGGCGCAGGCCACCGGGTTGCCGCCATAGGTGCCGCCCAGGCCGCCGGGGGCCATCGCGTCCATCACATCGGCCCGGCCGATGACGCCTGCGATGGGATAGCCACCCGCCATGGATTTCGCCACGGTGATCAGGTCCGGAACGACGCCGGAATGCTCGATCGCGAACCAGGTGCCGGTGCGGCCGAAGCCTGCCTGAATTTCATCGGCGATCAGCAGGATGCCGTGCTTGTCGCAGATCGCGCGCAGCGCCTGCCACATCTCGGTCGGGACGGGCACATAGCCGCCTTCGCCCAGAACCGGCTCAAGAATGATCGCGGCGACGCGGCTGGGGTCGGCATCGGTCAGGAACAGCGTTTCAAGCCCCTGGATCGCATCCTCTACCGTGATGCCGTGGCGGGCATCGGGGAAGGGGGCGCGGAAGATGTCGGCGGGGAAGGGGCCTACGTCCTTCTTGTAGGGCGACACCTTGCCGGTCATGCTAAGCGTCAGCAGCGTGCGGCCATGATAGCCGCCGGTAAAGGCGATGACGCCGGGGCGGCCGGTTGCGGCACGGGCGATCTTGACGGCGTTTTCAACGGCTTCGGCGCCGGTGGTGACCAGCAGCGTTTTCTTGGCGTGATCGCCGGGCGCCAGCGCGTTCAGCTTTTCCGCCAGGGCCACGTAGGGCTCGTAAGGCACCACCTGGAACGAGGTGTGGGTATAAAGGTCTTCCTGCGCCTTGGCGGCGGCGATGACCGACGGATGGCGGTGGCCGGTGTTCAGCACCGCGATGCCGCCTGCAAAGTCGATGTAGCGGTTGCCTTCGACGTCCCACAGCTCGGCATTCTCGGCCTTGGCGGCAAAGACGGGCGCGGCAGAGGCGACACCGCGCGGGACGGCGGCTTCGCGCCGGGCCAACAGGGCGGCATTGCTTTGACCGGTCATCGCATCGGCGACGCCACGGCTGGTCTCGATCACCGAATCGGCGGTCTTGGCGCGCGTGGCGGTCTTGCTGCGGGGGCTTTTCGCCTTGGCAGTGGTGGTTTTCTTGGCTCTGGTCTGCGAGGTCATGGTCGCGCTCCATCTGGCATTCTTGTGGTTAGAATTCTCTCTTTCCGTTTAATATTATTGTCAACGGTTTTCGCCAGACACTTTGGCATTCTTTTGCTGCCCAATCGGCAGGCATTGCGTCAAGCGCATGATCTGCCTGTGTTTTAAGTCATTGACCTTTGCCCCGATCCGGCGCTTAATATTTCAAACATGTGATGTGGGTGAGGCAATCAAGCGTGGAAATCGGCCACAGATTGAGGGAAGTGCGCGAAACCCGGGGGCTTTCGCAGCGCGATCTGGCCGGGCGTGCGGGCCTGACGAACGGGGCGATCTCGCTCATCGAGCAGAACAAGAGCAGCCCGTCTGTCGCCTCTCTCAAACGGCTGCTGGATGCGATCCCGATGACCATGTCAGAGTTCTTTTCGGAGTTCGAAGAGACCGGCACGCCCAAGTATTTCTACACGCCCGATGAGTTCACCGAACTGTCGCCCGCCGACGCCGACATGGGCGCACAGGCGGCGCGGGTGTCGCTGCGCCAGGTCGGCGATGCGTCGCGGCACGCGCTGCAGATGCTGCACGAAACCTATCCGCCCGGCGCCGACACCGGCCCCGACATGCTGACCCACGAAGGCGAGGAATCGGGCGTCATCGTCGAGGGCATCATGGAGATCACGGTGGCCGACCAGATTCGCGTGCTCAACCCCGGCGACGGGTATCTTTTCGACAGCCGGTTGCCGCACCGGTTTCGCAATATCGGCACCGAGCGCTGCGTGATCATCAGCGCCTGTACGCCGCCATCCTTCTAGGTCCGCGCATGAGAGATGTGCGGGAATTTGAAGCAATAACAATGCGTAAAACGACAAACCTGATGCGCTATGGGAAGGACAACCAGGGGATCGGGTTTTCGTGTTGAGGTTCGCAAGAGCCGTGTTAACGTGACTTATCCGTGCAAGTCCGGACTCTGCGTGCCGGGCATGCATGATAACAAACCAAGGGAGATACTCATGAAATTCGTCAAAGCCACTGCCTTTGCCGCCGCGGCGACATTGCTGGCCCAGGGCGCTGCCGCCCAGGAGCGGTTCATCACCATCGGCACCGGCGGTCAGACCGGCGTTTACTTCGTGGTCGGTCAGTCGATTTGCCGCTTGGTGAACCGCGGCACCGCGGAACACAACCTCAAGTGCACGGCGCCGTCCACCGGCGGGTCGATTGCCAACATCAACGCGATCAAGGCAGGCGACATGGACATGGGCGTGGCCCAGTCCGACTGGCAGTACCACGCCTACAACGGCTCGTCGCAGTTCGAAGGCGACGCCTTTGACAAGCTGCGCGCCGTCTTCTCGGTGCATGGTGAGCCCTTTACCGTCGTCGCCCGCGCCGATGCGGGGATCGAGAATTTCGAGGATCTCTTCGGCAAGCGCGTCAACGTCGGCAACCCCGGTTCCGGTCAGCGTGCCACGATGGATGTCGTGCTGAACGCCATGGACAAATCCGAAGACGACTTTGCGCTGGCGTCCGAGCTCAAGCCCGCGGAACAGTCCGCCGCGCTGGGTGACAACAAGGTCGATGCGATCGTCTACACCGTGGGCCACCCCAACGGCTCGATCCAGGAAGCGACCTCGACCGTGGATGCCAAGCTGGTGAACGTGACCGGCGACGCGATCGACACGCTGATCAACGACAATCCCTACTATGCCAAGGCGGTTATTCCGGGCGGCCTTTACAAGGGCAATGACGAAGACACCACGACCTTCGGCGTGAAGGCGACCTTCGTGACGTCGTCGGACGTGCCGGATGACGTGGTCTACACCGTCGTCAGCGCGGTCTTCGACAACTTCGACCGCTTCAAGGGCCTGCACCCCGCCTTTGCCAACCTCACGGAAGAGGACATGATCTCTGCCGGGTTGAGCGCGCCGCTGCACCCGGGTGCGGAAAAGTACTACAAAGAGCGTGGCTGGATCGAGTGATCGTCTGAGCGACATGCATGATGACGGCGGTCCCGCTTTGGGCGGGGCCGCCACCCTTACCGGTCGAAAATACGCGCAACAGACGCACCGGCTGGCCTGACAACAACGGGGATGATGTGATGAGCGACGACGACAAGCAGTTTCAAGCCTCTGCCGTAGAGAACGAAGCCTCCGGCAAGGGCGGGCTCAGCCAGGCCGAACTCGACGAACTGGTCGCCTCCACCGACACCGGGGGCCGCTCTCCGGTCGGGCCGGTTGGCACTTTCATGCTGCTTGTGGCGCTCGCGTGGTCGCTGTTCCAGCTCTGGATCGCCTCGCCCATCCCCTTCATCGTCGGCTGGGGCGTGTTCAACGACACCGAAGCCCGGTCGATCCACCTGGCCTTTGCGCTGTTCCTGGCCTTCGCGGCCTATCCCGCCGCACGCACGCCACCGCAGATGGCGCTGGCGCTGATCGTGCCGGCGCTGCTGACGTGTCTCTTCATGTACGGCGCCAAGGAAGGCGTGCCGATCTGGTGGATCCCGATCCCCGGCGTCGCCATGATCGCAGCCATTTTGCTGGGGTCGCCCAAGGACCGCATTCCGGTCTGGGAATGGGCGCTGGCCATCATCGGGGCGGCATCGGCGCTTTATCTTTATGTCTTCTACGACGGCATTTCGCAGCGTGTCGGTGCGCCGATCCTGCAGGATTATGTCGTCGCCGTCATCGGCCTGCTGATCCTGCTCGAGGCGACGCGCCGCGCGCTTGGACCGGCGCTGATGATCGTGGCCACGGTGTTCCTGGCCTATACGTTCCTGGGCCAGTGGATGCCCAGCATCATCGCCCACAAGGGCAACAACCTGTCCGAAGTGGTGAACCACCAGTGGATCACCACCGAAGGTGTGTTCGGCATCGCGCTGGGTGTGTCGACGTCCTTCGTCTTTCTCTTCGTCTTATTCGGGTCGCTGCTGGATAAGGCGGGGGCCGGCAATTACTTCATCCAGGTGGCGTTTTCGCTGATGGGCCACATGCGCGGCGGCCCGGCCAAGGCGGCTGTGGTCAGCTCGGCCATGACGGGCCTGATCTCGGGGTCGTCCATCGCCAACGTGGTGACCACCGGCACCTTCACCATCCCGCTGATGAAGAAGGTGGGCTTCAGTTCCGAAAAGGCGGGCGCGGTCGAGGTGGCCAGTTCCGTCAACGGCCAGATCATGCCACCGGTGATGGGGGCCGCGGCCTTCCTCATGGTGGAATACGTGGGCATCCCGTATTTCGACGTGGTCAAGCACGCCTTCGTGCCGGCCGTCATCTCCTACATCGCGCTGGTGTATATCGTGCATCTCGAAGCTTCGAAGGCCGGGATGGAGGGTCTGCCGCGTGCCTATGAGCCCAAGCCCTGGGTGCCGTGGCTGATGAGCCTCGCGTTCACCATCGCGGTGATCTGCGCGCTGAGCTTTGCGGTCTACTACGGTATGGGCTGGATCCGTCCTGCGTTTGGTGCGGCAGCAGGCTACGTGGTCTTTGCCTTCCTGACCGCCGTCTACATCGGTCTGCTGTATATCGCGTCCAAGGAAACCCCGCCGGTGATGAGCGACCCGAACGAGCCGGTGACCTCGCTGCCGCTGCCGGGTCCGACGATCCGGTCCGGTCTGCACTTCCTCCTGCCGGTGGTGGTGCTGGTCTGGGCGCTGATGGTCGACCGTCTGTCGCCGGGGCTCTCGGCGTTCTGGGCGGCGTGCTTCATGATCTTCATCCTGCTGACCCAGCGCCCGATCCTTGCGATCATGCGCGGGGCGGGCGACATGGCCGCAGCCACCCGCGCGGGCGTCATCGATCTGCTCGAAGGGCTGGTCGCGGGCGCGCGCAACATGATCGGCATCGGCATCGCCACGGCGACCGCCGGTATCATCGTGGGCGCGGTCAGCCAGACCGGTGTCGGTTCGGCGCTGGCGGATGTGGTCGAGGTGCTGTCGGGTGGCAACATCCTGGCGATCCTGTTCCTGACCGCGATCCTGTCGCTGATCCTGGGCATGGGCCTGCCCACCACGGCGAACTACATCGTCGTGTCGGCCCTGCTGGCGCCGGTCATCGTGACCCTGGGCCAGCAGAACGGCCTGATCGTGCCGCTGATCGCGGTGCACCTGTTCGTCTTCTACTTCGGCATCATGGCGGATGTGACCCCGCCGGTGGGGCTGGCGTCCTTCGCGGCCGCCGCCGTGTCGGGGGGCGATCCGATCAAGACCGGGGTCGTGGCGTTCTTCTACAGCTTGCGGACCGCGGCGCTGCCCTTCCTCTTCATCTTCAACACCGATCTCTTGCTGATCGACGTGGGATGGGTGCAGGGCATATTCGTCTTCGTGGTCTCGACCGTGGCGATGCTGCTCTTTGCGGCGGCGACACAGGGCTGGTTCCTGACCCGCAACAACATCATCGAAACCGTGGCGCTGCTGCTTATCGCCTTCACACTCTTCCGTCCGGGCTTCTGGATGGACATGGTGGCACCGCCTTTCGAGGACGTGCCGCCGACCGAGATCGCGCAGGCCGCCGAAGAGGTGGACGTGGGCAGCGATCTGCGGCTTCAGGTCAGTGGCCTCAACGCCATCGGGGAGCCGGTCAGCTTTACCGCGCTGCTGCCGGTGGGCGAGGGCGAGACCGGTGAAGAGCGGCTGCTGTCCTCGGGCATCGAGTACATCAACAACGGCGACAGTGTGGTGATCGACAACGTGACCTTCGGCAGCCCCGCCGCCGAGGCCGGGTTCGACTGGGATCAGACCGTCGACCGGGTGCTGCGGCCCGTCGCGCAGCCGCCCAAGGAACTGATGTACATCCCGGCTCTGATCCTGCTGGCGCTGATCGTCATGTGGCAGCGCAGCCGGGCGCGCAAGACGCCGCGGCCCAAGACCGCGACCGCCTGATGTGACAATCCCGCCGCGATGACCCTGCACCTGTGTCCGGGCCGTCGCGGCACCCCTTGCGCTTCGCCGCTCAGGTGCAGACGTAGGGGCCACTGGCCAGCCGGAAGACCGGCGGCCCAAAAACAAAAACGACCGGGAGGGTGACACACCCATGGAGACTAATTCCCAATGACCCCCTTTGCGATTGCAGGCGTGCAGATGCACGTCGGCGCCCTTCACTCCAACGTCGAAGCGATGCGCCACCGGATCGAAATCCTGATGGCCCGCTTCCCGTGGACCCAGATGGTCCTGTTCTCGGAGCTTGCCCCCTACGGCCCGCTGGACCGCTTTGCCCAGCCTGTCCCGAATGACGCGATCAGCCAGTTCCAGGAAGATGCCAAGCGCTTTGGCATCTGGCTGATTCCCGGCTCGATGTTCGAAAAGATGCCCGACGGGCGGATTTTCAACACCTCTGTCGTGATCAACCCGCAGGGCGAGATCGTCAGCAAGTATTCCAAGATGTTCCCGTTCCGGCCCTACGAACAGGGCATCAGCGCAGGCACCGAATTCTGCGTCTTCGACGTGCCCGAGGTGGGCCGTTTCGGCCTGTCGATCTGCTATGACATCTGGTTCCCCGAAACCACGCGCCACCTGACCAGCCAGGGCGTCGAGGTGCTGTTGCATCCGGTCCTGACCGGCACCACCGACCGCGACGCAGAGCTTGCCATCGCGCGCGCCACCGCCGCGCAGTTCCAGTGCTACGTCTTCGACGTCAACGGCCTGGGGGCCGGCGGGGTGGGGCGGTCTCTGGTCGTCGATCCGGCGGCCACGGTGCTGCACCAGTCGGCCGGGCAGGAGGACATGTTCCCGATCGAGGTCGACCTCGACATGGTGCGCCGCCAGCGCGAGACCGGCATGAAGGGGCTGGGCCAGGTGCTCAAGTCCTTCCGCGACCGCGACGCCGAATTCCCGGTCTATGACCGCGCCAGCGGGGCGGATGCCTATCTGCACACCCTTGGGCCGCTTCAGACCCCGCAGCAGGGATCGCGCGCAGGCGTGCACACCGCCGACCCGCGCAGCGCGCTCTCGCATGACCCCGCAGCGCCCGGAGCGCCGGACGTCAACACCATCCCGATTTTCAAAGGGCGCACAGGCACCGACTGATGCGCCCCGATCACCTGCACCCCTGATCGCCAGGGGACGAAAGGACCGACCCATGAACGTGCAAGCCAAAGACTCCAAACTGTCGACGATCGGTGACTACTACAGCGCCACACAGTTGCGGGCAGACCGCTGGAGTGCCTTGCGCGAAACGGTCGAGGCCTTGCAGGTCGGCGGGATCGAAGGGCGCCAGGGCAAGAAGCATCTGGCCGAGGCCGAGATGCTTTTCGACGCGCTGGCGCCGATCGAATGCTACTGGGCCTTTCCCGGGGCGCATGCCTTCGACAGCATGAGCCGGATGCTCGCCTCGCGCAACATCCAGGAACTGTCGCACGCGGTGCGGCGGGTGTCGCGGGCGCTGACCTCGGGTGCCTATCGCCGCCGGTCGATCCCGATCATCGGTGAAGACAGCGATGCCGATGATTTCGAGGATGAAAGCACCCTGCCGCCCGAGGCCCGCGCGCTGGGGCGGCCCTATTTCGAGGTGCTGATCGTCGACAGCGTCAACGAGCACCAGGAGCGGTTTCTGCGCAACAACCTGCACCGGGTCCGCCGGGCCGAAGACCCGTTCATCTACGAACCGGTGGTGGTGTCGAGCCTCGAGGATGCGCTGATCGGCATCCTGTTCAATCACAACGTGCAGGCGGTGGTGGTGCGCCCCGGCCTCACGCTCAAGTCCAAGAACGCGCTGCCGATCCTGAACCAGTACCTGAGCCACATGACCGGCAACGAGGACGTGGACGGGTTGCAGCCCAGCGACTACGGCCCCGAAACCTGCCGCCTGATCGCCAAGGTCCGGCCCGAGCTGGATGCCTACCTGATCACCGACCGGTCGGCCGAGGACATTGCCGGGCACGATCTGGGAAAATGCCGCCGGGTCTTCTACAATCAGGAGGATTTCCTCGAACTGCACCTCAACATCCTGCGCGGGGTGCAGCGCCGCTACAAGACGCCGTTCTTTTCGGCGCTGGTGGAGTACTCCAAGCAGCCGACGGGCGTTTTCCACGCCATGCCGATCAGCCGCGGCAAGTCGATCAGCCGCTCGCACTGGATCCAGGACATGGGCGCCTTTTACGGCCCCAATATCTTTCTCGCCGAAACCTCGGCCACCAGCGGCGGGCTCGACAGCCTGCTGGAGCCGCGCGGCCCCATCAAGGAAGCACAGGAATACGCCAGTCGCGCCTTCGGATCGAAACAGACCTTCTTTGCCACCAACGGCACCTCGACCTGCAACAAGATCGTCGTGCAGGCGCTGGTCAGGCCGGGCGATATCGTGCTGGTCGACCGCGACTGTCACAAGTCGCACCATTACGGTATGGTGCTGGCCGGGGCCAACGTGGTCTACATGGACAGCTACCCGTTGCATGAATATTCGATGTACGGCGCGGTGCCCACGAACGAGATCAAGCATCACCTGCTCAAGCTCAAGGCCGCCGGAAAGCTGGACCGCGTGCGCATGGTGCTGCTGACCAACTGCACCTTCGACGGGCTGGTCTACAACGTCCAGCGGGTGATGGAGGAATGCCTCGCCATCAAGAAGGACCTGGTGTTCCTCTGGGACGAGGCGTGGTTCGCCTTTGCCGCCTTCGGCCCCACATACCGCCAGCGCACCGCCATGGGCGTTGCCAACGAAATGCGCGTGCGCCTGCGCAGCCCCGAGCACGTCAAGGCATACGAGGCGCAAAAGAAAAAGCTTGAAGGCGCGGATGACGACAAGCTGCTCAAGACCCGGCTCTTGCCGCCGCCCGATGCGCGGGTCCGGGTCTATGCCACGCAATCGACGCACAAGACGCTGACGTCGCTGCGGCAAGGCTCGATGATCCACGTCAACGATCAGGACTTCAAGGGCGAGGTCGAACAGGCCTTCCACGAAGCCTACATGACCCACACCTCGACCAGCCCGAACTACCAGATCATCGCATCGCTCGACGTTGGGCGCAGGCAGGTCGAGCTTGAAGGGTTCGAATTCGTGCAGCGCCAGGTCGAAAGCGCCATGGCCATCCGCCGCGCGGTGGCCAGCCATCCGCTGCTGCAGAAGTATTTCAAGGTGCTGACCGCGGGCGACATGATCCCCGAGGAATTCCGCGAAAGCGGCATCGAAAGCTACTACAACCCCGAAAAGGGCTGGTCGGACATCTGGGACATCTGGACCAGCGACGAATTCGTGCTCGATCCCACGCGAGTGACGCTGGCGGTTGGCGGGACGGGCTGGGACGGCGACACCTTCAAGACCAAGATCCTGATGGACAAGTACGGCATCCAGATCAACAAGACCTCGCGCAACACCGTGCTGTTCATGACCAACATCGGCACCACGCGCAGTTCGGTCGCCTATCTGATCGAGGTTCTGGTCGAAATCGCGCACGAGCTGGACGACCTTTTGGACGACGCCAGCAAGATGGAAAAGCGGTCGTTCGAAAACCGCGTGTCGGCGCTGGTCGAACACGTGCCGCCGCTGCCCGATTTCAGCCGCTTCCACGATGCTTTCCGCGATGGCGAGGACACGCCCGAGGGCGATATCCGCAAGGCGTTCTTCCTGGCTTATGACGAGAACCAGTGCGACTACCTCAACCTGGACGACAAGCTGATGCAGCGGCTCGAGGCGGGAGAGGAACTGGTGTCGGCCAGCTTCATCATTCCCTATCCGCCGGGCTTTCCGATCCTGGTGCCGGGGCAGGTGATCAGCCCCGAGATCCTCGCCTTCATGCGGGCGCTGGATGTCAGCGAAATCCACGGCTACCGGCCCGATCTGGGTCTTCGGGTCTTTACCAAAGCGGCGCTCAAGGCGCTGATCAAATAACACGAGACAACCAGGGAAGAGACTATGGCTAAGAAAACACTCAGCAATATTTCCGAGATCCGGCGCTATTTCCACACCAACAGCGACCCGGTCTATTTCGTCTCGGCCACCAATTTCAACCTGCTGGGGCTGGATGAATGGGTGAAGAATTTCAAGTATATCTGTTACATGGATTGCTTTGACGGGCGCCACCCGAACGTCTTTGTGCCGCGCGAACTGCCGCACGAGGAATTCCAGTCGATCGAGGACATCAACAACTACCTGCTCCAGCACAAGGACGTGGTGGACATGGTCAAGGCGCGCGGCGGCAAGCCCAAGTTCGTCTTCCTGATGTTCGACGAAAAGACCGAAAAGCTGGCCAAGGAACTGGGCGGCGAGGTCTGGTTCCCCAAGGCCAAGTTGCGCCAGAGCATGGACAACAAGATCGAAACCGTGCGCATCGGCAACAAGGCGGGGGTGCCGTCGGTGCCCAACGTCCTGGCTGAGGTCAAATCCTACGAGGATCTGCAGAAGACCTGCGAAAAGGCCGGGATCGGCCATGACCTGGTCCTGCAATCGGCCTTTGGCGACTCGGGCCACACCACGTTCTTCATCAAGTCCGAGGCCGATTTCCGCAAGCACGAGAGCGAGATCGTCGGCGAGGGCGAGATCAAGATCATGAAGCGCATCGACTGCCGCGGCTCGGCGATCGAGGGGTGCTGCACCAGCCAGGGCACCATCGTCGGCCCGCTGATGACCGAGCTTGTGGGCTTCAACGAACTCACGCCCTATCGCGGCGGCTGGTGCGGAAACGAGATCTTCTCGACCGCCTTCCCGCCCAAGGCCCGGCAGAAGGCGCGCGAACTGACCTTCAAGTTTGGCGAACAGCTGCGCAAGGAGGGGTATAGGGGGTATTTCGAGCTCGATTTCCTGATCGAGAAGAAATCCGGCGACATCTGGCTGGGCGAGCTCAACCCGCGCATCACCGGCGCGTCGTCGATGACCAACCACGCGGCCTTTGCCCATGCGGACGCGCCTCTCTTCCTTTTCCATCTGCTGGAATTCAGCAAGAAACCCTTCAAGCTGGATGTCGAAGAGCTCAACGCCCGCTGGTCGAACCCCGACATGATCGACAGCTGGTCGCAGATGGTGATCAAGCATACCGACGACAACGTCGATATCATCACCCACGCGCCGCAGTCAGGCATCTACAAGATGCTGCCCGACGGGTCGGTGGTGTTCGACCGTTTCGACTATCACCGCCGCGCGGTGGAGTCCGAGGACGAGGCGTTCTTCCTGCGAATCTCCAACGCGGGGGATTACCGCTATGAAGGGGCCGATCTGGGCATCCTCGTGACCCGGGGCCGGTCGATGACGCAAAGCTTCAAGCTGACCGAAAAGTCCAAGCGCTGGATCGCGGGCATCAAGAATGCCTATTCCGCCCGGCCGCTGCCGTCGGCGCAGGCCTTGCAGGAGCCTGCGTTCAAGATCATGTAGCGGCATGGCTCTGACGTTCCGCGCGATACACGAAGACCAGCCCGGCCCCAAATGGGCCGGGCTCTTTGCCGAATACTGGCCGTCCTACCGCAAGTGGTGGTCGCGCGAAGGTTTGGCGGGGCGTCCGACCTATCTGGAATGCCGCCGTGCCCTGCGCACCCACATGCCCGAGCTTGTCCCGATCTACGAGGAACTGTGCGAACGGGCAGGGGGCGGCGATCTCGAGGCGCGGTTCCTGAGCTTCTATTGCCCGCCGCGGTACCTGTCGGGCTGCAGTCAGGCGGTCTGGCAGGGGGATGAACCGCTGCTGGTGCGCAACTACGACTACAGCGCCCAGGCGTTCGATGCGGTGGTGCTGCGCACCCACTGGCAGGGGCGGGGCGTGATCGGCACCAGCGACGGACTGTTCGGGCTGGTCGACGGCATCAACGACGCGGGTCTCGCGGTGTCGCTGACCTTTGGCGGGCGGCGCGAGGTCGGCGACGGGTTCGGCGTGCCGCTGATCCTGCGCTATGTGCTGCAAACCTGCACCACGACGCAAGAGGCGGGCGAGGTGCTGGCCCGCGTGCCCTGCCACATGAGCTACAACGTCACTGTTCTGGACGCGCAGCGGCAGTACCTGACCGCCTACCTGGCCCCCGACCGGCCGCCGGTTATGACCAACGCGGCGGTGGCGACGAACCATCAGGAGCGGGTGGAATGGTCCAGCCACGCGCGCTTTACCGCCACGGTCGAACGCCAGCGCTTTCTGCTGCAGCGGCTGACGCTGCACCCCGAAACGCAGGACAAGTTCATCCGGTCGTTCCTGCAGCCGCCGCTTTATTCGACGGCGTTTTCCTCGGGCTTCGGCACGCTTTACACCGCCGCCTACAGGCCCCGGCACGCATCGCTGCAGATCAACTGGCCGGGCCGCGTCTGGACGAAAAGTTTCGAGGTCTTCGACGAGGACATGATGCACATCACCCTGCCGGACACCGCGGGCGTCGCCTTCCTCTGACCCGACGACGTTGGGGCTGATCACCAAAAGGTTGCGATATCGTCAAGCCGGTCGCGGTTTTCAGACCTGACCCCAGACGAAGACCCCGACAGGTTGCGCCCGTGCAACGATTGCAGGGCTTTGACCGCAGCCCAGCTGTGTGTCTGCCCGCTGGACTGTCGCATTTTTGCAAGCTCTCACCTGAATGTGAGCGGAAATCCGCGAACTGCTTCGCGCGAACCCCACGTCATGCAATGTCTTCGCCGAGACTCTTTTGTGCAGGGTGCTGCTTTTTTGGGGCATGACGGATCACGCCGGCGACAGATCGGCCAATCCGAGACGGACAATAAAAAGAACTCTATCGGGGATAGTGCAATGAAGTTCTGGTCGATGTCGGTTCCGGCTTTCATCAAAGGGGCCGTGATCGCGGCGATCGGTTCTGTCGCATTTGCAGACACAGCGCAGGCGCAGGTCCCGCCTGTCTTCGATGCGACGATCGAACCGAGCACGATCAGCGCCGGCGGCGTGGCCGAGATCACCTACACGATCGAAAATTTAGGCGAACCGGCGACCGGACTTGCCTTTACCCACAACCTGCCCAACGGCATGACCTTCGCGTCGCCCGCGAACCCGCAAACCGATTGCCGCGATCCCCGCGTGACGACCGATCTGACCATCAGCGGCACGCAGCTTTCCCTGTCGAACGGGGCCGTCGGCGCGAACACCGAATGTAGCGTCACGGTCAACGTCACCGCCAATGTCAGTGTGCCGTCGCACCTGACGGGACAGCTGACATCGTCACTAGGCAACAGCGGATCGACAACGGTTCCCGCGCTGAACGTGTCGACCACATTGCCGCTGTTCTCGATGGCGTTTTCGCCGGACGCCCTGCCTGTGGGCGATGTCACCACGCTGACCTATCTGATCGAAAATACCAGCCAGACCAGCCAGGCCACTCTTTCGTTCAATCATTCTCTGCCGTCGTCGCTGCGCTTTGCTGACACGCCAAACGCCAGCAGCACCTGTGAATCGTCTCTCGGACCGGCCAACCTTACCGTCGATCCCGGCGGGTCTTTGCTCACTTTTTTCGCCAACGGCTTTTCCGCGCCCGGATTCGAAATTCTGCTTCCTGGCGAAAGCTGCACAGTCAGCGTTGACGTTCAGGCCCTACAGGTTGGGTCGGCTGTCACGACAACCAGTAGCCTTTCCACCAGCAGCGGAACGGTCGGCCCCGCGACGGCCGGCCTGACGTCTCGTCAGCCCGCGGCACAGCTGTCGATCAGCAAGGACTTTGCGACAAACCCGGTGACGGCAGGCGGCTCGAGTGAGCTGACCTTCACGCTGCGCAACGTCAGCCGCACCGAATCCGCGACCGGTCTGGAATTTTCCGACGATCTTGATGCCATGCTGAGCGGGGCAGTCGCGACCAATCTGGTCTCGACCGGCTGCGGCGGCAGCGCTTTCGGTCTGGGCACGGGCAATTTTTCCTTTGCAGGCGGAAGTCTTGGCCCGGACAGCAGCTGCGAGGTCGTCATCAACGTCGCGATTCCGGCGGCGGCTGCGGCAGGAACGTATACCAACACCGTCAGCGGCCTGAGCGGCACCTTTCCGGCAGGGGCGGTGACCGGCGATCCGGCGACCACCAGCCTGCAGGTGCGCACCGGTTTTCCGTCGCTGTCCTTCACCATCTCGGATGCCGATATCGGCGGTGTCGCATCAATCGACTTTACCCTGACCAATGCCGGCACAGCAGCGGCGACCACCGACGCCGGCTTTGAGTTCAATTTCGGCACGGCACTTCCTGGCACGACGACGGCAAACACGATTCCCAGCAGCCCCTGCGGCACCGGCACCCTGAGCTTTGTGACCTTTGGTTTCAGCTCCTCGCCCGGACCCGAAGAGGTTGGGTTCATATTGTCTGGCGCGTCACTTGCGGCCAGCGGGCAGACCGGCGACACCTGCACGTTTTCCGCAAGCATCAACATCCCGGCCGATGCATCGCCCGGACCGGTGACGCTGACCTCCGGTCCGGCGACCGCGTCTTACGGCGGTTTGACAGTGACCGGAGAGGGGGGCAGCGACACCTTTGTCATCGGTGGCGGAATCGCGATCGAGCTGTCCAAGAGCTTTGACCAGTCGATTGCTCAGGAGGGCGATCAGGTCGGGCTGCGCTTTGAACTGTCGCCCTCGGCGGAATCGACCGCGGCGGCCAGCAACCTGTCGTTCTCGGACGATCTTGCGGCGTTCCTGACCGGAACGGTTCTGGCCAGCGTGGACAGCAACGATTGCGGCGGATCGGTCACCGGCGTGGGGACCACGCAGATCGACGTGTCGGGTGTCGGCCTTGCCCTGGGCGCGTCCTGCGCCATCGAAACCACCGTTACCCTGGGCACGGGCAACAGCGGCATTTTCACGAACACCGCCGGCCCCGTGTTTGAAAACCCCGGATCGCTGCAGGTCAGCGCCCCCGCGACCGACACGCTGCAGATCCTGCCGACCGAAACCGTGCTGTTCAGCAAGGAATTCGTGGGCTCGCCGACCGCCCCCGGGGCGCAGATATCGCTGCGGTACACGCTTGAAAACACATCTGCGACAAGCGCGGCCACGATCAATTTCTTTAGCGACAACCTGAGCGGCGCCCTGCCGGGCTTGCAAAGGTCGGGGGCGCCGCTCTCCGACACCTGCGGCGGCACTGCCAGCGGGACGACGTCCCTAACTTATACCGGCGGGTCGATTCCGGCGGCGGGCAGCTGTGTGATCGACATTCCCCTCAGCGTTCCCGCAAATGCGCCCGACGGCATCTATTCGAGCACCAGTACGATCCTTGCGGTGAGCGTTGGCGGTAGCTCGCAAAACGTGCCGGGCGCGTTTGACCGGCTCGTGGTGAATGCATCGCCGCTGGTATTCAGCAAGGCCTTCGCCGCCGACGCCGTCAATCCGGACAGTGAGGTCGGGCTGGTCTTCACCATCGAAAATCCGGGTGCCCTGCCGGTGACGGATATCGCATTCACCGACGACCTCTCCTCCATGTTGACGGGCGCGGTCTTCGGTCCGAACCTTATCATCAACGGCAGTTGCGGAACGCCCACATCTTCGGGCCTGAACACCACGGCCCTGTTCCTGGGCAACATCGCCGTGGCGGCAGGCAGCACCTGCCAGATCACCGCCTTTGTCAGAACGCCCGCAAATGCGTCGGCAGGGACCAAAACCAACGTGACCTCTGCATTGACCGGGAGGATCGGCACCGGGACCGTCGGGGCAGAACCCGCCCGTGCCGAGGTGCGCGTGGCCGACCCCACCGCGCTGCGGTTTTTCCAGAGCTTCACCGGCCCCAGCACCGCCACCGGCACCGTCGGGCTGGAGGTCTCCATCATCAATCCGTCCACTGTCGATGTGACCGACCTCGCGTTCACCCAGGATCTGGATGCGGCGCTGTCTGGTCTTGTGCTGATCTCGGTCGATGCAAACCCATGCGGCGCATCGTCGAGCTTGACCGGCACCTCGTTCCTGACCTTCACGGGCGGGTCGGTAGCCCCGGGCGGAACCTGTACCTTCGTGGCAACGCTCGGAGTGCCCGCGGGTGCCGCGGCCGGCACCTATCCGGTCATCTCGAGCCCCTTGACCCAGGGCGGCCTGGAACGCTCTGCCGCGGCCAGCGCCAATCTGGTGATCGAACCCGCGCCAACCTTCACCCAGGTCTTTGCCCCGGCCACGATCGTGCAGGGCGGGGTATCGACGCTGACCTATACCATCGACAACACGGCCTCTGCCTTGCCCGCCACCGGGCTGAGTTTCCTCAACAATCTGCCCGCAAACGTGGTCATCGCAGCGCCGACCAACGGGTCCACCACCTGTACCGGCGGTACGGGCAGTTTCCCGGTCGGCAGCGGCTCCGTCGGCTATAGCGGCGGCAGCGTCGCGGCGGGCAGCCTGTGCACCGTGCAGGTCGATGTCACCTCGGCGGTGCAGGGCAGCTTTGTCAACACCACCGCCGATCTGACCTCGTCCTCGGGCAATTCCGGCACCTCGAGCGCCACGCTCGCCGTCGATCCCGCGCCGGCGCCGGTGATTTCGCTGGCCGCCAATCCGGCCTCGGTCGAGATCGGCACCCCCACGACCGTCACGCTGACCATCAACAACTCTGGCGCGCTCGTCCCGGCTGAAAACATCTCGATCCGCATTCCGAACGATTTCGGCGTTGATGCCGTTCCGGCGCAGCCCTTCGGCTTTACCACCACCTGCGTCGGGGCCCCCGGGACCGTAAGCGGCGGCACCGGCGGCGCGGCCTACACATTCTCGGGGTATTCCGTGCCTGCGGGGCAAAGCTGTACCTTCAGCACGGACATCGTTCCGCTCTTGATCGGCAACCGCACCGTGCAGGTCGCGGACGTCAGTTCGACGCTCGGCTCCTCCGGCAGTGCCGCAACGCAGCTTGTCGCGACAGCGCCGCCCGCGCCGGGTTACGACCTGTCGGCGTCGCCCGCGACGATTGCCCAAGGCGGCACCAGCGATCTGGTGTTCGAGATCACCAACACGGCCAGCGCCGTCGACATGGCGTTCGAGATCAACGAGGTGCTGCATCCGTCCCTGGAACTGACAACGCCTTTCGCGTCCAGCAGCACTTGCGGCGCGTCGGTGACCTCGCCCTCGGTGGGCAATGTCGACATCACCGGCACCTTGGCCGCCGGGGACAGCTGCGAGGTGCGGTTCAATGTCACCGCGCCATCGGACGGCACCTACCAGGCCCCGTCGCGGCCTCTGAACTACGTCTACACCGGTGCGAACGCTGAATTCCTGGCCGCGCCATTGTCGCAACTGATCGTGGAGCCCGCGCCGACACCCGGCTTTGCCAAGGCCTTTGCGGCCACCAGTATCGTGCAGGGCGACACCACGGACCTGACCTTTACCATCGACAATTCCGGGTCGCTGGTCCCCGCCACAGCCATGCAGTTTACCGACGTTCTGCCCTCGGGCATGACCGTCGCGGCCACCGGCACGCCGTCACAGACCTGTGACGCCGGCACGCTGAGCGCGACCCCGGGCGGAAACTTCATCAGCTTCAGCGCGGGCGAAATCGCCGCCGGTGCCACCTGCGAAATCGCGGTCACGGTCACGGCCGTCGAAGTGGGCACCGCGCTCAACGAATCCTCGCAGCTTCAGACGTCGCTGGGCAATGCGCCGCTGGCCTCGGCCTCTCTCGAGGTGACGCGCGCCCCGGCGCCGGGCTTCAGCAAGGCCTTTGCCGATGCCGCCATCCCGCAGGGCGGGGTCACGACGCTGACCTTCACCATCGACAACAGCCAGGCGTTGATCGCGGCCACGAACCTCAACTTCGCGGACAATTTCCCCGACGGCCTGGTCATTGCGTCCGTCCCGAATGCGACCTCTACCTGCACCGGCGGAACGGTCGTCGCGCCGCCGGATGATTTCGGCGTGGCCTTTGTGGGCGGCGGGGCTGTCGCGGCAGGAGCGACCTGCACCATCGCGGTCGATGTGACGAGCACGCAGGTCGGGACCTATGACAACGTCAGCTTGAACCTGCAAAGCTCTTTGGGCACCAGCGATCCGGCGACCGCCACCTTGCAGGTCAACGCGGCGCCGCTGCCGCTCTTTACCAAGGTCTTCGACGACGCATCGGTACCGCAGGGCGTGGTGACGACGTTGATCTTCACCATCGACAATTCGGCGGCGCTGATCGGGACCGGGGCGCTGTTCTTCGAGGACCGGTTTCCGGCGGGCATGACCCTTGCCGACGACCCGGACCCGCAGACCGATTGTACCGGGGGCAGCTTCGCGATTCCGACCACGAGCAACACCTTCTTCCAGTTCCGCGCCCCGGATCTGGCGGCAGGGGAGTCCTGCCAGGTCGGCATCGACGTGGTGTCGACCCGGGCCGGGATCGCCAACAATGTCACCTCCGATCTTCAGGCCAGCCGGATCGGCGACAGCCCGCCCGCAACCGCGTCGATCGAGATCACCCCGGCGCCGATCCCGGGTTTCTCCAAGGTCTTTGGCGCCGGCAGCATCGTGCAGGGCGAGGTCACGACGCTGACCTTCACCATCGACAACTCGGCCGCCGCGATCCCGGCGACGAGCCTGTCGTTCATCGATTCCTTCCCCGCGGGCATGACCGTCGCGGCCAACCCGGGCCTCACGACCGACTGTACGCAGACCAACATCTCTGCGCCAACGGGCGCGGCAGCGATCCAGATGTCGGACGGCCAGGTCGCGGCGGGCACGGTCTGTACCGTGCAGGTCAACGTCGCCTCGACGGTCGTGGGCACGGCCGACAACGTTTCGGGACCGCTGCAAAGCTCGCTGGGTCAAAGCGGGACGGCAAGCGCGTCGGTCGTGGTGACCGCGGCGCCCGCGCCGACGCTGAGCAAATCCTTCGGCGTCCCGAGCATGGTGCAGGGTGACATCACGCAACTGACCCTGACCATCGACAACAGCGGCGCGCTGGTTCCGGCCACCAACATCTCCCTCACCGATATCTTCCCGGCGGGCATGGTTGTGGCTACGGCGGCGACCGGCGCGGGGTCTGGCGCCGAGGGTAGGACCGGCACGACCTGTGTCGGCGGCAGCCTGACAGCCAACCTGGGCGACGGCGGCATTCTCTACTCTGGCGGCACCGTTCCGGCGGGGGGAGTCTGTGAAATCACGGTCGATGTAACCTCGGATGTCGTGGGCCTGGCGCAGAACCAGACCGAAGCGATGCCGACGTCGCTGGGCCTCGTGCCCGCGGCCTCTGCGTCGATCACCATCCTCGATGCGCCGACACCGGGCTTCACCAAGGCGTTCGATCCCGTGCAGATCGCACAGGGCGAGGTGTCGACCCTGACCTTCACCATCGACAACGGCGGGGCGCTGATCGCCGCCGAAGAGATGCGCCTGAACGACACGTTCCCCGCGGGCCTCGTGATCGCGGCCGATCCCAACACCGCGACGACCTGCACGGGGGGCACCTTCGTCGCCGATCCGGCGGGAACCAGCTTTGCCTATACCGACGGGTCCGTCGCCGCGGGGCAGACCTGCACCGTGTCGGTCGATGTCACATCGGTCCAGGTGGGGCAGGCCGACAACCTGTCCGAACCTTTGCAAAGCACGCTGCGCGACAGCGCGCCTGCCGCCGCATCGCTGACCGTGACGGCAGCGCCGTCGCCGGTCCTGACGAAATCGCTGGGTGACAGCGAATTTGTCGATCAGGGCGGCGTCAGCACGCTGACGCTGACCATCGACAACACCGGCTCTGCGCTTCCGGCCGAGGACGTGCAACTGTCCGATACCTTCCCGTCGGGGGTGTCCGTCGCACCGGGCGCGGTGGCCAATACCACCTGTACCGGCGGCACGCTGACCGCCCCGGTCGGGGCGGGCAGCCTGTCATACGTGGGTGGCACGGTGCCGGCCTTGTCGAGCTGTGAGGTCACGGTCGGTCTGCGCTACGTGGAGGCAGGCCTGTCCGAGAACACCACCGATCCCCTGGTCACGAGCCTTGGCGCCTCGGGCACGGCCAGCGACACGATCTCGGTCGTGAATGCGCCTCTGCCGTTCCTGACCAAACGCTTCGATGTGTCCAACGTCGTGCAGGGCCAGACGGCCCGGGTGATCGTCGCCATCAACAACGAAAACGCACTCGTCGATGCCGAGGCTGCGACGTTCGAGGACAATCTGCCCGCGGGCATGATCGTCGCCGATCCGGCCAATGCCGAAACCACCTGTGCGGCGGGCACCATCGACGCAGTCCCTGGCGGCAGCCTTGTCACCTTCAGCGACGGTGTCGTTCCCGATAGCGAAACCTGCGAGGTCCGCTTTGACGTGCGGGCGACGCAGTCGGGCACCATTGACAACATCATCTACGGGCTGTCGACATCGCTGGGCGACAACGAAGGCGCGCTTGCGACGCTGAACGTCACGCCGGGCGATACGCTGGTCTTCAACAAGGCGTTCGACCAGCAAACCGCCCTCCCGGGCGAGGTGGTCGGCCTGACCATCACCATCGAGAACCCGAACACCTTCCTCGAAGCGACCGACGTCGTGCTGACCGACATGCTCCCTGCGGGCATGTCCCAGGCCTCCGACACCGTGGCGGATGCGGGCTGCGGCAGCCCCACGCTCAGCGGTGACACGGGCGGCAGCGTGTTCGGACTGACCGGTGGCCGGATCGAGCCGGGCGCGACCTGCACCGTGACGACCAGCGTGAGCCTCACCGGCTCTCCCTTCGGCGAGTTGACGAATACGACCACGCAACAGACATCGTCCCTGGGCGACAGCGCCCCCGCGACCGCGACGATCAACGTGGCGCAGGCCCTGCCGCTGCAGGCGTCCAAGAGCTTTGACCCCGCCGTGGCCGAGCAGGGGCAGACCGTGCAGCTGCAGATCGCCGTGCTGAACCCCAACACCGTCCTCGTGGCCGGCAACGCGCAGATCCGCGACGACCTTCCCGACGGGATGGAGCTTGTCGGCACGCCTGTGTTTGATGACGCCTGCGGCTTGACCGATACGCGCGCACCCGAGCCGACCGACATCGTGCTCGAAGGAAGCTCTATGCAGCCGGGGGCGACCTGCCGGATCACCGCGAACGTCCTGCTGAGTGGGTCCGGTACGCTGGTCAACACCACGACCGCGCCCACGGGCTTCAACGTGCCGACGGGCGAACCCGCCAGCGCCAGCATCGAGGTCAGCCCGACCGTGCCGCTGACCGTGGCCCAGACGTTCGACACAGACACCGCCTTGCAAGGGCAGGTGATCGGCCTGACGATCACGCTGGAAAACCCCAACGGCTTTGTGCCCGCCACCGCGGCGGCCTTTGACGACGTGCTGCCCGCGGGCATGGAACTGGCGTCTGTGCCGGTGGCGGATGCCGCCTGCGGCGCGCCCGTGCTCACCGGCGCAGTGGGCGACGGCGCGCTCGGCTTTGCCGGTGGCACGATTGCCCCCGGCGCGCTGTGCACCGTCACCGCGTCCGTGCTGCTGACCGGCACCGATGTGCTGGTGAATGAAACCAGCAACCAGACCTCGTCGCTGGGCGACAGCGCTGCGGCCTCGGCCAGCGTGACGGTCACACCGGCGGATCCGATGATCGTCACCAAGACCTTTGCCGCCACATCGGCGGTGCAGGGTCAGAGCGTCGGCCTGACCATCACGCTCGAGAACCCCAACGCCTTCCAGGCCGCCAGCGACGTGACGGTGACCGACCTTCTGCCCGATGGCATGACCCTTGCCACCCTGGCCGAAGGCGATGCCGCTTGCGGACCCGCAGTCATCGACCCGCTGGCCGGAGAGGGGGGCTTTGTCCTCAGCGGCGGGACGCTGGCGCCGGGCGCGGTCTGCACCGTGACGGCCGAGGTGCTGCTGACCGGATCGGGCACGCTGACCAACACCACCCGTGATCAGGCGTCGTCGCTGGGCATCAGCGCCCCGGCCAGCGCCACCATTTCGGTCACCCCGGCGGGCACCCTGCTGCTGACGAAAAGCTTTGCGTCCGACACCGCCGATCAGGGCGAGACCATCGGTCTGACCATCACGGTCGCGAACCCCAACACTTTCCAGGCCGCGAGTGATGTCGCTTTTGACGACGCGTTCCCGGCGGGCATGATCCTGGCGTCGGACCCCGTGGCCGACGCGGCCTGCGGCAGCGCCGTGCTGACGGCGGCGCCGGATGGCAGCGGCTTCGGCTTTGCCGACGGCGTGATCGCGGCCGGCGGCACCTGTACCGTGACTGCGCAGGTCACCCTGACCGGATCGGGCGAACTGACCAACGTGACCAGCAATCAGACCTCGTCGCTGGGCGCCAGCGCGCCGGGTCGCGCCACCGTGGCCGTCACCCCTGCGGCGGCGCTGCAACTGACCAAGACCTTTGCCACCGACAGCGCCGTGCAGGGCCAGACGATCGGGCTGAGCATCACGCTCACCAACCCCAACACCCTGGTCGATGCGACCGCCGTGGCCTTCGACGATGTCTTCCCCGCGGGCATGGTCCTTGCCTCGGCCCCCGCGGCTGACCCGGCCTGTGGCAGCCCGGCCCTGACCGGCGCTGCGGGCGATGCGGGCTTTGGCTTTGCCGGTGGCGTGATCGCCGCGGGCGCGGTCTGTACCGTCACGGCGGATGTGCGCCTGACCGGCTCGGGTGAGCTGACCAACGTCACCAGCAACCAGACCTCGTCGCTGGGCGACAGTGCGGCGGCCAGCGACGCGGTCAGCGTGACCGCGTCCAATGTCCTGCTGCTGTCGAAGTCGTTTGACGCGACCGAAGCCGCGCAAGAGGCCGTGGTCGGCCTGACCATCACGCTGCAGAACCCCAACGCGTTCGAGACGGCGACGGATGTGGTCTTTGACGATGCCTTCCCCGAAGGCATGGTTTTGGCCTCGGTCCCGTCCGCAGACGCGGCCTGCGGCAGCCCCGCGCTGACCGGTGCTGCGGGCGATGCGGGCTTTGGCTTTGTCGGCGGGTCCATCGCGCCGGGCGATCTCTGCACCGTATCGGCCGAGGTGCGGCTGGTCGGGACCGGCACGCTCACCAACACCACCAGCAACCAGTCGTCGTCCCTGGGTGACAGCCTCGCCGCCACGGCGCAGATCACCGTCGCGGAAAACCAGACGCTGATCCTGTCCAAGAGCTTTGCGACGGACGAGGCGGATCAGGGCGCGGTCATCGGCCTGACGATCACCGTTGAGAACCCCAACCCCTTCGCCGCGGCCAGCGATGTGGCCTTTGACGACAACTTCCCGGCCGACATGGTCCTGGCGTCGGTGCCGCAGGCCACCGCGGCCTGTGGCAGCCCGACGCTGACCGGCGCGACCGGCGATGCGGGCTTTGGCTTTGCGGGGGGCGCAGTGGCGCCCGGCGGGCTTTGCACGGTCATCGCGAATGTCGAACTGACGGGCGCGGGCCAGCTCACCAACGTCACCAGCAACCAGACCTCGTCGCTGGGCGCGAGCGCGCCTGCCTCGGCCTCTATCGCGGTGACGGGAGGCGAGGTGCTGCGCGTGACCAAGCTCTTTGCCGCAGAGACCGCCGTGCAGGGCGAAATCGTCGAACTGGTGATCACGCTGGAGAACCCGAACACCTTTGCCACCGCCACCGACGTGACCCTGACCGATGCCTTCCCCGACGGCATGGTGCTGGGCTCCATCCCCGCGGCGGACGAGGATTGCGGACCCGTCCGGATCGACGGGGCGCTCGGCGATGCCGCCTTCAGCCTGTCCGGCGGCACGATTGCGCCCGGCGCGCTCTGCCTCGTGCGGGCGGATGTCGTGGTGACCGGCGCGGGTGAGCTGACCAACACGACCAGCGATCAGGGCTCGTCCCTGGGCGCGAGCGCCCCGGCCTCGGCCTCGATCCGCGTCAGCCCCACCGATGTGCTGCTGCTGAGCAAGGCGTTCGACGTCGATACCGCAGAGCAGGGCCAGATCATCGGGATGAGCATCGCGGTCCAGAACCTCAACACCTTCGAGACCGCGACCGGCGTGGCCTTTGACGATGTGTTCCCCGGGGGCATGGTTCTGGCCAGCGCTCCGCAGGCCGATGCCGCCTGTGGCGGCGCGGTTCTGACCGGCGCGGAGGGCGCGGCGGGGCTGAGCCTTTCGGGTGGCAGCATCGCCCCGGAAACCACCTGTACAGTGACGGCGACGGTGCGGCTGACGGGGTCGGGCACGCTGACCAACGTCACCAGCAACCAGACCTCGTCCTTCGGCGACAGTCTGGCGGCCAGCGCGACCGTCACCGTGACGCCGATCGCGCCGCTGACCCTGACCAAATCGTTCGACACCGAAGCCGCGGCGCAGGGGCAGACCATCGGCCTGACCATAACGCTGAACAACGGCAACAGCTTTGCCACCGCGACGGATGTGGGCTTTGACGATGCCTTCCCCGACGGCATGGTCCTGGTCTCGGCCCCCGTGGCCGACGCCGCCTGTGGCGAGCCGGTCCTGACCGGTGCGCAGGGCGACGCGGGCTTCGGCTTTGCCGACGGCGCGATCATTGCCGGCGCGACCTGTCAGGTCACGGCGGATGTGCTGCTGACCGCGGCGGGCGAGCTGACCAATGTCACCAGCAACCAGACCTCGTCGCTGGGTGATAGCCTGGCCGCCAGTGCCAGCGTGACCGTCGCCGCATCGCAGGTGCTGCTGCTGACCAAGGCCTTTGACGTCGACACCGCCGTGCAGGGTCAGACCATCGGGATGAGCATCGCGTTCGAGAACCCCAACAGCTTTGTCGGGGCCACGGACGTGACGCTCGAGGATGTGTTCCCGAACGGCATGGTCCTGGCCACCGCCCCCGAGGCGGATGCCGCCTGCGGCAACCCCGTGCTGGGCGGTGAGCCCGGCGATCAGGCGATCACCCTGGCCGACGGCAGCGTCGCCCCCGGGGCGGTCTGTACCCTGTCGGCCACGGTCCTGCTCACCGGTTCGGGCCTGCTGGTCAATGAAACGCTCAGCCAGTCTTCGTCGCTGGGCGACAGCGAAGCGGCGCGGGCGCAGGTCGATGTGGCCGCCGCGAACGTGCTGCTGCTGACCAAGGCGTTCGACGTGGAAACCGCCCTTGCGGGCCAGACCGTGGGCCTGAGCATCACCCTGCGCAATCCCAACGACGAGGGCACCGCGACCGATGTGACGGTCGAGGATGTGTTCCCGGTCGGCATGATCCTCGCCGCAGCACCGCAGGCCGATGCCGCCTGCGGCACGCCGGCCCTGACCGGCACGGCGGGGGATGCATCCTTTGCCCTGGCTGGCGGGACCATCGCGCCGGATGCGGTCTGTACCGTCACCGCCCAGGTGCAGCTGACCCAGCCGGGTGAGCTGACCAACGTGACCAGCAACCAGACCTCGTCGCTGGGCGACAGCATTGCCGCCACCGCGACGATCACCGTGGCAGAGCCCGAGGTGCTGACCGTGACCAAGGCCTTTGGTGTCGCCTCTGCGACGCAGGGCGAAACCGTCGGGCTGACGATCACCCTGGCCAACCCCAACCCGTTCCAGCCCGCGACCGACGTGGTCATCGACGACGTCTTCCCCGCGGGCATGGTTCTGGGCGCGGCCCCCGTGGCCACCGAGGCCTGCGGTGACGCGGTGCTGACCGGTGCGGCGGGCGAGGGCGGCCTTGCCCTCAGCGCGGGCAGCATCGCGCCTGACGCGGTCTGCGAAGTGACCGCCGACGTGGTCCTGACCGGGGTCGGAGAGCTGGTGAACACCACCAGCAACCAGACCTCGTCGCTGGGGGCCAGCGCGCCTGCGAGCGCCACCGTCACGGTCGAAGCCGCGGTGCCGCTGGTCTTTGGCAAGGCGTTCGACACCTCGACGGCGGTGCAGGGCGAAACCATCGGCCTGGCGATCACCATCGAGAACCCCAACACCTTCCAGAGCGCGACCGGCGTAACCTTCGAGGATCCGTTCCCCGCGGGGATGGAGCTGGCCGGCGCGCCGGTGGCCGATGCCGCCTGCGGCAGCCCGGTCTTGACGGGCGGGGTGGGTGACACGCTGCTGACCTTTGCGGGCGGCACGGTCGAGCCGGGGGCTATTTGTACGGTCAGTGCCGAAGTGCTGATCACCGGATCGGTCAGCGCCACTAACGTCACGGTCAACCAGGGCTCGACCCTGGGCGTGTCGGATGCGGCCAGCCCGCCCGCCGAGGCGCCGCTGATCATCGTGCCGTCCGATCCGCTCAACGTCGCGCTGGCCTTCAGCCCGGCGGAGATCGAGCAGACCCAGACCTCGCTGCTGAGCATCACGCTCAGCAACCCGGCCGGGGTCGAGGCGACGGATATCGGTATCCGCGACACGCTGCCCGAGGGGGTGACGCTGGCGACACCAGCCAACGTGACCACGACCTGCCCGATGGGCATCGTCGGCGGCGCGGACGGCGGGTCCGAGCTGAGCCTTGAGGACGCGACCCTGGCCGCGGGCGACAGCTGCCGCCTGAGCGCGCAGGTCACCTCGTCCATTGTTGGGACCTATGACAACACCGTCGAGGTGCAGAGCTCGTCGCTGGGCACCAGCGGCACGGCGCGCGGCGCGCTCGAGGTGGTTCCGGCCACCACCGGGAACGTCACCATCGTGCAGGACACCGATTTCGACGGCGAGTATGCCTACAGCTCTTCGGTGCCCGCGCTCAACTTCGTCATCACCACCGCGGGCGGAAAGGGCCGGCGGGGGCCGATCAAGGTGCCGGTGGGCTCGCACCTGCTGAGCCTCGTCGCGCCCGACGGCGTCGGCAACATCAAGATCACCTGCAACGACGACGACAGCGTGGGCGACGCCCGAAACGGCGAGATCACGCTGAACATCGATCCGCTGGAAACGGTCGTCTGTACCGTGACATCGGTGGAATCGCGGCAGCGCACGGTGGATGCGATCAACCGCTTCCTGACGAAGCGGGCGGACCTGATCCTGTCCTCCGAACCCTCGCCCAACCGGCGCTTTGCGCGGCTCAACCGGGGCTTCGGCGGATCGCGGGTGCTGAACTTCAGCAACGGCGACCTGGGGTCGATGCTGCCCTTCACGCTCAAGGCGTCGGGCGGGCAGAACTTCCAGTTCTCCACCTCGCTTGTGCAGATGCAGGAGGCGCATGCCAACTTCCTGATGGCGCATGACGGCGTGGATGCGTCGCGCAGGGTCGACAACCACCGGTTCGACGTCTGGTTCGAGGCGCAGTACAAGCGCTTTGACGCGGGATCGGATGGCAAGGGCCATTTCGGCATCGCCTATCTGGGCGCCGATTATCTGCTGACCGAGAATGTACTGGTGGGCGCGCTGGTGCAGCTCGACGATATGGAGGATGCCGGAAGCGGCACTACGGTCGAGGGCCGGGGTTGGATGGCCGGGCCCTATGTCACGGCGCGGATCGCCCCGAACCTCTATTTCGACGGGCGCATCGCCGCCGGTCGGTCCAGCAACGAGATCAGCCCGTTCAACACCTACACGGATGATCTCGACACCACCCGCTGGATGGCCATGGCGTCGTTGACCGGCGAATTCGAGAAAGGCAACTGGACCATCCGGCCCTCTGCCAGCTTCTCGTATTTCGAGGAAACGCAGGACAGCTATGTCGACAGCCTGGGTGTCAGCATCCCCAGCCAGACCGTGTCGCTGGGGCAGATCAAGCTGGGGCCGACCTTCACCGGCGAATTCGAAAGCGCCAGCGGCATCCCCTATTCGCCGTATTTCAGCCTCGATGCGATCTACAACATGGGCGACACCGACGGGGTCACGCTGACCGAGCCGGACACGGCCGCGACCGAAGGCTGGCGCGGCCGGATCAAGGCCGGGGTCGACTGGACGTCGGAAGGGGGATCGCGGTTCAGCTTTGGCGGCACCTACGACGGGATCGGGCGCAAGGATTTCGGAGCCTGGGGTCTGACCTTCGACGTGACCATCCCGCTGCACAAGGCGATGGCGCGGTAGGGGCGACAAGGGTTGCGACAAGCGAAAGGGCGGTCCCGCGGGGCCGACCTTTGCATCACAGGAGGGCCGGGTACCGCAGTGCCAGCGCCGGGCAGGGGTATGGCGCGTCCGCCCGTTCAGCGAATGCGCTTGGAACGCGATCACCTCGCCGAACCAAGCGAACGGCAGATTCTTTCCATGGCAAGGAATCAAGGCCGCCACTGGCGGCCGCCTTGCCAGCGCCGGTCCGGCCCCATGGGCCGGCGCTTTGGCTGCCGCTGTTACTCAGCGTCGAGCGCAGATGTACATGGCAACCATAAAGCGCCCAGGCTCAAAGGCCGGATGCGCCGCCCCCCGGCCCGGCGCTGGCAAGGTGCGCGATCTATGGACAGCCCACCGATTTGAGGGCCCGTGTGTCAGGTCGCGGCAACGCCCGACCAGCAAAGCCACGACCGGCCACCACTGCCTCAGTTCAGGTCTTCCAGCAGCCGCCCGTGGCGGCGCGTCTCTTCCAGCACCTTGCCGAAGGTCTCCAGCCCGCGCGCCTCGAGCATCGGCAGCATCCGCAGCAGCACCGCCGCCGTGGCCCGGGCATCCCCCAGCGCGGTGTGGCGGTCGCGGGCGGGCAGGGTCACGTCCAGCCGCTGACAAAGCGCATCGAGCGTATGTTCGGCGCTGGCGCCGAACAGCACCGCCGACAGCAGCACGGTGTCGAGGATCGGATGGTCCCAGCTCAGCCCGCCCGCCGCCGCGTGACGGCGCAGAAAGGCCATGTCGAACGGCGCATTATGGGCGACGATCACCGCGTCCTCGCAGAAGTGGTGAAAGCGGCGCGCGGCCTCCTGCACGTCGGGTTTCCCGGCGACCATATGATCGGTGATGCCATGCACCTTGGTGGCCCCGGCAGGGATCGGGCGGCCGGGATCGACCAGCATGTCCAGCACCTCGCCCTCGACCAGCCGCCCGCCCAGGATGCGCAGCGCGCCGATCTGCACGATCTCGTCCTTGTGGGGCAGAAGCCCGGTAGTTTCGGTGTCGAAGACGGCAAAACACAGCTCCCTCAGCGGCGTTTCCGCGATGTCCGACGCCGCCGGGCGGTCCAGCAGCGTGAAATCGTAGACCAGCGGGCGGTCGGCCTGCGGGGCGATGCGGGCGGTGGCGGCGTCGATGATCAAGAGGTAACCACCGCCGTCCATGTACTTCATCTTCATCTCGAAACTTTGCGCGCCGTCAATGCCTTGGGCGGCAAAGTTCACATCCATGCCCGAGCGTGCCAGCTTGCCCTTCGCGGCCTGCATCGCGCGCGGATCGAAATAGGCGCTGATGCGCGCGCCAAGCCGCGGCACGGCGATCTGCGCCAGCACGCCTGCCGCCTGACCGTCGTAGAGCACGATCCGGTCCTCGGCGCTGACCAGGATGGTGGCCACCGGAATTTCCGTCAGCAGGGCGGTCAGCCGCGCGGTTTCGGAACTCAGCCGCGCGGTTTCCGCGGCCACCTGCCGGGCGGTGGCGACGGTGCTTTCGCTCAGGGCCTTGGTGATTGCATCGGCGGCGGGGGCGAGGTCGCCCAGATGCCGCGCCAGATCCGCGTCGATGGGCCGGTCAAGCCCGGCATGCGCGCGGCTGCGCAGGTCGGCGGCGATGCGCTCCACCGGCTTGGCCAGGGTTTCGTCGAGCATCAGCCACACGCCCGCGATCAGACCCACAAGGCCGAAACCGCCCAGGATGAACGCGAAGAGATAGCCGTTGGTCCCGGTTTCGGCCCGGTTCTGCCCGCCCCAGAGCGCCAGCGCCAGGATCGCCAGCGCGCCCGCAGCCAGCCCCAGAAAGGTCAGGAAGACGCGCAGCCGCAGACCGACGCGGGGCATGGCTCAGACCCCTTCGCAGACGGTGCGCACGATGGGATCGTCGGGCCCGACATCGCGCCAGACCGGATCGGACCCGTCGCCCAGGGCCGGATCGGCCCGCCGCCCCGCCGGGCAGTCGATCATCATCTGCACCGACCGGACCGGGCGCCAGCGGCCAAAGAAGTAGAGATCGGCCATGTAGAGCCCGTCCTGCTCGTTCGGGCGCAGGTTGCCGGTATCGACGGCCACGAACCGGTCGGTCAGCGGCACCACATAGGTCCATGGCCGATAGAACGCGGTGGAACTGACGCTGCTTGCAACCTCCAACCCCTCGGGCAGGGCCTGGGACGTGCGGCTGAACCAGGCGTATTCGCTGCTGATGGTCGCGGCGAGCATGGCGAGCCCTGCGCCCACGGGAATGAGCCAGCGCGGCAGCGCGCCGCCGGTCGCCAGCCGCAGCGCCATGATGCCACCCGCCCCGGCAAACCCCGCCACCGCCACGGCAATCAGTTCCAGAAACATCGCTCCCCCTTCGGGCCGCCGGGGCCCGCCTTCAACTCAGAGTGCCGCGCCCCTGTCCCAGCGACGCCTGCAGCGCCTTCACCACGACGAAGGCATTGCGCAGATGGGACCGTTCAAAGTCGGAAAGTGCGGTCGGTGCAAGGAAATTATCCGGCTTCTCGCCCGCTTTGATGCGCGTGCACTGATGATCCAGCCGCGCCTCGGCGATGACGTCATAGGCATCCAGCAGGTCCTGCCCGCCGCTGGGGCTGAGCAACTGCGCCTCGAGCGCTGCGCGGATGCGGGCACGGGTGTTGACCGGGGTCAACCGGCCCTGCAGCGCATAGATGCGCGCCAGATCGGTCACCGGTACCACGCCATTGTGCTTGAGGTCGAGCGTGTTCTTGTGCTCGCCGCTGCGGATCGTGGCGATCCCGCGCAAGAGCCCCAGCGGCGGCGTGTGCTTGAGCGCGTTGCTGACCATATGCGCGACGAAGATCGAATTGCGCGACGCCAGCGCCAGCGTGTCGCTGTGCAACCCATCGAAAAGCGTGGCGTCCCCGCCGATGGGCCGCAGGTCGAACATGACCGATGCGAGCATCTGCGCCTCGGGGTTGGGGGTTCTGATCCATTTGTTGAAATAGCTGCGCCAGACGCGCAGCGGCTGGCACCAGCGCGGGTTCGTGGCCATCATGTCGCCCGGGCAGTAAACATAGCCGCAGGCGTGCAGCCCGTCGCTGACAATGCGGGCGAGGTCGTGGAAATACGGCATCTGATCGGGCGTCACCGTATCGTCCAGCATCAGGCAATTGTCCTGATCGCTGACACCCGTCTGTTCCTGTCGCCCCTGGCTGCCGCAGGCAAGCCAGAGGTAGCGCACCGGCGGCGGCCCCAGCTTTTCCTCGGCCAGCGTCAGCAGGCGGCGCGTCACCGCGTCGGCGATGTCGGTGATCAGCCGCGTCGTCACCTCGTGCCGGGTGCCGGCGGCGGTCAGCTGTACCAGCAGGGTCGGGATCTGAGCCGTGGCGGCGGCCATGCTTTCCACGTCGCTGGCCTTGGCGATATCGTGGATCAGATGCCCCGAGGACAGCGCCTGGAACCGGGTGAGGTCGGTCTGGGTGACGATCCCGCGCAGCGCGCCGCCCTCGGTTACCGGGATATGGCCGATCCGGTGCTCCATCATCGTGTGCAGCACGTCCGATCCCAGCGCGTCGGGCGGCAGGCTGAGCGGGTTTTCGGTCATCACCCGGCGCACGGGGGTGTCGGGCGCCAGCGCCTCGGCCAGCACCTTGGAGCCGAGGTCGCGCAAGGTGAGGATCCCCAGAAGCCGCGTGCCATCGGTCACGCAGATCGACGACACGTGGCGGTCACGCATCTGCTGCGCCGCCTGTTGCACGGGGGTGTCAGGCCCGCAGGTCAGCGGTTCGCGAGACATCAACGCGTCGATGCGGCTGTTGGCCAGGTCGTCGCGCTGCGCCTTGGCGGGGCGCGACCGGTCAAAGAACCGCGCCGCGACCTCCTGCGTTTCGATGAGCCGCAGGAAATCCGCGCGCGGCAGCACCAGCAGGCGAGTGTCGGCGCTGGCATGGGCGGTCGTGGCGGCCAGCCCGTCGCGGGTGAGGCCCCGTTCGCCAAAGGTGTTGCGCGCCGACAGCAGCGACACGGTGTTGCCGCGCTCATCGGTGATTTCGACCGCGCCCTCGCGAATGAGGTACAGCCCGGCCAGCGGTTCGCCGAAGGTGTAGATCGCCTCGCCCCCGGCATAGTCCTGCGCGCGGAAGGCCGACAAGAGCCCGTCCAGCACGTCCCCGGGCAGAGCGTTGTAGGGATGGACCGATGTCAGAAAGGCACGCAGGTCGTCGCTTGGGTCGGACATGGGGCGGTCGGTCCTTCGGTCGTTGCGGATCTGCGCCGTTTATAGCCGCGTCAGCGCCGCAGCAAAGAGGGCACCCCGCCGCAGTCTACACGACTGGGCCGCGACCGGCCCGCGCCGACAGAGGGCAGTCAGACCTGTTCGACCGTCACGCCGTCCTGCACGTAAAACGCCAGATGGTCCTTGATCGCCGCCACGGCCTCTTTCGGGTTCTCGTAGGACCAGACCGCGTTTTCGTAGGTCCGGCTGCGCGAGGCGATGGTGAAATAGGTGGCCGTGCCCTTGTGCGGGCACTCGGTGGTGTGATCGGTCCGGTCAAGCAGCGCCATGGCGATGTCGCTGCGCGGGAAATAGATGACATAGGGATAATCGCCCTCGGTCAGTTCCAGCGCGTCGTTGGATTCGCCCAAAACGGCGCCCCCGGCGCGGACGACCCAGGTGCCTTCGGCGTTCCGTATCTTGATGTGATCAGCCATTATGCTCTCCCCTTGTTTCGTCTTCTAACATTCCCTTGCCGCTTGTAACAGGGGTGTGTCCTTCGCCCGTCAAACCGGCTCGGTCGCGCGGATCAGCCAGTCGTGCACCGCGCCTTCAACCAGCGGGCCAAGCTTTTCGCGGCAGGTGGCGTGATAGGCGTTGAGCCAGCCGCGTTCAGCTTCGGTCAGCAACTCGGGCAGGATCAGCCGCCGGTCGATGGGGACATAGGTCAGCGTCTCGAAGGACAAGAGCTTGGCTATGGTCTGGCCGGGCAGAGGCGGGGCCTCCTGCACGACGATCAGGTTCTCGATCCGGATGCCGTAAGCGCCTTCGCGGTAAAAGCCGGGCTCGTTGCTCAGGATCATCCCCGGCTCGAAGGGCACGGTGCCGGTCCTGGCCAGCCGCTGCGGCCCCTCGTGCACGCTGAGGTAACTGCCGACGCCATGGCCGGTGCCGTGGCCATAGTCCAGCCCCGCCTCCCACAGCGCCACCCGCGCCAAGGCGTCGAGGTCGCGGCCCGCCAGCCCGGCGGGCCAGCGCACGCGGCTGATCGCGATCATGCCCCGCAGCACGCGGGTGAAATTCTGCTTTTCCTCATCTCCCACCGCGCCGATCGCCACGGTACGGGTGATGTCGGTGGTGCCGTCCACGTACTGCCCGCCCGAATCGACCAGCAGAAGCTGGCCGTCCTCGACGGCGGCGTTGGTGTCCTCGGTCACGCGGTAATGCACGATGGCGCCATGCGCGCCCGCGCCGCTGATCGTCTCGAACGAGATGTCGCGCAGCGC
Organism: Thalassococcus sp. BH17M4-6; assembly: GCF_049323015.1. Taxonomy (NCBI): domain Bacteria; kingdom Pseudomonadati; phylum Pseudomonadota; class Alphaproteobacteria; order Rhodobacterales; family Roseobacteraceae; genus Thalassococcus; species Thalassococcus sp. BH17M4-6. The sequence goes on from NZ_JBMPGU010000002.1 coordinate 498,256, forward strand.
GTTGGTGGCGCGCCGCTCGGCCTCCAGCGCCCGGACGACGTCGATTTCGGTAAGGCTGCCGGGCGGCTGCGCGTCCAGCCAGGCCAGGAACCGCACCATCGCCGCGCCGTCGCGCAGATGCGCGGCACGCGCGCCCGCGATCTCGACCTCGTTCTTGCGCGCCTTGGGCAGCAGGCAGGGGTCGGTCTGCTCGACGATCTCGGCCCCGCCCGCGCGCAGCGCATTGGCCACCGCCACCGGCGCGGTTTCGGGATCAAGCGCGACGTGGCCTGTAAGACCCTGCAGGGCTTCCAGGAACTCGGCGGGCGGGCGCACGGTCACCAAGGGACCCAGGTGATCACCCAGGTCGGCCAGCTTTTCCGCTGCCATGAAAAGCGTCACCTTTGCATCGGCGTGCAGCAGCGCAAAGCCATGCGGCACAGGATTGCGCGGGATGTCCGATCCGCGCAGGTTCAACAGCCAGGCGATGCTGTCGGGCAGGGTGATCACCGCCACCTCTGCGGCTTTCAGCCCCTTGGCAAGCCGCGCGATCTTGTCGCCATGCGCCTCTCCGGCCAGGTCCACCGGCTGGGCAAAGACCGCCCCCATCGGCGGGGCGGGCTGGTCGGGCCAGATCCGGTCGATCAGGTTGTCGCTGCGCACCAGCGTGACGGTCTCCAGCGCCTCCTGCATCCGCCGCAGGCCCGCGACGCTGTGCAGCCAGGGATCGAATGCCACCTTGCCGCCCCCGGGCAGCTTGGCCGCGATCCAGTCCGACAGGCTCGTCTCGGGCCAGTTCACGGGGGTGAAGTCCGGCGCCACCTGGGCGCGCACCTGCACGCGGTAGCGCCCGTCGATAAAGACCCCGGCAGTGTCCCGCAGGGCGACGCAATGCCCCGCCGACCCGGTAAAGCCGGTGAGCCAGGCCAGCCGGTCATCGCGCGGCGCCACGTATTCGCCTTGATGCGCATCGGCGCGCGGCACGATGAAACCGTCCAGCGCCTCGTCGCGCAGAACCGCGCGCAAGGCCGCCAGACGCGGCGGTCCCTGATCCGGTGATGCGGTGTCTTCAAAGCTCTGGAACATGCGGCCTCTCGATTTTCGAACTGCACAATACCGGTTTTCCCGCCCCCTGCCAGTGGCGACAGCGGCGCCGCGCACAGCCGAAGATACGCCCCCTCGGCCCTTCTTCTTGGCGCAAGTACTCCGGGGGAGTCGCCGCAGCGACGGGGGGCCGCGCCCCCGCACGGCCCGCAGGGCCGTCAGTTTCGGCCCGTCAGGAGGCCTTGCGCATCCCCAGCACCCGCGCCCGTTTGCGCGGATCGGAATCGAAGAGCGACGCCAGCTGTTCGGTCATGGCCCCGGCCAGTTGTTCGACATCCGTGATCGTCACAGCGCGGTTGTAATAGCGCGTCACGTCATGGCCGATGCCGATGGCCAGCAGTTCCACCTGGCGCTTGCGTTCGACCATTGCGATGACGTCGCGCAGATGCTTTTCCAGGAAATTCGCCGGGTTCACGCTGAGCGTCGAATCGTCCACCGGCGCGCCGTCCGAGATCACCATGAGGATCTTGCGCGCCTCGGGCCGCCCGGCCATGCGCCGGTGCGCCCATTCCAGCGCCTCGCCGTCGATATTTTCCTTGAGCAGGCCCTCTTTCATCATCAGGCCCAGGTTGGCCCGGGTCCGCCGCCAGGGCGCATCGGCACCCTTGTAGATGATGTGGCGCAGATCATTCAGCCGCCCGGGCTGCTGTTCGCGCCCCTCGTTCAGCCACTTCTCGCGCGCCATGCCGCCTTTCCACGCCTTGGTGGTAAAGCCCAGGATCTCGACCTTGACGTTGCACCGCTCCAGCGTGCGCGCCAGCACGTCGGCGCAGATCGCGGCGATGGAAATCGGCCGCCCGCGCATCGACCCGGAGTTGTCCAGCAGCAGCGTCACCACGGTGTCGCGGAACTCGGTGTCCTTTTCGACCTTGAAGGACAGCGGCGTCGTGGGGCTGACCACGACCCGCGCCAGCCGCCCGGCATCCAGGATGCCCTCTTCTCGGTCAAACTCCCAAGAGCGGTTCTGCTGCGCCTGCAGGCGGCGCTGCAGCTTGTTGGCCAGACGGCTCACCGCGCCCTTGAGCGGTTCAAGCTGCTGGTCGAGATAGGCGCGCAGGCGCTCAAGCTCGACCGGTTCGGCCAGTTCCTCGGCCCTGATCTCTTCGTCATGCTCGGTGTTGTAGACGGTGTAATTGGGATCGGCGTCGGAAATCGGGGCCGGGGCGGGCGGCTCCATCGGGGCCTCGCCCTCGGGCATCTCGGTCTCGTCGCCCAGCTCCTGATCGGCCATCTCGTCCATGGAGACCTGCGCCTGAGAACTGTCCTGGGTTTCGTCCTGGCTTTGCTCGGGGCTGGCTTCGCTGTCTTCCTCGCCCTCGTCGTCCTGACCGGTGCTGTCGGGATCCTGCTCCTCTTCGCCGTCGTCCTGGCCCTGATCGTCACTCTCATCGTCATAGTCGTCGGGATCGTCGCCCAGCTGGTCGCCATAGCCCAGATCGTTGATCACCTGCCGGGTGAACTTGGCAAATTCGGTCTGATCGGCCAGCTTGTCCTGCAACCCTTCAAGCGTGCCACCGGCCTGCTCCTCGATGAAACCGCGCCACAACTCCATGACATTGCCGGCCCCTTCGGGGAGGTCGCGGCCCGTGGCCAGATGCCGGACAAGGTAGCCTGCGGCGACGGGCAGCGGCGCCTCAGAGGCTTCCTTGATCTGGGCATAGCCGCGGCGGGTCGCCTCGTGGCCGATCTTGGCATCGATGTTGCCCGCGGTGCCGGGCATGTCGCGCGCGCCCATGGCCTCGCAGCGGGCGGTTTCCATCGCTTCGTAGATTTCGCGCGCCATGTCCCCCGGGGGGGCATAGCGGGCATGACAGCCCGCGTCGTGATAGCGCCGGTGCATCGCCAAGGCATCCGCCGTGCCACGCGCCAGCAGCACCTCGTCCCGGGTCATCCGGCGGCTGACCTGCGGCAGCCGCATCGCGTCGCCCGACACGCCCGACGGATCGACGGTGTAGCTGACGGTCAGGTCGGGGTCGTCGGCCATGACCTTGGTCGCCTCGGCCAAGGCCTTCTTGAACGGATCTGCGGGGTTGTCGGACTGCTGTGCCATGTCCGACTAATTGGCCATCGGGCGCGCTTTGACAAGGGCCGAAGTGGCTTGCCCGCGCCGCCAACGGTGCCTAGCATTCCCTTGACGCAAGGGACGAAGGCCATGCAGGGACTGCATCTGGACGACATGGACGCGCTCCTGCGCTGGCATGATCTGCCGGGGCAGGGGCCTGCGCTGGTCTGTCTTCCGGCGCTGAGCTTTGCCGCCGCGCCGAACTTTCTGCCGCTTGTCACCCAACCGGTCTTGAACGGAGTGCGCCGCATCCTGCCCGACTACCCCGGTTCCGGCATCAGCCCGCCGATTCCCGGCTTTTCCTGCAGCCCGCGCGATCACGCAGGGCTGATCGCGCGGCTGCTGGACCATCTGGAGCTTGGGCCCGCGGTGATCTTCGGCCATTCCATGGGCGGGACGGTGGCGATGTACCTGGCGCTCGACCGGCCAGACCTTGTGGCGCATGTGCTGGTGGCCGAGGGCAACCTGACCCCCGGCGGCGGCCCAGCCTCCAGCGGCATCGCTCGGCAAGAATGCGATGCCTTCGTGCGGTCGGGGTTTGCCGAGCGTCAGGCCAAGCTGCTCCGCGCTGCGCTTTGCGGCAATGCGACAGCCGGTCGGGTCCATGCCGCGCGCATCGGGGCGGACCCGGCGACGTTGCATGGCACCGCGACCGGGCTGGTCGACCTTGATCCGGGGCTGAAGGCGGCATTCCTGTCATCGCCCGTACCACGCACATTCGTCTATGGCGCGCAAAGCCTCGCCGACAGTATCGGCGCGCCCGATGTGCCCGATCCGGAGGCGCTGCGTACGCATGGCGTGGGAACAGAGGTGATCGACGGGGCAGGCCACCTGATGACCCATGACAACCCGGCGGCCGTCGCGGACCTTCTGGTTCGGGTGCTGCGAGAGGTCGCGACGTGACCGGCAGAGAGAATGCGGATTGCGTCTTGGATCTGCCAGCGCGAATCCGGGCTCAGCCCAGCAACAGGTTTTCACACTCCGCCAGATAGAGATCGGCACGCCGCCGGGCTTGTCGGACGATGCGGGCGTCGTCGCTGAAGGTCGCCAGTTGCAGGAGCCGCGCCTGCGCCATTTTCGCGTCGATCCGCCAGTTGAGCGCATCGCGCCCGGTGACACCCTGGCCCACCGATGCCTCGACAAGGGCCACAAAACCCGCCCGTACCTTCTTGGTCCGGTCAGAGGCGGCGCCGTCGAACATCCATTGATGCTCCATCAGCGCCGACATCCGGCCCGCGCATCCGGCAAAGAGCCTGGCCCTGTCGCGCGTGTCGGATGGCAGCGCGCTGACCGCGCCGGACAGCAGGGCCGTGACCAGCCCGGCGTGAAGACATGTTTTCAAACCGCCCATCATGCGAACATTGAAGCATGAAAGTTGACCAAAAATGAGGCGGAATGAGAATTTTTCCGAAAAGTTGTCAGGACATCACAGGTCGCAAGGTTGCCCCCGGATGCAGATCAGTCGTCACGCAAGGCGTCGCAGTCCTGCATCTGTCGTTCAAAGAGGTCGCGGCTCATCCTGTCGCCTTCGATGGCCGCGCGCACAAGCAGATACATGCCCGGGCGCTGATCGGCCACGGAGGCGGGCAGCCCTGCGCGACGGGCAAAGGCCTCTGCCGTCTGGCGCGCTTCGTCCTCGCCGTCCAGATAGGCAGAGACTCGCGCGAAATCGGCATAGCCGTGCCAAAGCGCGGCACAGGTGGCCAGCTCTTCAGCAGAGCCCAGCGACACCAGAACCAGCGCCGCCGCGATCATGGGATCAGATCACGCTCATTGACGCGGCGCTTTCGGGCAGTTCCTCGTCAAAGCAGCGCTGATAGAACTCGGCCACGGTCTGCCGCTCGAGCTCGTCGCATTTGTTGAGGAAGGACACCCGGAAGGAATAGCCCAGATCGCGGAAGATCTCGGCATTCTGCGCCCATGCGATCACTGTCCGCGGCGACATCACCGTCGACAGATCGCCGTTCATGAAGGCCGTCCGCGTGAGGTCCGCAACGGTCACCATCTGCCGCACGGTCTTGCGGCCCTTTTCGGTGTTGTAATGCGGCGCCTTCGACAGAACGATCGAGGTTTCGGCGTCGATGCTGAGATAGTTCAGTGTGGCCACCAGGCTCCACCGGTCCATCTGGCCCTGGTTGATCTGCTGCGTGCCGTGATAGAGGCCCGTGGTGTCGCCAAGCCCGACGGTGTTCGACGTGGCGAAGATGCGGAAATACTTGTGCGGCGTCAGCACCTGGTTCTGATCCAGCAGCGTCAGCTTGCCATCGGTTTCCAGCACCCGCTGGATCACGAACATCACGTCGGCCCGCCCCGCGTCGTATTCGTCGAACACGATGGCGCAGGGGTTGCGCAGCGCCCAGGGCAGGATGCCTTCCTGAAACTGGGTGGTCTGCTTGCCATCGACCAGCTTGATCGCGTCCTTGCCGATGAGGTCGATCCGGCTGATGTGGCTGTCAAGGTTCACCCGCACCGCAGGCCAGTTCAGCCGCGCCGCCACCTGTTCGATATGCGTCGACTTGCCGGTGCCGTGATATCCCTGGATCATCACCCGGCGGTTGTTGCGAAAGCCTGCAAGGATCGCCAGCGTCGTGTCGGGATCGAACTTGTAGGTGCTGTCCATGTCCGGCACGCGGTCGGTGCGGTCGGCAAATCCGTGCACCACCATGTCGGTATCGATGCCGAACACCTCGCGGACAGAGATCTCCTCGGTGGGTTTTGCCGTGATGTCGATCGTGCCGTCCGCCATGATATCCTCGTCTCGTGTCCCGGGGTCTTTGCCGCGCCCGTGGTGCAACATATCGCGGCAAGGGGCAAGGGGAAGTGCGCGCCATTGCCGCTGCGGCGGGGCGCGGCGAAATCAACCTGTCGATGTCACCTATGCGCGACGGCGCGGCCGGGGCATCGCCCATGACGTGTCGCCCCGGGGCGTTTGGCGAAATATGCGCATGGCTGCGGCGTTTGTTCCCTTGTCACCGGACCCTTGCATGGCACTCTGCCCCCAGAGCGGCAGCGCGTCGGGAAGGATCGCGACAATGCAGGACGACGCAGACATCGAAGAACGGTTGGAGCGGGTGGCCATGGGCAACCGCGACGCGTTTCGCGCGCTGTACGCCGATCAGGCGCCGCGCCTCTTCGGCATCTGCCTGCGCATCCTGCGCGACCGCAGCGCGGCAGAGGATGTGCTGCAAGAGGTCTTTCAAACCGTCTGGACCCAGGCCGACAATCGGCTGGCCAGCGGGCTCGCCCCGCAGGTCTGGCTGATCACCCTGGCCCGCGACACGGCGCTTGCGCATCGCGCGCGGTCCAGGGCTGGCGCGGATCAGCCGTGCGTGGACGATCGAGATGGTGGCGAGGACGCTTTTCCCGCGACGGCAGAGGCCGAGCGCCACATGATGCTGCGCCGCGCCTATCTGGACGGCGAAGGCTACGCCGCCCTTTCGCGCCGCGCCGGCGTATCGGCCGAGGCCTTCCGCCCCTGGTTTCGCCGTTGCCTGACCCAGCTGCGCCAGGAGTCCGATCAATGACCCGCGGCGAAGATTTCGGGGCCGGGCCGCGCGACGATCTGCCCGGCGGTGACGCGGCGCTCTGCGCGGAATATGTGCTGGGCCTCCTGTCGGATGCGGAACGGGTCGCGTTCGAGGACCGGCTGGCGACAGAGCCGCATCTGCAGGCCGAGGTGGCCTACTGGGCCGAAAATCTCGCCGACCTTGCCGGTGCGATCCCCGAGGTGCCGCCGTCCCCCGCCGTGCTGCGGCGGATCGAGCTGGCCACTTTCGGGCCCGCGCCGCCGTCGGTCTGGCGGCAGCTGCGGCCCTACCTGCTGGGCGCGCTGGCCGCCGCAGGCCTTGCCTGGGTCGCGAGCCTGTCGGGGCTTCTCGACACCGGCGCGGTGCCGCCCGACACGTCAGGGCAAGGCGCGGAGACGCAAGACTGACGGGGTCGTCTGGCCTGCGAGGCCCGCTGTAGTGGCCCGCCCGCAAACTTTTTGCACGCCCCCTGAAACTCCGCCCCGGATGCTTGCGTGGCTTCCCGTGATCCCGCCGAAAAAGGGTAGGGGAAACAGGAGGAGATATCCGAATGACCATCAAGACCAAACTGACCGCCGCCGCACTGGCCGTGATCGCCAGCGGTGCCATCGCTGGCAGCCACAGCGACACCGGCAACCCGATGGTCGGCGGTGCCGCCATGTTCCCCGACAAGAACATCGTCGAAAACGCCGTGAACTCGGCCGACCACACCACGCTGGTCGCCGCCGTCAAGCAGGCCGACCTTGTCGACACGCTGATGGGGCCGGGGCCGTTCACCGTCTTCGCACCGACCAATGCCGCCTTCGACCGCATCACCGACGAGTCGCTGAACCAGTTGATGATGGACCAGCACAAGAAACAGCTTGCCCAGATCCTGACCTGCCACGTGGTCGCGGCCAATGCCATGTCCGACGCCATCGCCGGCATGATCGCCGATGACGGCGGCACCCATCCCGTGCCCACCGTCGGCGGCTGCACGCTGCAGGCGAAAATGTCGGGCGGTACCATCACCCTGACCGATGAACAGGGCCGCACCGCGAACGTCACCGTGGCAGACGTGAAGCAATCAAATGGCGTGATCCACGTCATCGACCGGGTTCTTTTGCCGGCCATGTAATCCCCGATGGTCACGCAAAAGTGCAGGTCTCGCCCTTGTTCCGGCAAGGGCGGGCCGCCCACATAAAGTGGGATCGAACGGAGGATAAGATGAACAGACGCCTATTTCTCACCGCCAGCGCCGCCGCCTTCGGGCTGGGCCGCGGGGCCGGGGCCGCACAGAACTTCGAAGTCACACGCAGCAAGGCCGAATGGCAGGCCATGCTGACCGACCTCGAATACAAGGTCATGCGCGAAGAGGGGACGGAACGCGCCTTCACCTCGCCGCTCAACGACGAGAAACGCGCGGGCATGTTCCACTGCAAGGGCTGCGATCTCGCGCTCTACAGCTCCGAGCACAAGTACGACAGCGGCACCGGCTGGCCGTCCTTCTGGCAGGCCCAGGCGGACGCCATCGAAACCAAGCCCGACCGCTCGCTCTTCGGTGTGCGCACCGAATGCCACTGCCGCCGCTGCGGATCGCACATGGGCCACATCTTCGACGACGGCCCGCGTCCCACCGGCAAACGCCACTGCATCAACGGCGTCTCGCTGACCTTCAAGGCCGCCTGACCCGTTCCCCCCTCCGGCTGCCGGAGATTTCCCTCGTGTGTTGACGAGTACGCCGGACCTTCGGGTCCGGCTTTTTTTTTGAAACGGGCGGATTTCGGACTTTCTCTTCACCTGCGAACGAGACCTTGGCTGGACGTTGGAAACGGACATCCCGCCAAGGTCATGCCGATGCCCCCGGAGATCCTACACAGAGGATGGTGAGACGACATTCGCTACATTTCTTTGTCGCAAACTACTGCCCAAAGAACGTTCGGGAGATGGTCAATCAAACAAGTTTATTGTACGCATTTAGCTCGCTAAGTATCCTGGAAACACTGAATGAACTCAGCTATCAAAACGAGATCTGATGGACGATCCAACTCAAAATTTACGTTCATGAATTTCAAATCGATACCATTCAATGTGGCGATCAATCCTTCTCGTGACAGTTTGATCACCGAGTCATTTCCGAATTGACCAGTTGCAAGTGCTGTTTGGGCAAGTTTCGGATCATCCCAGACCATGACACTTCTGACACCATCCAGATTTTGGATCGCCAAATCACCCGCCGGCGCCCCTACCAGGTAGTACTCTTCGCTCGCCACATAGTCGGGGTACTCGTCCAGTAAGCTATCTGGCGTCAGACACAAAGGGGCGTCGATTTCGCTCGCAGAACTGTCTTCGAACGATTCAAATAGCCATGCTTCGCCCTTGAGAAAAGTGGAACATGACATCGGTAATTGGCCCGCAATCACTGATAGTTCCGGGCCAAGATGATCCGGATGACGCAAGACTGTCGTACCTGGGGCGCGTAAGTCGCCAAAGTGGGATTCTCGACCGCAATCCGCATAATGGTGCCCACCGAGATTGGAAATCCGCCCGACGGTCGCACCTTCGATACAGTGTGTGCAAATCCAGACAGGCTGCATTTTATCTCGCTGACTTTGGTTTCAGTTTCTTGGGCCTATTACCCATTCGCGAATTGCATTTCGCGCGAGTCGCCCGACAGTCAGCATGACATGATCGGCCTTGCTGCACAAATGAGTTAAGGGATTCAAGTCGCGAATCCAGTATGTTCCCCATGACCTTGAGTGTATCAGCCGCCAAACGACACGCTACCTGCAAAGTCTGCTTTTGGGACCTTTCATCGCGGCGCAGGCGCCTTCGTTGGCGTCCGCTTTGTCCGCGTTGCGGTCGTCTGGCCGTATCAAAGTGCTGCGCGATGCATGAACGACCGCTTTGGCGGGCCGCGCCGCAGCATCTGGGAAGGTTGGTCGACGGCAGCTTTGGGCCTATTATGTTGAAAAACTCTTCCTTGATCGAGTGGCAAGTCGCTGATTCAATTCGTCCTATAGGGAGGGATTGGCGATGATGGGACCGAGGCAGGAAGCGCAGGCGGCTCTGTTCTACGAGTTCTCGCTAGAGGATCATGTTCCCCAAGACCACCTGCTGCGGTCGATTGATCGGTTCGTCGATCTGAACGGCATCCGGGCCCATCTGGCGGATTTCTACAGCCACACCGGCCGCCCGTCCGTCGATCCTGAACTGCTGATCCGGATGCTGCTGGTCGGGTATTGCTTTGGCATCCGGTCGGAACGGCGGCTCTGTGAGGAGGTACATCTCAACCTCGCATATCGCTGGTTCTGCCGTCTCGATCTCGGCGACCGCGTTCCCGATCATTCCACCTTTTCAAAGAACCGGCATGGGCGGTTCCGCGAGAGCGAACTGTTGCGCCACTTGTTCGAGACGACGGTGGCGCGATGCATCGAAGAAGGCCTGGTCAGCGGACAGCGCATGGCCATCGATGCCAGCCTGATCGAGGCGGACGCCAACAAGCAGAACTCGACGCCCAAGGAAGAATGGAATGTGTCGACCATCGATCCGGCAGATGCGCCCCGCGCAGTGCGCGAGTACCTCGATACGCTGGACGAGGCGGCCTTTGGTGCAGCGTCCCCGGTTCAGCCCAAGTTCACGTCCCATTCCGATCCGGCCAGCCAATGGACGGCTGCGCGCAAAGGCCCAGCATTCTTTGCCTATTCCGACAATTACCTGATCGATACGGACCACGGCGTCATCGTCGATGTTGAAGCCACCAGATCAATCCGTCAGGCCGAGGTCGGATCGACCAAGACCATGCTGAGACGGGTGAAGGATCGGTTCGATCTGCATCCCGAACGGCTGATCGCCGATACCGCCTACGGAACTGGGCCTATGCTTGGCTGGTTGGTCGAGCAGAAGATCGCTCCACATATTCCGGTGTTCGACAAGGCTGGCCGATCCGATGGCACATGGTCCCGTGCCGACTTCGAATGGGATGCCGAGAACGATCAGTACATCTGCCCCGAAGGTCACGCCCTCAAACAGTTCCGCCGCAACTACTCGGACCCGAACCGAGGACCGACAGGCAAGGGCACCGCCCGTTATCGGGCACTGAAAGAGGTCTGCCAGGCCTGCCCATCCAAAGCCAGGTGCTGCCCCAACACCGACGCGCGCAAGATCACCCGCGAGGAACACGAAGACGCCCGTCAGGTCGCGCGCGACATTGCCAAGACCCGCCAATACGACATCTCGATGAAGCTCCGAAAGAAGGTCGAGATGCTCTTCGCCCATCTCAAACGCATCCTCGGCCTGGGCCGGCTTCGATTACGAGGTCCATGTGGCGCCAACGACGAATTCCTCCTCGCAGCCACCGCTCAAAACCTCCGCAAACTGGCCAAGATCTTCCCTGCACCGCAGAAACCATCCAAAGCCTGATCAGAGAGGCGCTTGCGCCCCGTTCCGGCCGCTACTTTCTGCATCCGCAACACGTTGTTTTTCAACAGAATC